>CBFFLL010000118.1:4090-8288 GCA_965642175.1 Candidatus Methanoperedens nitratireducens | reverse complement strand
ACAATGGGAGGCCGAGGTGCGCAGAGGTTCTTGTAAAAGACGGGGACTCTGATGTCATAAGAAGCGAAGAGGATGTCGGGGACCTGATGGGGAAGCAGAAGCTTCCTGCAAGATTGATGTGAAGAGAGCCTGAAGCAAACGCATTATAAACCTTAAAAATCAGCAAAGAACTGGTACGAACCCATACCAACTCAGGTTATAATGAGTTCGTATTGGGTTCTTATGGGTTATATTCACTTTAAATGCTGTGTTTTGCTTTATATATTCATCAAAGTCGGCTCTGATAACTTTATTTTTTTAAAAAAAGTCCTATAGCAAAATAACCCCTGCAAGATACGCCACAGCAAGATACCGCAGGAACTTCCCAACAAATACAAGGATAGCAAAGGTCGTGAACTTAAGCCTCAGAAGCCCGCCTGTTACCGTGATGGCATCACCGATGAGCGGAACCCATGTGAACAACAGCACATACGACCCATATTTTGAGAAATATTTTTCAGCTTTCTCAAGTTCTCGCTGATCGAACCTGAGATATTTTTCCATATATCCCCGCCCCTTGAGACCCAAATAATAACTGGTGCAAGCGCCAAAAAAATTACCGGTTGAAGCCACCATTACAACAGCCATAGCATTAAATCCCTGGGAGACAAGAAGAACGACAATGCCTTCACTGCCGAAAGGAAGTATGGTGGAGGCTAAAAAACTTGAAATAAAAAGACCCGCATAACCATAATTCAATAAAAAACCCTCAAGCCATTCGAGCATGGAAGAAAAAACCTCAGTTACAGCAGTCCGATATTCATCTTCCTTACGACCTCGTCATAATTCTTGTATCCGAGCGCCTTTTCAATCGTATCAGAATGCTTTCCTTTTATCTTATTCAGTTCCGAAGATGTATAATCCGTGATACCTTTTGCAAATACATTTCCATTGCTCTCGATATCCACGATATCCCCCCTGTCAAACATCCCCGATGCCTCAAGTATCCCTGATGGCAAAAGCCCCCTCCCTTTCTTCACTGCATTTTCTGCCCCTTTATCCACGATTATCTTTCCAGAGGTTTTTGACAGGATTATCCAGCGCGTCCTGTTCCTGTACTTCCCATTCTGTGCAAGGAACAGCGTCCCGATGTTATCGCCATTCATGACCTTTAGGATAACATCCTCAACTGCGCTGTTGGCTATAACCATGTGGCATCCTGCTATGGAAGTTATCTTTGCTGCCTCTATCTTTGTCCTCATCCCGCCAACGCCTTTCATGCTCGTCGGGCTTCCTCCATAGCTCTCTATTTCAGGTGTGATATTTTCAATCGTGCTCAAAAGCTTTGCATCTTCATTTTTCTTTGGGTTCTTATTGTACAGCCCGTCAATATCAGATAAGAGGATGAGGAGTTCAGCCTCGACCTTGCTTGCCACCATTGCTGAAAGCTTGTCGTTATCCCCGAAGGTCGCCTCTATCTCATGCACGCATATCGGATCGTTCTCATTGATTATAGGCACAACGCCGGCTTCCAAGAGTGCCGAGATGCTATTTCGCAGATTTAAATACGTCATCCTGCTTGAGAAAGCCTCATAAGTGAGCAGGATCTGCGCTACCTTGATGTCGTATTTTTTAAACGCTGCCATCCATTCCTGCATCAGTATGTTCTGACCAACTGCCGCAGCAGCCTGGCGCAGCGGGATATCCCTTGGGCGCGAGGGCATTTTCAGTTCTTCAACCCCTATCCCGATAGCTCCTGAACTAACTATGATAACAGTTTTACCCAGCTTCCTGAGTTCTGCGACTTGCCGGGCTGTGTCTTCTGTGAGTCGCCTGTTAAAGCTTCCATCTTCGCAGGTGAGTGATGAAGTCCCGATCTTAACCACAATCTTTTTGATCGTCCTGAAAAGTTCTTTTCTATCGATGACGTTCATTTAATGACTTCCATTTTATCAGCAAGGCTTATATCTAATTTTTTATGCGTATATTTCCTGGCGCTCTTCCCAACATAGTCAGCCACTTTATCCCCTTTCCCGATAAGCACATATTTGTAGATCAGAAGGCCTTCCATCCCCACAGGTCCTCGGGCATGTATCTTGTTGGTGCTTATGCCCACCTCCGCGCCTTTCCCGTAACGGAATCCATCTGCAAACCTGGTCGAAGCGTTCCACATCACGCTTGAAGAGTCCACAAGGCTGATGAATTTTGAGGCATTCGTTTTATCCTCAGTCACGATCGCATCTGTATGATGTGAGCCGTACGTGTTGATATGCTCAATAGCCTCCTCGAGTGAGTCCACTATTTTTATGGATAAGATCAGGTCATTATACTCTGTACTCCAGTCCTCTTTTGTTGCATGAAGTATCGCTTTCAGGAACCCCATATCTTGTAAGAGGTCAAAAGAGCGTTCATCGCACCGCAGTTCCACGCCTGCTCCGGTGTATCTCTTTCCTATCTCTGGAATGAACTTTCCTGCCATATCCTTGTGCACGAGCAGGGTTTCCATGGCGTTGCATACAGCCGGATACTGCACCTTTGCGTCATAGCATATATCACCGGCTTTTACCATGTCCGCAAGGCTGTCCACGTACACATGGCAGATACCGGACGAGTGACCAAGGACAGGGATCCTGGTATTGTCCTGGATATATTTCACGAACTCATTTGATCCCCTGGGAATTATGAGGTTTATATATTCATCAAGTTTCAGCATCTCCATAACCTCTTCCCTTGTCTCCATAAGCGCAAAAGCGCCGCACGGCATACCCTGTGTGCCCTCAATGGCGTTCACAAGAACATCAAAGATAGCCCTGTTGGAGTGAGCGGCTTCGCTGCCTCCTTTGAATATGTTGGCATTCCCGCTCTTTAAGCACAGCGCCATGATCTGGGGAACGACATCGGGACGGGATTCGAAAATAACGCCTATCACGCCGATCGGGCAGCTTACCTGGTACAATTCAAGACCTCTGTCAAGTTCAAGCGCTGATAGTGTCATACCTACTGGGTTTTCAAATTTAATGACGTCTTTGATGCCTGCGATCATCTCGTCAATTTTTATATCATCCAATTTCAGCCTTTTAAGGAGAGATTTTGAGAGTTTCCCTGCATCCACGAGTTTTTCGGCTGCTGAAAGATCTTTTTTGTTGGCGCTGATGATCATTTCCCTGTTCGAGTCTAATGCCTGCACCATTGATGCAAGGGCTCTGTCCTTCGTCTCTCCCGGTACGCTGGCAATGGGGATTGAGGCGACTTTTGCATGTTTTACCCTTGTGATGAAATTTGAGATCATGTTTTACCGATGTTGTTCTTTAATAATTTTAGTTTTCTTTTACTTCATTTGACTTCTTAAATATATGGTTTTTGATGGGTTATGTTTATAATCAAAAACATTAAGTATTATACTATTAATATTATATCTATTATCTGGAGATAATATGGGTATTGAAACTTACATTGAAGGTACGGAATTTATTAGCCCAAATAATCTGCTTATCCTTGCAAACATTATCTTGATAATTATCGCCTTTTTATTATTAGTCGGGCTTCGAAACTCAAAAAAGAAACCTGAAACAAGTGTCGAACCCCGTATCCAGCCCAAAAAAGAAATGAAAAGTGAACTTTCCGGGATTGCTGATATCAAACATATTGAGTTCATTGCTGAAAAATTCGAGCTAAAAAAAGATGTTTTAGCCGCAGCGCCTCCACCTGAATCAGCATCCAGACAAGGAATTGACTCGTTTAGTACAGCAATGAAAGCTCTTGTTGAGCCGTTTATGAAGCCTGAAGATATAAAGGTTCTTGAAGCTGCGGGAGAAGCAAGTGAAGTCCCTGATAAATCGGCGTTTATAGAGCCTGAGAGTTTAGTAGAACCCGAGCCAGAGGTTATAGAAATAGATGAATTTGAACTTGAAGATGAATTGCCTGAAATAGATGAATTTGAACTTGAAGATGAATTGCCTGAAATATTTGAAGCCCCTTTCGAACTCGAAATACCGCCACCTGTGAAGGAAGAGGAGATGCCGCCAGAAGAACGCACACTGCCTCTTGAGCTTTATTCAACGATGACGAAGAAAGTGGAAGAAACGGCAGCAGAAAAGGTCGAAGCGCCGCCTGAGCCAGAGATACCGCCGGTCGTGACGGAAATGGATAAACTGTTAGATGCTTTCACAGCTCTTCCTGAACCTGTGATAACAAAACCGGATGGAGAAGAGGAAAAAAC
>CBFFLL010000118.1:0-3990 GCA_965642175.1 Candidatus Methanoperedens nitratireducens | reverse complement strand
TCAAACATGAGAAGGAAGAAGAAAAGGAACCAGAAGTTGTAACAGCTCTTCCTGATCTTAAGCTATTTACTTTTGATAAGGAGGAGAAGAAACCTGAATCTGTTGCCATGCCTGCATCACAAGAGTTATTGGCCGCGGAAAAAGCTCAGGAACCCGCAACTGTAAATGTGACAGAAGGCCTGTCAGGTGAACCTGCTGTACCAGAACATAAAGAAAAGAAAGCTAAGAGAAAATCACTATTTTAATCAAAATTACCTGGGCTTGAAATATTTCCATTTTTCCAGAGCTTGCTTTAATTCCTTATGGTTAACTGCATATTGCTTAAGGTCAATACCATCCATTGTCGCTTCTATCGCCTGCATAGCTGCCATCGCCCCCGCGCGTGTTCCTTTCGGATGCCCGTGTATGCCTCCGCTTACAAGCAGCGTGCAGTCGTTTCCAAGGATGTGCATAACAGTCGGTACCAATCCAGGATGCAGACCGCCTGATGAAACCGGAAGTACAGGTTTGATGGTTCCCCAGTCCTGTTCGAGCATGGTTCCAGGCTCTACACGGGGTGATCGAAGCATATCTGCGATATCAATGACTTCCTTTTTTGTCCCTACTAATTTCCCTATTGCTGTCCCCACATGGATTTCATCGACACCTATCAATCGCATCAGCTTTGCAAGGAAGTACATGGAAATACCATGCTTTGGATTACGGTCAAAAGCAGCATGCATTGCGCGGTGGGCATGAATGGCTAAGCCAAGGTCGCTGCACTCATCACGTAAGGTTTGGACAGCCGCAGTGCCGCAGGTGACCACATCGATCATAGCAAAACGAAAACCTGAGTCGTGGAGTAGTTTCGCCCTTTGCATCATTATCTTTGTTTCGCCGGTGATGTTTAGCAACGCATCTTTCTGTTGTCCAGTCTCTTTTTCAGCTATGTCCCGCAGTTTAGCCATCCGGGCTACACGGTCTTCAAAACGGTTGAAAGATGGAGACGTAAGGTTCTCATCGTCTTTCACAAGATCAAACCCACCCATCCACGTTTCATAGGCGATTTTGGCATGTTCTGCCGCGCTAAAACCGATCTTTGGTTTGGGTACAGCGCCGGTAACAGGTCTTATCTTAACTTTCAGCAGGTCTCTTATACCTGTAATACCATGATGTGCACCCTTATAGCTCTTAATATATTTTTTAGGCAGGGAGGCATCAATTAGCTTCAGGTTCTGAAGTGCCTTCATTCCGAAGATGTTGCCTGCTATGCCGCTTAGTAACTGAGGTGCGTTGCCTGGTTCCCAGAGGTCAAGCGGATATGCCACTTTCACGAATTTTCCATCGATATGGAATGCTCTCGCCTTTATCCTTTCCACCCGTTCAGGGAGTTTATGAAGTGTAGTCCATGTGCCGGCAGAACTTTCAGATGCTATCCTCCCTGCTGCTTCCTTTTCGCTCATGCCCTTTGCAGGTTCAAAATAATACAGGCAGATAAGTTCATCTTTCGACGGGGTGTAACCCAAATCCACGAATTCATCATACCAGTCGATTTTTTCACTCATTTATTCTCCTTTCGTGTGAAATTATCCCGATCTATTTTCCGCAGCCCCATCAGGATAAAAGCAGCCGCTATTGTCAGTATAAGATATAACGTTTCAAGTAATTCTGTAATAAAGGGGTCAACATTTAAATCAAAAGGTCCGTATTTGTACAGTTCCTTTACAGAAAATGTCACGATGCCAAGCAGTAAAGATGCAGCAAACATCTGAAACCTGAGGGTTTTACTATAAAATTCTTTATTAAAATCCTTTATAATTATCAGGACCAAAATAAGTAGGGACAGACCCAATCCACCGTTTAGCAACTCCAGACATCTATGAATAACACCAATCACCTTTCCAGTATAAGTAAATCATATCTGTTCATGTTCGTATAAATTCTTTTGTAGATTTCATTTCATATATAACTTATTAAGCGAACTAACTTTTTGAGCCGATAAATTTATATAAACTAGTGATAATATATGATAAAAATGGAAGAATTAAACCAGGAAGCAGTGTTCTTCAGGTGCCGCATTTGCAGCTTTGAATTCCAGGCAGACCCAAACTTTATACCTATCCCCTGCCCCCAGTGCGGAAGCGAGGATACGGAACGAATATAAGCATCATATTAAAATAAATATCATGAGGAACCCAAAAAAAATGTTTGGATAGGATAGGAAATGAGTTTCCTCCAATCTCATATATATAATTCTGATTTAAAGGATTATTCCATAATTATACCCAAATTTATTCCAAATAATAATATGTAAATCACATAAAGGGATGTCAATGCATATCGAATTATCCAGTCATGTTGATTGCCTGTGCGATTTTACTTATGATTTTTACTGGCAGCACATGGGGAAAAAATTGTCTCCCTCTGAAAAAATACCCAACCAGAAGGGGACTTCTTATACATACGAAGACCTTGTAACATGTCTTTTACGCTGTGAAGATGTGCATATCTTAGGCAATGTGGGCAAACGGCTTGGCAGCAGTCTCGGTGTTGATCTTGTCTTTTTCGGCGGGACAGGAGGCACGCGCAAGACAGGCTCCATCATCGTCAACGGCAACGTAGATACCCGGATGGGCATCAGCATGGTCTCAGGTTCGATCTATGTTAATGGGCTGGTAAAAGAACCAGTTGGCAATGTCATGGAAGTGGCATCTGACCGTGAAGGCTTCCGCAAATACAGCTCTATTACGGGTTTGTTACAGGACGATCTTGATGAAACCGTTGCCAGCCCCAATGTGCTTACTAAGGATTGTCTTTGCATAAATGACAAAGTTATCAGGGATACTATCGCAGCGAGGCTTGATTCCAATAAGAGCGTAATCGTTAACGGGAACTCTGGGATGAGTACCGGCATATTGATGAAGCGCGGGACAGTACACGTTTACGGGGATGCGGGGATGAATACGGGTGTGCTCATGAGAGGCGGGACTCTTACTGTTTGCGATACTGAGGAGTTCGCAGGAACTTATATGAAAGGCGGGAACCTTGTCATAAGAGGAAAAGCAAAAGGGTATGTGGGAGCGAATATGAAAGGAGGTACGATTTTTTACAGGGGCAAGGCGATCCCTGCTCAATTGCCTCTGGACGAGAATGATATCAAGTTCCTTGTAAAGCTTTTCAGGATCAGCCAGAGCGAAGCCATGATGTTTCGGAAATATTCGGTTTGATGGAAGTCTTTAAATCCTGACCCTGCAAAGGTTATTCATGGATACCGCATCCTTGCGACAGCGTCTTACGCGCATTGTGCATACGCATTCTTCTGTCTTTGCAGCATCCATTTCAAGGTATGGTTTTTCATGTGCCCGATGCGGCTGGTGCTGCAGGGAAAATTTCAAGATCAGGATAACGAAGGATATCTCACGCCCGTCAAATGCGATATCTGTTTTTCCCCTTGATATCAGGCGCATTATTAAAGGGACGGGATTGCACTGGGATGAAATTGCAGAGCCGGATATTTATTCCTGCCTTGACGATGGCAAGAATATCAGGGCTATCGGCTGGATACTGCGCCGAAGTGATAAAGATGAATGTATATTTTACGGAAGCGGAGGCTGCAACATATATGAATCGCGGCCATTGATATGCAGGTGCTATCCTTTTTTAATGGGTGAGCAGGATGTTGAGATAATGCACTGTGAAGGGGGAAAGAGCAGGATCGAAACCAGACGCGCGAAACAGATAGCGCTTTTAGTTAAGAGGTATGAGTTACAGAAGCTGCGCAATTACATCGGCATCATTTCGCAGTTGGGGAATAAATTAAGATTGGCTGACCTTCATCCTCTTCCGAATGGATATAGTGGGGAGGTTATTGTATGCGATGGTGAGAGGTCAATTCCCGTGAAAGTTGCACATTTATCTATCCGCAGAAAAAAAACCATGTTGGCCCACAGGCTCTGAGCCCAAAGGGGTGATTGGTTTTCTCTGCTTATACCAAAATAAGAATATGGCGAT
>CBFFLL010000117.1:0-8299 GCA_965642175.1 Candidatus Methanoperedens nitratireducens | reverse complement strand
TTGTAGGTATTTATCGCACTTTTTATCGATAATTCTTTGAATTTTATCAGGTATAATAATCTCATAAGGCATGATAAATAATCAATTGAATTAAAATAATTAATTATTCAGGTTCAAACTTGGCTATATAAGATTATTCCTTATTGTTTTTACTCAATGCCCCGCTTCCGCATGCGCCGCCGCATACCGCTCTGTGATCAGCGCCCTCTTCAGCCTGAACATCACCTTCTGCTTATCCATACCATACTGCTCAATCAGCATCTTGATAAGCCTCTTTTTTGAAGCGCCCTTAAGAGCCATCTCTACCATGATGCCGTCCACGAACTCCTTTGTCGGATCAGCTTCTTTTGGTTTTGCCACTTTAACTGCGGCTTCAGGGGCCGGCTTCTCTGGTGTATTTGGAAGATCAGTATTCATCTCCCCTGTTTTCACAAGCGGCGACGACTCTGTCTTAACAACTTCCTTACCTGCTGCTTTTATAATCGCTTTCTCTTCTGCCATTTCCATCACCTCATTATCTCAACAGGCGTGAGCATTCCTTTCTCTATACCGAACTTCTTTGCTGCGATCAGCACATTATCCTGCACTGGCGCCACCTTGAATTTCTTCTCTATGGATGCGCCGTTGGACTTGATCTTAAGCGTTCCGCCCTTCAAGAGCTTGAGCGCCCTTGCTGTGTTCAGGCTCAATTCCACGAAGTCATTATCATCAGCAAGGTTGAACCACATGAATGGATTATAAACGCTCACAAGCGCAGTCTTTGCTTCAGTAGGTTTTGCTGCTGCCTGTATCGCTGCGTAGGCTGGTCTATCGTACTTCGGAATAGTAAACTCATCTACTGCCGTTATTCCTATCGCCTTTTTCACGGATTCATGAAGAGCATTGAACTCGAATTTTGCGCCTGCAATGATACCAAGAGCATCCAGTCCATTAGTTCCTGCACCGCCTAGAGCCTGTGCCCTGCCCTCGTTGTTGAGAAGCGTACCCTTCTTCTTATACAGGGGTTCATGTGCTATTACGATGTTCGCCTTTGATGATATGGCGCTCCCTGTCTGCACGATCAGGTTCGTCAGTTTCCCGAGCGTCTCCGGGGGTATTATCGACGGGTCAGATTCAAGGCAGAACAGCGTCTTTATCGCCCCTTTGTTGATATCCTCCACAAGCTGAGCCAGCGACCTCTGCTTTGCGTCCTTTGACAGCAGATATGCGCCCGTAGAATTTGCGAACGGTTTGAGGAAAGTTATTTTCGCGCCAGCGTTCTTTGCAAGAGCCAGCACGTTCTTTACCTGCTCCGTATCCGAGAGCGGATGGAAATCAGCGATAACAAGCGAATCCTTTGTAAGCTGAAGTTTAGAAACATCTGTGGGCTTCATAATTTCATCAGCAATTGGCAGAGTCTTCCACCACACAGCAGTGATCTTTGCCCCTTTCTTTTTTGCAGAAAGCAGACGCCTGACGATAAGTGGATACTGTTCGTATGGGTCGATAAAGAGCACGATATGTTTAGCAGCCTCAATATCACTGTAAGGTATTCCCACGCTCAATGTCTGATAGGTATCCTTTGGAAGGGTTTCGAAGTTGACTCCGGTGCATAAATATGAGCCGGCAACTTTATTGAATGCAAGAAGTTCTTCGCAGGTGGTATTTCCGAAAGAGAGGAATGCGGCATTTCCTGCTGATATTCTCTTTGCAGCCTCTTTGGCAGCGTCTTCAGGAGTGGCTTCCGTTCCATCGATCATCGATTTTGCCGGCGCATACAGCTTTGGAAGGCTCATCCCAAACCTGCAAAGCTTTCCTGCATTGGCAGGGGAGGATTTCCTGAAATCAACATCAATAGCGTCGTTCTCGCGGATGTACAGCCCGCAGCCGAAATTGCAGCCCGGGCATATTGTAGAATAAACATTATCGCTCATTCGAGAACCTCCTTTTTGTGATTCTTAACAAATGGACGAAGAGGTGATAATCCGGATGAATCCTTGAATATCTCTGTGTTCTCTGTGAACTCTGTGGTAGAAAATCCGTCACTTACACTTACAGGATTTCTATCCATGATCCTATTACGAACATCAACACTATCCATGATCCTATTGCGAACATCAACACCAAAACCAAGAGGTGTTAATCCTGAAGAATTTCCCAATGTCTCTAAGTTCTCTTTTGGTACCATCCCTTTTCCCAATGAACCAAAGAAATCAGGAGCAGACCTGCTCTCTTCTTTCTTTTTCTGGTTCCTTTTAATACTATGATCTTCACTCATTTAACTTCACCTCAAAATATGGCGGTTTTCGCATATCCATCCCGGGTTCGTATTTCAACTGCTCCTGTATCGGGTTCGCGAACATCCTGTAAAGTCTTGTTAGAGGGATATCCACAGGACATACATCAGTACACTGCCCGCATCCTATGCAAGCATCCGCAAGGTGGGTGAACCGAACGAGATGGTACATGGACATCTTATACGCATCAGCACGCAGATGGTACTCGGTGCATTTTGAAACATCACCGCACGAGCAGGTGGGACAAACTGTTTTACATGCGCCGCAGTCTACACAATGCTCAAGTTCTTTCCTGAAAAACTCAAGTCTGTTATCCATTGGAACAAATATCTTACCTTTCCACTTCTTTCCAAGGTCTTCCATCACGCCTTTTATCTTTGCGCGAATTGCAACTCCCTTCTCATCAGGTTTCTGTACCTGCACAAATCCTGCGTCAACGGCATTCTGAAGAAGTTTTGCTCCTTTTTCTGAATTTATCTCAACGAATGTGGCTTTTCCCACAAGGTCTCCGGTAACGCCCCAATTGCCGCAAGCGATATCGGAATTATTTGGCACTTTTATCGTGCAGTACCGGCAGCTCTCGCGCCTTCCATATCCTTTCTCTTCAAGCTCGTCAATCGTGATAGCATGTTCTTTTCCGTCCTTTGTCTTAAAGATCAACTTACCCTTCTCGATCTCTTCCCCATGCACATCTTCAGGCTTTATCTTGTACATCACTTCAAGCATCTCTCGCGTGACAACGGGGTGCATCGATCCGCCGCAGTTAAGACCTACGATAAATGTATTGTCCAGATTGATCGCATTGCGTTTCCCCTGCTCGATTATGGCGCGCGCATCGCAGCCCTTTGCGGGCAGTGCGACTTTCAGGTTCCTGTCAGCTATGAGCTTTGCAAAATTGCTGGGTACAGAGTGCAGGGAGCCCGCAGAATTCAGAACCTCGTTCACGTCAGAAGTGATTATCGGAACAGCTTCGAACTCGTTGATCTTCTTTAGCACCACAACAGCATCCACAAGCTTCTTCTCAAGCGCCGCTGCAAGCATTGAAGTCACAAGACCGCCTGAGCCGCCGCGCTTTCTTACATCTTCTTTGGTTGACCAGCCAACATACATCTCACCTTTCTGCATTTACACCACCCCCTCAGGTTTCAGGGGACTTGGACCGAGTTTCTTTATCTGCGCGGTCACATCACGTATGAAATTAGCGAACCTTTCGCCTTCACTGGCTGATATCCAGTTAAGCTGGAGCCTTTCTTTTTCAATACCAAGCTCGTAAACCACATTTTCAAGATATTTGTATTTTATCTTCGTTTTATCGTTCCCGTTAACATAATGGCAGTCGCCAATATGACAGCCTGTGACAAGAACTGCATCAGCACCTTCAAGGAAAGCATTGAAGACATGCAGCGGATCTATTCTTCCAGAGCACATCACGCGAATGATCCTTGTCGATGCCGGCTGCTGGAACCTTCCCATGCCTGCGCTGTCTGCGCCTCCATATGAGCACCAGTTGCAGCAAAACGCTACTATTTTGGGTTCCCAGCCGTTCCCCGCCGGTGCGGTTTTTGTGGCAGCTACTTCTGCGCTCATATTGATACCTCCTGGAATCTAAAAACGTTCTTGATCTGCGCGAGAAGCTGGTTATTTTTGAAGTGGCTCTGCTCAAGCGCGCCCGTCGGGCAGGCTGCCACGCATGTTCCACATCCTTTACATAGGGCTTTGACAACATCCGCTTTATTTGCTTTTTCATCTAACTTAATAGCCTGGAACGGGCACATGAGTATGCATACCTGGCATCCCACGCAAACATCAGGATTCACGACAGCTGTGATGCCTTCAGTTATTGCTTTCTTATTCTTGAGAAGGATCGTAGCACGACCTGCGCATGCACTGCCTTGAGAGACGGCATAAGGAATGTCTTTTGGACCAGAGGCAACACCGGCAAGGAACACTCCGTCGATCGTTGTATCCACTGGTTTCAATTTAGGATGCGCTTCCATCAGCAAACCGTCCGCTGCTTTTGATAATTTCAATAATTGCTGTATCTGGCCAATCCCCTCATTCGGGACGATGCCTGTTGCAAGCACGATAAGATCGAATTCAAGGTTTCGCATTTCCCCTGCAAGTGTATCTTCAATCCTCACTTTGATATTCTTTGTAACAGGGTCTTCCTTCACTTCAACCGGTCTTCCGCGAAGGAATTTGACACCAAGGTTTCGAGACCTGTTATACGACTCCTCATATCCCCTGAATGGTGTCCTTATATCTATATACATGATAGTATGGTCAGTTTCAGGACGCTTTTCCTTGAGAAGCTGCGCGTTCTTGATCGTGACCATGCAGCATACACCTGAGCAGTAAATGTTAGTATTCTTATCACGCGACCCGACACAGTTCACGAATCCCACGCGAATCGGTTCTTTGCAATCCGAAGGCCGCACAACATGCCCTCCTGTTGGACCTGCAGCATTGAGCAGCCGTTCGAACTCCATTGCTGTAATGACATTATCATATAACCCGTACCCGAAATCGTGTCTCGGTTCTGGGTCATATGTCTTGAAACCCACTGCTCCAATTATGACCCCAACATTCAAGTCAGTATAAGAAGGTTTCATATCATAGTCTATCGCCTTGCTCTCACACGCTTTTGCACACGCTTTGCATGAGATGCAGTTCTCCATATCGATCACGGCGCGAAGAGGAACTGCCTGCGGGAATGAGACATATATCGCCTTGCGCGTTCCAAAGCCTTCGTTAAAGTCATAAGGCACCTCGACCGGGCAAACCTCACTGCACTTTGCGCATCCTGTGCATTTGGCAACATCAAGATACCTCGGTTTGTGCTCTATCTTCACGTTGAAGTTCCCAACATACCCCTCCACTGCTTTCACTTCTGAATAGCTCATTATCTGGATATTCTTATTTCTCGCAACTTCTACCATTTTTGGCCCGAGGATACAGATCGAACAGTCGTTGGTGGGGAAGACCTTATCAAAGCGCGCCATCCTGCCGCCTATTGATGGTTCCTTCTCAACAAGATAGACCTGGAATCCCATATCTGCAAGGTCAAGCGCCGACTGCATGCCAGCGACGCCAGCCCCTATTACGAGCGCTTTATCAATAACCGGCACTTCGCTCGCCTGCAGTGGCTCAAGCAACTTTGAACGCTCAACGCCCATTCGGATAAGGTCCTTTGCCTTCTCCGTGGCTTTTTCCTTCTCCCACATATGTATCCACGAGCAGTGGTCTCTGATATTCACAAATTCAAGAAAATACTGGTTCAAGCCCATTTGCTCAAGACATGCACGGAAAGTAGGTTCGTGAGTCTTGGGAGAACATGCCGCCACGACCACTCGGTTGAGGTTAAGCTCTTTTATTTTCTGCTGTATATCAGCCTGACCTGAGTCTGAACATGTGAACTTGTTGACAGAAGTTACCTTCACGCCGGGATACGTACCCATATAATCTGCCACAGCCTTTGTATCTATAACGCCGCCGATATTCACGCCGCATTCACAAATAAATACACCTATCCTCTTCTCCTCGGAAATTTCCGGTTCTGTTTTCTGTTCTGTCATTTTACGCCTTCTGTATTTTTAATAAGTGGATTTGGTCCTAATGCCTTCACATTCTCAATAAATTTTATGATCGTTTCCTGGAACTTCTTGCCTTCGCTTGCCGATACCCATTCGACTTTAAGCCTGCCATCAAGCCCGAGGTGTTTCAGGGCATCCATCATATTTTTCATCCGTTCATCCGTGTGAACATTGCCTTCAATATAATGACAGTCACCAATATGGCATCCAGTAATAAGTATGCCGTCCGCCCCATCCTTTAATGCCTGAAGGATGAAAGTCGGTTCGATCCTGCTGCTGCACATGACTCTTACTATCCTGCTGTTCGCAGGATACTGGAGTCTGCTGACACCTGCAAGATCTGCCCCCGCATAGCTGCACCAATTACAGCAAAATGTCAGGATATTAGGTTCAAAATCGCTCATCTAATCCCCTCCGCATATGCCTTGAGTACAGCAAAGATATGTGGCGACGTGAAATGCCTGGAAGTTATTGCACCTGTCGGGCACTCTGCCGCGCATGATCCGCATCCTTTGCATAATGCAGCATTGATCTCTGATTTCTTTGTAGTATATATTATCTCTTCTGTAATGACGATCACTTCTTTCAATGTGGGCGCCTTGAATGGGCAAACTAGCACACACCTTCCGCAACCTATGCATTTATCCTGGTCGACCACAGATATTTCCCCGCTGATCTCAAGAGTGTCTCTTGATAGGATAGTACATGCACGCGACGCTGCAGCAGAAGCCTGGCTGATCGCTTCGTTAATGAGTTTTGGCGCTTGCGCGGTTCCGCACAGGAACGCACCATCCGTGGCAAATTCCACGGGTCGAAGCTTGATGTGGGCTTCGAGGAAAAACTTGTTAGCATCCAGCGGAACTTTGAACATTGATGAAAGTGTCTGGTTTGATTCTGGAGTCACAAGCGGCGCGCTGAGCACAACAAGATCAGCGTCGATATCAAAATCCATACCAAGTAAATGATCGTATACGCTCACCTTTCCTTCTGAAACAACAGGCTCCTTATCTTCAGTATAGCGCATGAAGATGACTCCAAGGTCTCTTGCCCTGGTATAAAGTTCTTCCCATATACCATACGTTCTGATGTCCCTGTATAAGACATAGACCTCTTTCTTTGGGTCTGCTTGCTTTAGCCGTATGGCGTTTTTCACAGCGGTTGTGCAGCATACCCTGGAGCAGTAAGGGCGTTCGTCGTTCCTTCCGCCTGCGCACTGTATCATAACTATTTTCTCGGCATCCACGCCGCTCTCAAGCATCTCTTCAAGTTTGCTCTGGGTTATGATATTGTCGTATTTGCCATAGGAGAAATAACCTTCAGGCAACAATTCACTGGCACCAGTTGCAATTATCACGACTCCTGTCTCGATATCCTCATCCACATTTGGTCCTTTGACATGTGCCTGGAAATGTCCCATAGACCCCTTTGCTTCTGTAATTTCTGTATCTGTAAGAAGTCTGATATTGGGCATTGACTCTACTTTTTTTATCATCTTATCAAGCATATCTCTTGCACTGGATCCATCATGAAGCTGCGTGACCTTTTGCACAAGCCCGCCAAGCCCTGGTGTTTTTTCAACAAGAGTAACATTGAAACCCTTTTCTGCGATATCAATAGCGGCAGTCATGCCAGTGACCCCGCCACCGATGACTAAAGCATCATGGTTGAATTCCATTGTCTGTTTAGATAGTGGCTGGTTTTGCTTCACGCGGGCTATGCTCATCCTGACAATATCCTTAGCTTTATGCGTAGCTTTTTCTTTATCCTGCTGGTGTACCCAGCTGCAGTGCTCCCTGATATTAGCCTGTTCAAATAAGTATGGATTCAATCCCGCTTCCATGCATACTTTCTGGAATACAGGTTCATGGGTTCTTGGCGTGCATGCAGCCACAACCACTCTGTTCAGGTCATGTTCATTGATCATATCAACGATGCCAGAAAGACTGTCGCTACTGCAGGCATAGACCTGCTCTTTTGCATAAACAACATTCGGTTGGGCCTTTGCATATTCCACCACAGAAGGAACATCTACGACATTACCTATGTTAATCCCGCATCTGCATACTATCACCCCTATCCTCGCCTCGTCACCTATTTTTTTCTCTTGAGGATATACTTTTTCAGTAATAAGAGTGCCGCGCTGGCTTGACAGCAGAGACGATGCTTTACTTGCTGCGCCGCTTGCATCTGCTACCGTGTCCGGTATGTCTTTGGGGGACTGCATGGTGCCAGACACAAAAATACCTGGACGCGTTGTTTCCATCGGGCTGTCTATCTTTGTAGCAATATTCCCGAATTCGTCAAGATCAATATTCGCGATCTCGGCTAACTTTTCGCTTGCAGCAGATGGGGTCAGTCCGATCGAGAGTACTACCATGTCGAATTCTTCTTGCTTGGTGCCATTTCCCTCAACTTCGTACTTAAGTGATA
>CBFFLL010000116.1:0-8422 GCA_965642175.1 Candidatus Methanoperedens nitratireducens | reverse complement strand
TTAACCGCAATGCAAGATATGAGAAGTGAACGGGCTCTATTGGTATTTTTGTTGGATTTTTGGGGTCGGTGCCTAAAGGCCGGATATACTGCTGAACTACCTTTCCTTTTACTCTAACAGACTTCACTTCCGCATAATATGTCTTAATCGTTCCATCTTTGTTTTTTCTTTTGAAAGTTCGATTGTATGTCATATATTTGTAGTGATATGTCTCACTACATATTTATCACTACTGATTTGAAATTTATATGTTGTTCTGATAAAGTGTATTATGTCTATAACTATCGAAAATACTAAGTTTCATTCATCTGTCTACTATTGAGTTTCTGCCGAATGAAAAGAAGTCGGATTGACGCCATAGCTTCAACACTCTGGCTATCTTCAGACCTTTCGCAAAACAGTAGTTCTCAAACTCAAATATTAACTGCTTGTTTGCTTCGTCGATACTTGAATTTCTTATTCTCTCTTCAGTTGCTTTGAGACTTCTTTCATGGTTGTACAACATTCTTACTTCACTCTCCGTTCTATTGCTTAAGCCTTAAGAGAGCAAGGTGAAAGTATTCCTAAAAAAGAACGATTTGAACTTGTAATTGTATGCGGGGGAAGGGATTTGAACCCTCGAACTCCTGCGAGAATAGATCTTGAGTCTATCACCTTTGGCCGCTTGGTTACCCCCGCATGGGGTTGATGCTGAATTATCCTTATTGAACATAAGGATGTCGGAAAACCCCTTGCATGAATGTGTAGTCCCGAAAGTTTATCTCATGAACGAAAGGCTTAAATAAATTCAATATTAACATGATTAATGAGAGGGGTTAAATGCCCCCGAAAAACCAATCTCAAAAGGTGGGAAAAAATATGCCAAAACCAGTCGTAGTATACCTCAGTACATCTGGAAACACCAAAGCGATGGCAGATGCCATAGTAGAAGGCGCGCGATCAAGAAACATAGAAGCCAATGCAATGAATTTTCATGAGGCGAAAATGGAAGACATGAAATCCGCTGATGCTATTGCTCTTGGTTCATCGACCTTCCATTATAAGATACTGCCGCCAATGGAAAAATTCATTGATTCCATCGGAAAAGCCAGCATTAAAGCAAACGTGGGCGCTGCATTTGGTTCTTACGGGTGGAGCGGAGAGGCCCCTGTATTGATCGCAGAGCAAATGCGAAAAATTGGGATTAACGTGATTGACCCGGTGCTTCGCACCCAGTACGCTCCGGCAGAAAAAGACCTTGAGGAGTGCAAGAGGCTTGGAAAGGATCTTGCTAATAAGATCAAACCCAAATAAGATACATTATAATAATTAACATCATTTTTTAAACTCGTTCATCTCCTCAATATGTCCGAGCTTATCCATATAAAACTCCTTGAAAGCCGCAAGCAGATGCTTATTGAGCTCTTCGCGGGTCATGCCCGTCGGTTTAACGATGGGTTCAATAAGGTTGTATTTTGAATAATCGAATTCTTCGATATACGGGGCAAGCTCAGGATAGATATCAGAATAAGGCCATGGCGCTATGGCAAGGAAAAAAGCAAGATCCGGACTGTAGTACTTTGCAAGTTTCACAGCTGCCTCGATGGACTGCGGGGTATCATCCGGCATCCCAGGGACAAATGAGGTCTCTGAAATGATGCCTGATTGTTGATAATGTCAATGGCTTCCTTGGACTGTTCCACTTTCTGATTTTTATTATAACGGTTAAGTGTGTCCTGGCTTGCTGATTCTGCTCCAACGTAAATATGCAGGATGCCTGCTTCCCTGTATTTACTAATAATATCCTTATCTCGCAGGATGTCTTCAACCCTTGTCTCCATAAGAAGTTCAAGGTCAAGATCCTTTTTGATGAGCAGGTCAAGTATTTTCTCCCATCTCTCCCGGTCATACGTGGGGGTCTCGTCAGCTATCATGGCATTGTCCCCTTCTCCCAGTCAAAGCTGTCGTGCACGAAGCCGGGTGAAAATGGCTTTTGGATGTGCTTACCGTTCGAGAACGTGGTATTATAATGGCAATTATCGCAAGAATTACCCGTAAGCCCGTGTCTAATCTTATGGCATGAGGTGCATTCTTCCGCAATGGATGTGGGAATTGAAAAATAAAAGAATAATATTTAAATAATCACAAATAATTTCTTTATTGCCATCAAGCTTACTTAAAACTTTAATCTGATAATCTTTTCTAAATGGATCGAAGTCCCGATAATATGAGCGTCTGCTATACAGAAGCTTTAATATGAAATGTAATGTATCATATTATGGAGGTATAAAGGGAAATGATATTCATGTGCAGTACTTATGTACCGTTCTCGCTGACACCCGAAGATCTCAAAGAAATGGCAGAAAAGAGCGGGATGTTCTGGTGCACCTCATGCAAGAAGACATTCTTGAAAAAAGGCGCGACCAAATGCCCGAACTGCGGGTCAGATAAAATAAAGCCAAGGGCGGCATAAAATAAAATAGCAAATATCGCAAGGATTCCCGTCTCATCTTTGTAAATGGTTCAGGATGAATCAAAGGGGTTCATTCACCCCGATACTGCAGAGTGGGTCGGCAAAAGCAAAGTGACCTGAATAGTGAGCCAATTCTATTAATGGTATGATGGGATAATTATATTTAAGGTGAAAACAGGGGATAAAATTATTTATTTCCATCGCATCTTCTTTTTATTCTGCCATTTTCAAATAGAAGCACTGTAGGCACAATCTCCACAGAAAATCTGTCAGTTAGTTCCTCCCTGTCATCTATCATGATCCTCAGGAAAGTCTGTGGTTGTTTTTCAAGGTATCTATCATATATTGGAATAAATGCCTGTGAGTATGGACACCCCGAAGCATAGAAAAGGACGAATGCCCGTTTCCTGGTTCTCAAAATATCTTCCAGGTCTCCCTGGATGTCTTTTAGTTCACCTTTGCTCTTTAACATCTTTTCTCCACATGCAGTCCTTTTTCCGGGTAGTGGCTGCTGTCACAGAAGGGCTTGTTCAGGGATTTGCCACATCGGCAGAGGGTGACACGGTTACGTACTTCATAGATTTTACCATCTGAGGAGTGAATAGGGATCTCGCCTCTCACCCAGATCGGACCTTTCACCCCCATAAAAGTGTCCTCAACCAATGCGATTGAAGGTATGAGTTCAGGCTCAATTATCATCCCTGTTCTTTTATCCTGGAGCAAAAGGCGGCCAGAAGGACAATCGCATGAATTCCTGATAGCGATTTTTTTGGTTACCGGATCATCTGATCTGGGGATCTGTTCCCAGATGTCTCCAGAGCGATGACAGAAACGGGCAGATGCGCAGAGTTTTTCAAGATCGTTCAATAGTAATTCGGGATGCCTTTGCGGTCGCAATTTATCACATATTCTATTATTGGGATTTTCCCGAAAACTATGTATGGCCCATTTTTGCTAACCTTTATATTGAAATCATCTGCTGGTTCCATATACATTTTCTCCAACGTACTTTTTTTGGTTGCCTTCCTTTTCATCCTGGTTTGCATAGATCTCTTACAGGTCAATATGAGGGTTCAGGTCGCATCCTGTGCATGGAAGGCACATTGTCTTTGCAGCGCTTGCATCCAGTCCGTATTTATCCAGTATCCTTCCTGACATCCTGGCGAGCTTCAGCAGTCTCTCCATTGTTGGGCGTTCTGCCTCAAGTTCCCCGAACCTGAGGGGATGCACGCCCACAGCCCTTATTATTGGTATGACGCCCATTGCTGCAAGCTCTTCGTAGTACTTTTCGACGGTCTCGTCCGTCTCCCCGAGCCCTACTATGAAATTAGTGAACACGCGGTTCCTGGCGAAGATCTTTACCGCATCCTTCAGGCAGTCGAGTGTGAAATCAAGAGGCGGCTTCTTGCAGTATTTGTCGTAGAGTTCCCTGTCCATGGTCTCCACATTATATTTTATTTCGCTTGCCCCGGCATCTTTTAATATGCGAGATGAGTCCTTTGTGGGATAGACTGACACGCCGATTGGAACTTTGTATTTCTTCAGCTTTTTTACAAGGTCTGCCGCCCTTTCCACTTCTTTCTCGGGCGAGACCTCAACACCAGAAGTTATCGAGATGCCTTTCATATTCCCGAGCCTGTGCGCCTCTTCCACTAGCGCAAGAAGCTCATCTGTGGATTTTACTTTTCCATTGAGCTTGGGGACAGGACAGAATTTGCAGTCATAGATGCATCGCTCGCTCATGGTTATGTACGCCTGCTCTGGACAGTGAATGAGTTCGTCCTCGATAGTCCCACGCACAAGCTCTTTCCCGCCTTTTAATATCACGATGTCGCCCTTATCCCTGACAGCACGCAAGGGTGAGCCATCATCTACAACCAGTCTCACTCTGTGCTTTCCAGACCTTAAGAAAAAAGCTTTGCCTCCAGCGCCAGGCCCTGCAGTCGGTACTGTGAGCCTGCCCAGAAGTGAGGGGTCGATATCCACAGCTCCGATAGAGATAAGCTCTGCCTTTATGCTGGCGTTCATTTTCATAATTCAAAGATACCTTTTTGATACTTAAATACTGCGGATAGTCAGGCATAACTTCAAATTAATTCGAAGTTAAAGATATATTTATTACATATTCAGTTTATCTATCCAGCAGGTGAAAGAAAATGAAAAATAAATCATTGATCTTGATGGTCATAATATCTATAGCCGCAGCAGCAGTTCTTAGCGGCTGTATCAATCCCGACAATGGGGCGGACAGTGGGGGAAAGACCGGAGGCAATGCTTCCATAATAGTATCCCAGTTCGAGTCAACGCAGGAGTTAAAGAAATTTTCATCTGCAAAAGAGATCAGGGAATTTCTAAAAGCCAGCGCTGCCAGTTCGGGTTACGACCAGTACGGGTGGGGAGGTAATTTCGGCGGTTTCATGCGAGAAGAAATGTTAGTTACAGGCGCAATGGATGGCGTTGCAATCCCAGAGGCGATGCCAATGGCGACACCTGCCATGAAAACCGGGGCTGGTGAATCCGGGGCAGCGGATTATTCAACCACTAACATACAGGTAGAGGGCGTGGATGAGGCTGATTTTGTAAAGAATGACGGCAAGTTCATCTACGTCCTTGCGCAGAACAAACTTGTCATAGTCGATGCATTCCCCGCGGCTGAGGCAAAGACACTTTCTACGACAACGATAGACGGCAGACCCTCCGATATGTTCATAAACGATGACAGGCTCATCGTATTCACACAGGAAGACGCTCAGGTAATGGTAATTCCTGAGTACGATTACAGGCCCATGCCAAGGTACACCCAGAAGACGAATGCTCTGATCTATGATATTTCTGACAGGAAAAACCCTGTTCAGGTATCCAATTTCAGCATCAATGGCAACTACTTCCAGTCACGGATGATAGGGGACTATGTCTATTTCATAGTGAAGGATAGCGTTTATTATTATAACGAATTCGTGGACGTGCCAACAATAAAGCGTGGCTCTGTTAAAATAATGTCACCAGATATCTATTATTTTGATAACCCTGAGCAGAATTACGTATTCCATACTATCGCGTCCGTGAACATCAAGTCGGAAAAGATCAACGCAAAGTCGTTCATGATGGGCTACTCGGACAACCTGTATGTGTCAGAGAACAATATCTACATCACATATAAAAAGAACCTGCCTGTCCGGTATTACGAAGCGCAGCGCGAGGAGAGGTTCTACAAAGTGATAGTTCCGCAGCTTCCAAAGAATGTGCAGGAAAAGATATTCGCCATAAGGGACAGCAAGATTACCTCATCTGAGAATTGGGATAAAATATCCTCGATCCTGGAAGATACCTACAACAACATGACGGAAAATGAAAAAAAGGATTATTCAATGAATGTTGAAAAAGCGGTCGAGGAATATGAAACAAAACTCGCGCAGGAAAGAGATATAACTGTTATCCAGAAGATAAATATCAACAAAGGCGATATAGAGTATAAGACGAAAGGAAATGTGCCCGGCAGCCTGCTCAATCAGTTCTCGATGGATGAATTCGGTGAAAACTTCAGGGTCGCTACCACGTCCCAGATATGGACTGGCAGAGTGTCAAAGCAGTATAATAATGTCTATGTGATGGGCAAAGACCTTGGAATTACAGGGAAACTTGAGGAGATAGCGCCTGATGAGAGGATATACTCAACGCGGTTCATCGGGAACAGGCTTTACATGGTGACTTTCAAGCGGGTAGACCCGCTCTTTGTAATAGACCTGACCGACCCGAAAAATCCGAAAATACTCGGTGAACTCAAGATACCCGGTTTCTCTGACTACCTGCATCCCTACGATGAGAACCACATCATCGGAATTGGTAAGGAGACAGGCGATAACCAGTGGGGCGGCACCTCTATTAAGGGCGTGAAGCTTTCATTGTTCGATGTGTCTGATGTCAATAACCCGAAGCAGCTTGACAAATACGAGATAGGCGCTTCAGGTACGGATTCTGAGGCTCTGCGTGACCACAAGGCATTCCTGTTCGACAGGAAGAAGAACCTGCTTGTGATCCCCATAAGGGAAGTCACAGAAAAACCCAGATATGATAACAGGGGCTACTACATGCAGAAGGTATGGCAGGGCGCGTATGTCTTTAACCTTACCCCGCAGGACGGGTTCAAGCTCCGAGGAAAGGTCTCCCATCTGGATGCCTTAGAGGAAGATAGGTACTACTGGAATTCTCCAGGCGCAGTTCGGAGGTCGATGTATATGGATGACGTGCTGTACACAGTGTCAGCGCAGAAGATAGAGATGAACAGTCTTCTCAACCTAAGTGCGATAAACAGCATTGACCTGCCATTTGATACGAATATGTACTATCAGTATGGGTGGAAGTGAACCGGGCAATATTTAACCCTTAATAGTGGCCTTGTGTCAGGCCACAGCCCTTACTTTTTTTTATTTACTTTTTTATTTACACATGAGCAAGGTCATTAGGGTGAGCAAGCAAGTCATCGACAAATACCTGTTTGCCTGTCCTGGTCATGTATAGTCTGACCCACCAGAGTGCCATTATCGGAGATAAAATACACAATGATATCATTAAACTTATAAAGGACCAGATATCAGTTATAACCGGGATCAAGTTCATGACCATGTCAATTATCGCAAAAACAAAAGCCACAGCGAATGTGACAAGTATAAGTAGAACCACATCGAACATATTTTTTTTGAAAAAGTCAATTCCAGCAATAATTCCCTCAACCGGGCCGAGGGATTCTATCACAAGGGCATAACTGAAGGCTGCCAGCACAACGCTGAGTGTTAATAAATAGATCACCAAAAGCAAAAGCCCGATCAATAGCAATAAGCCCGCACTGGCATTTTCCGAAGGCTGGCTGAAATCCATGCTCTTAATTCCAGGTACCAGGAATACAATGCCTGCAAAGAAAAGCAGCTGAACCACGGTCTCGGCAAGGAACAGGTTCACAACGTTCTTTTTTCCAGCTTCCATCATCGTGGAAAGCCGGGATTTTCCGGTTTCGTTCGCCTCTCTTGCCATGCCAATGGCTCCTGATGTGAAAAAAGAAGCGATAAAAACGAGGATCAAAAAGCCGATAATTATAAGGGCAGCGAATTCATAAACATGCTGGGAAAGGGTTGAAACGAACGCCAAGGCGAGAGCTTCAGGATCATTATATTCATTGAACGAAAATGAGCCTAAAATTGTTAAAAAACCGATGACAGCTATTATAAGAGCCACCACTAATAAAAAAAATATATTAAGGATAAAAGGTACACAAAGATTGAGATTCTTAGTATACGTTTCAATGCCATTGCTTAGTATTTTACCTATATCTTCCGCCATTTTAAACCCTCTTCATTATTTAATTTATTTGATCAGTTAATTATTTAACGAGATTGTCGTTTTACCGCATTAATATTTTCCCTCAAAACTGAATTTTGAGTGATTTTTTAACGCTTAAGAAAGTATTAAACGCATTTCGATATTGGGACAGGTAATTTTCTTTTATTCATTCAACTCTTTTGACAGGATTTACAGGAATAACTGACGAAAGGGACAGTCAATACAAAAATCATAATACTTTGATACTCTGCACAACATGTTACTCTTTTAACAAACGCCGAACATGCATTACAGACATTACAATAACAAGGTCTTGTTTATTTTCTAATCTATATACAACTCGATAGTTACCAACTAAAATCTCTCTATATTTCAGATGAGGCAACTCAGGGATTTTATGGCCAATCATAGGAAAACGGAGTAGATTTGAAACAGCACTTTGAATATTTTCTATCTGTATCTGGGCATATCGTTTTGAATCTTTCGCTATAAAATCATGAACATCATGTAAATCGTTAAGCGCTCGTATTGTCCACTTTATTTTTCGAACCATTTAGAAGTCTCCCTGACGACTTCTTCATGCGAAATAATCCGCCCTTCTCGGACATCTTTCTCAGCAGTTTCAAGTTTTTGCCT
>CBFFLL010000115.1:0-8496 GCA_965642175.1 Candidatus Methanoperedens nitratireducens | reverse complement strand
GCAGCTCTTTATCACCTGCTCAACCATTCCATATTCAAAGGATTATTGTTCATGGGCGCAGGTTCCATATTATTCTCAACCCACACAAAGAACATCGAAGAGCTCGGAGGACTTATGAAAAAGATGCCAGTAATGGCGTTGCTGTTCCTTATCGGTGTGCTGTCCATTTCTGCACTGCCGCCCTTTAGCGGTTTTGTAAGCGAATGGCTCCTTCTGCAATCCCTGCTCTTAAGTTTCAATTCAACAGACACTCTTATCAGGATAGTGCTCCCTGTTGGCGCGGCGGCGCTTGCTCTCACGGGCGCACTTGCTGCCTTCTGCTTCTTAAAGACCTTCGGTATAGGGTTCCTGGCTCTTCCCAGAAGCGAGCATGCCGAACACGCAAAAGATCCAAACAAACCCATGCTTATCGGAATGGGGATATTTGCGCTGTTATCGATCCTGCTTGGGATCCTACCTGTCTATGTACTCCCTTTCCTTGACAGGATCGCAAAAGATTTCATCGGGGGAGGCGCATTCGATCAATCCTTTTCGTTCGGTTTCCTTGGAACCGTAGGCATCCCATCGACCGCGATTTCCCTGTCAACGCCAATTATCCTGTCAATGATATTGTTATTTATTTCAATACCGTTTGCCATGTGGTATATCAAGACCAGAGGAACGCACCGGGTCTATGAAACATGGGGATGCGGACAGCCCTTTTCAACTGCAAGGAACGAGTACACTGCCTGCGCCTTCTCGAAACCAGCACAGATGTGGTTCAAGAACATCTTCCGCCCTGCAAGGGAACTGCGGGCATCATACACCGTCTCACCCCTCATCAAAGAATCTTTCAAGTTCGAACTGCACATTGAACAGATATTCGAAAGATACATCTATTTACCAGTGACAGATATCATAGTTGGCAGATCAAGAACTATCAAGTACATCCAGACCGGCAGCATCCATGCGTATCTTGCCTATATCTTCGGGACAATGGTAATCCTTATGCTGTATATAATATTAGGAGGAAGCTCGTGATATCACAGATCGCTATTTCAATTTCACAGATAATTATCATCCTTGCGCTTGCGCCGCTGCTTAGCGGCATCATCAAAAAGATAAAAGCGTTCTTCCAGATACGAAAAGGCGCCAGCATCTTCCAGCCTTATTACGATATCGCAAAACTGCTGCGAAAAGATTCCGTAGTATCTGAAAACGTATCGTGGATATTCCATGCAGCGCCTATGATCTCGTTCGCCGCAGTGCTCACCGCAGGTCTCATAGTTCCTGTTTTCACATCACAATTACCATTTTCCTTTGCCGGAGACCTGATAGCAGTGGTTTACCTTTTCGCTCTGGCACGATTCTTTACTGCTCTAGCTTCCCTTGACGCAGGCAGTTCATTCGGCGGCATGGGAGGGAGCAGAGAGATGTTCATCGCCTCAATGGTCGAACCTGCCCTCATGCTTTCCATATTCGCTGTTGCGCTTAATGTGGGCTCGACAAACCTCAGTCTGATCTCGCAGACCGTTTCATCAATGGGACTTTCAGCAGTCTCGCCATACCACCTTCTGGCGTTCGTTGCTTTGTTAATAATCGCTATAGCGGAGACCGGGAGAATACCCATAGATAATCCTGCCACCCATCTTGAACTCACGATGATCCACGAAGCGATGATACTTGAATATTCAGGTAAACAACTGGCAATAGTCGAACTTAGCGCCATGGTAAAACAATTGCTCGTATTTTCTCTGCTTGCAAACATATTCTTCCCATGGGGAATTGCGACGAAGATCAGCGCAGATGGAATAGCAGTCGCACTCCTTGTTTTCCTTGTCAAGATAGTTGTTCTTGGCGCGCTCATGGCGATGGTAGAGACATCGACAGCCAAATGGAGATTGTTCAGGCTGCCTGACCTCTTATCCGTATCACTCATGCTCTCGTTCCTTTCACTCGTGTCATTCATTATCGTAAAAGGAGGATAAAATATGGCAGAACTCGTTTTCAGTTCAGGTATAATGCAGCTCCTCATAGCGCTAATCCTGGTTTCCACGTTCATGATACTTGGCTCCACCAGGCTTTATTCCTGCGTGCGGGCTTTTGCCTTTCAGTCGTTCTTCCTGGCATGCGTTGCAGGGGTAGTGGCATTCTCAACAGGAAAAATCGACATCTATATAGTCGCTATCCTTACGCTTGCGATAAAAGCATTGCTGATACCTTATATTTTCATATATATCATCCGCGAGATCAAGGTCAAAAGAGAGGTCGCTCTGTATGTCAGCATTTCACATTCGCTCATTATAGGCGGCATCCTTGTTGTTATTTCCTATTATCTCATCAGGTCGATAGACGTAATAACAGAACTTTCCGGTTTTGCGCTTTCAGCATCCATGTCCCTTGTCTCCATTGGGCTTTTCATCATGATAAGCCGCAAGAAAGCTATAATGCAGATGCTGGGGATACTTATTATGGAGAACGGGCTTTTCCTCGGGGCGATATCACTCACCAACGGCATGCCACTTCTGGTCGAACTGGGGATATTCTTTGATGTGCTGATAGGTGTTCTGATAATGGGAATAATCATTTTCAGGATAAACAAGACCTTCGAGACTATAGATACCGATATGCTAAAAACGTTGATAGGTTGATACCATGATAGAATATCTTCTTCTTGCGCCGCTTCTCACCAGTATTTTGTGCTTTTTAACGCGGACACGAAAACAGGTCGAGACAATAAGCTTTTTGGGTTCAATTATCACCCTTATCCTGGGTCTTGCACTTGTAGTTGAGGTTTACAGGCATGACGTCATTATCACGTGGCAGAACGCCCTGTTCGCAGACGCATTCAGCGCATACATAGTTCTTATCGTGTCCATAGTGGGTTTTGTGGCGTCGATGTACTCGGTTGGTTATATGGGGCACGAACTTGAGCACGAGATCATTGACCTGAAGAAATTGAGAATGTATTATTCACTGTTCCATATATTCATGTTCACCATGCTTCTCGTTGGTGTGACGAACAACCTTGGTCTGTGGATCGCGATAGAGATGACAACGCTTGTTTCGGCGCTTTTGATGATCCTGTATTCCAGGAAATCCTCTGTGGAAGCGGCATGGAAGTATATGATCATCTGTACGGTCGGCATTACCTTTGCGCTGTTCGGAACGATACTGACATACTATGCAGCAGTAAACATTCTTGGTGAGACCGGGGATGCGCTTAACTGGACTTCCCTTATCGCGGTGGCAGACCAGTTCGACCCCACGATAATGAAACTCGCTTTCATTTTCATCCTTATCGGCTATGGCACAAAAGCAGGTCTTGCTCCCATGCACACATGGCTTCCCGATGCTCACAGCGAAGCGCCTACTCCTGTGAGTGCGCTTCTTTCAGGCGTGCTTCTCAACTGCGCCATGTACGGTATTATCCGTTTTTATACCATTGCCACAAAATCAACAGGAGAGGCGTTCACCAGCAACCTGCTTATCATATTTGGGCTCCTGTCGCTTGGTATAGCTGTGCCGTTCATACTCTTGCAGGAGGATTATAAACGCCTTCTTGCCTACTCAAGCGTGGAGCATATGGGAATAATTGCACTTGGAATCGGATTTGGCGGCACGTTTGGAATATTCGGGGCAATTCTTCATATGTTCAACCATGCCATGACGAAGTCCCTGATGTTTTTCGGCGCCGGGAACATACTTCTTAAGCATAACACGAAAGAGATATTCAACGTGAGCGGCGTAGTGAAAACCATGCCTGCCACAGGCGCCATGTTCGTAATCGGGACACTTGCTATCACGGGTACGCCTCCGTTTTCCATCTTTATCAGCGAGTTTATAATACTCGCGTCAGGTTTTTCACAGGGGCATATCATTGCCTCGGTATTGTTCCTTCTGTTCATTATAATGATATTTGCAGGATTCTTCAACAATGTCAGCAGGATGGCTTTCGGGAATCCAAAACCGGGTGTTGAAAAGGGGGATATGGGCAGGTGGACGCTTTGCGCAATGGGAATATTGATGGTATTCGTTATCGTGCTCGGGGTCTATATTCCACAGCCTTTTTATGATATGATAATGAGAGTTGTGGAAATCGTGAGATGATAGAATGTCAGAAAAATATATCGAGGCAATAAGAAAAGAATTCGGGAACCTGATTCTTGATGAAACTATTTCAAATAATGAGACCTATCTTACAATAAAAAAAGACGATGCAGTCCATATCTGCGATTACCTGTACCATACACTGAGATCTCCTCTTCTCTCGATGTTCGCAACTGATGAAAGAGCCAGGGATGGGTGCTTTAAGATACATTACGTTTTCTCATGCAAAGGCGATACGTTCATAATAATACAGATCAAAGTCGAGGAAAAACTTCCAAAATTCGCAACGCTTACACATAAGATACCCTCAGCCAACTGGTATGAGCGCGAAATACAGGATATGTTCGGGCTTGTACCTGTTGGTCATCCTGACCCCAGGCGCCTGTTCCACTTCGAGGACTGGCCTTCCGGGCTTTATCCACTGAGAAAGGATTTTGATATCAGGACAAAACCGGAGCGCGTGAAGGGGGAATATATTTATCGAAGAGTGGAGGGCGAGGGAGTATATGAGATACCCGTAGGACCAGTACATGCTGGTGTTATTGAGCCAGGTCATTTCAGGTTCAGCGTGGCAGGTGAGCCTATACTGAACCTTGAGATAAGGCTTTTTTATACCCATAAAGGAGTGGAAAAACTCTTCGAGACTATGAGCATCGATAAAGCAGTATTCCTTGCAGAAAGGGTATCTGGCGATAACTCGGCAGCGCATGCAGTGGCCTTCTGCCAGGCTATTGAGAAGCTTGCGGGCATCGATATTCCTCCACGGGCAAAATACATACGAACCATACTTCTTGAACTTGAAAGGATCTATAATCATCTGGGCGATATTGCCGGAATAGCGACCGACGTTGCTTATCCCTTCGGCGCAGCGCATGCTAACAGGTCGAAGGAACGGATGATGCAGCTCAACGAAAAAGTAACAGGAAGCAGGCTGCTTCGCGGCATGAACGCCATAGGCGGCGTGAGGCGCGATATTGGTGATAAGAAAGAGATGATATCAAAGGAACTTGATTCGCTTCAAAAAGATTTCAGGGAACTTATGGAACTACTGGTATCTTCTCCCTCCGTTGCAGACAGGATAGAGACCACAGGGCGCATCTCTACTGAGATAGCAAAAGGACTGCATGTAGTGGGGCCTGTGGGTCGTGCTTCAGGTATAGATAGCGACATAAGGCGGGACCATCCGTATGCAGCTTATCCGAAACTTGAATTTAAGGTGCCGGTGAGTAAAGAAGGGGATGTGAATGCAAGGACAAATGTGCGCGCAGATGAGGTGTATGAATCCATAACGCTCATCCGGCAGGCGCTTTCCCGGCTCCATGAAGGCGAAATAAGAACGTACATTGGTAAAATACCGGACGGTTGCGCCCTGGGTTACACAGAATCGCCAAGAGGAGAAACATTTTACTGGATTCACATTTCAAACGGCAGGATCGAACGATGCAAGGTGCGCGACCCGTCATTCTGCAACTGGCTTGCGATCGAGTATGCGGTCCTGGACAATATAGTCCCTGATTTCCCGATCATTAATAAAAGCCTGAGCTTATCGTATTCTGGAAATGATATGTAGGTGAAATAATGTTCGATATCCTGATAAAAACACTTAAGACCGGAACTGTAACAACAAAATATCCCAAAAAACCGGACATTGCGCCACAAGGATTTCGCGGGATGCCGGAATTGATACCTGATAAATGCACATTCTGCGGAGAATGTACAAAAGTTTGCCCTCCTTGTGTGATATGCCTTACTGAAAAGGGGCAGGAAAAATCGCTCACCCTTTCCATTTGTGGATGCATTTTCTGCGGCATGTGCGAAGAGGTATGTCAGGTTGGAGCTATCAGGCTCACGCAGGAATATGAACTTGCGTCAAAGAAAAAGGACGAACTTCTAACAATTATCAGGAGGACGGTATGACAGTAGAGGATGAAATGGAAATAATGGGACAGAGCCTCCATAAGAAGATAATGAATATCTTTGGTCGCTCGCTTTCTATACGCGAGGTGGATGCCGGTTCATGTAATGGCTGCGAGGTCGAGGTAAACGCATTGTCAAACCCGATATACGATATGGAACGATTCGGTATTCATATCGTGGCCTCGCCGCGCCATGCTGACATGCTTCTTGTCACAGGACCGGTGACACGGAACATGGAACTTGCGCTCCTTAAGACATACAATGCAACGCCTGATCCAAAACTTGTCGCAGCAATGGGGTCTTGTGCCTGCAACGGGGGCATATTCGGGGAAACCTACGCCAGCGGCAGCGGTGTAGACAGGTTTATGCCTGTAGATGTGTATATTCCTGGGTGTCCGCCAAGACCACAGGCAGTTATATTCGGTCTTATGGTAGCCATTGATAAACTTGAGCAGAAAATACGGAAATTGGAGGTAAAAGCATGACAAAATATGAGATACTTGTAGCTACGGATGATTCTGAATATGCAAGGAAAGCAGAAAAAGCAGCCATGAAGATCGCACGTTCCTACAATATCCGTATGGTAGCTATCTACATAGCCGTGGGCAGAAAAGACTCTGAACGGGAGGAACGCACCGCAAAGGGCGAGAATGTGCTCAACCGCGTTATAGAGGAGGGAGAGAAGATGGGACTGGAGGTGAACAAACTCCTTGTCGGTGTAAGCATGCAGCGTATGCCACAGAAGGGCGCCATGGCAGATACGATAGCGCGGGCAATACTTGATGCAGCTGAGAAGTATAAGGTACATACCATCGTACTTGGGGGAAAGGGGGAATCCGAAATAAATCCGGAACTTGGCAGCGTGGCACTGGCAGTAGTAAAGAAAGCTAAGTGCACGGTGATGGTTGCAAGATAACCTATATATCCTTTGATAATTAGTATTATCATAAAAAGGTGAAACCGGATGGAAGAAGCAACTATAAAATCATTACTTAAAGAGGAGCGTGTATTTTACCCCCCTCAGGATTTTGCCAGTAAAGCATATATAAAAAATCTTGAAGAATACAGGGAGATATACGAAAAATCCATTAACGACCCTGCATCTTTCTGGGGAGAGTTGGCTGACCAGATATCCTGGTACCGAAAATGGAAAAAAGTATATTCCTGGGACTCTGAAAAGGTAATATGCAAATGGTTCGAAGGCGGGAAACTGAACGCTTCGTATAACTGCCTTGACAGGCATCTTGCAACAAAGGGTGACAGGATAGCCATCAAATGGGAAGGGGATGGCGGGGACACGGCCACATACACATACAGACAGTTGTATGATGAGGTATGCAAATTCGCGAACGTCCTTAAGAAAAGAGGCATCAAAAAGGGTGACAGGATAGCGATCTATATGCCCATGATACCGCAGATTGTGATATCCATGCTCGCATGCGCAAGGATAGGTGCGATCCATAATGTGGTGTTTGCAGGATTCAGCGCAGATGCGCTTCGTGAGCGCGTGAATGACAGCGGCTGTAAGATGGTCATTACGGCTGATGCAAGCTACAGGGCAGGTAAGACCATTCCCCTGAAAGAGAATGTGGACAGGGCGCTTGCAGATAATTCTGTAGAGTGTGTTATCGTTTATGACCGTGCAGGAAGCACGGTCTCGATGAAAAAAGGCAGGGATCTCTGGTGGCATGAAGAGATGAAGAACGTTCCGGCAGAATGCAAACCTGAGGAGATGGATGCCGAAGACCCGCTTTACATACTTTATACGAGCGGGAGCACGGGCAAGCCCAAAGGCGTGCTGCATACCACAGGCGGTTACCTGCTTTATGTGCTTCAGACCTTCAAATGGATATTTGATTACAGAGATGAGGATATTTTCTACTGCACAGCCGACATAGGATGGGTCACGGGTCACAGTTATATCGTTTATGGTCCCCTCGCTGCAGGTGCGACTGAGGTAATGTTCGAAGGCGTCCCCAATTACCCCAACCCGGACAGGTTCTGGGCGCTAATTGAAAAGTATAAAGTAACGATATTTTATACCGCGCCAACTGCAATACGGGCGCTTGAGCGAAGTGGCGACAAGTGGCCAAAAGGAAGAGACCTCTCAAGCCTCCGGCTACTTGGTTCTGTAGGTGAACCCATAAACCCTGAAGCATGGATGTGGTATTACAACTTGATCGGTAACAAACGCTGCCCGATAGTGGATACCTGGTGGCAGACCGAAACAGGGGGCATTCTGCTCACGCCTCTTCCGGGCGCAACACCTCTCAAGCCAAGTTCTGCCACGCTGCCTTTCCCCGGCATCGAGCCGATGGTCGTGAAACCTGACGGCACAGAAGCAGCGGTCAACGAAGGCGGGCAGCTTGTGATAAAGAAGCCCTGGCCTGGAATGATGCGCACGGTTTACGGGAACCATGAACGGTTCATTGAAAAATATTTCACTGCGTTCCCCGGAGTTTACCAGACTGGCGACAGCGCGAGGAAGGA
>CBFFLL010000114.1:0-8633 GCA_965642175.1 Candidatus Methanoperedens nitratireducens | reverse complement strand
TAACCACCAATTAGTTTGATTGTGTGTTTACTGTAGAAATTCCGTAATAAAAATCATCTTGCATCCCTCACTCCCCCTTCCTCACCCTCTCTGCCTCCTCCTTCCCCGGTATCCTCAACACGAAACACCCATGACACGGCTTGGTATAGGGTAAAATAACATTGTCCCCCTCCACAGCAATGGGAATGGGAGGGACACCTATCAGATAAGAATCAAATATCCGGTATCCTGCCGGGACATTATAAACTTCCTTAAAATTCTTCTTAATAAAATCCGCGCACTCCCTAAAGCCGCTATTGGGCAGCAGTATCTCATAATTCATTTCGTCAATGCAGCCCATGACTTCACCCCGTCAATCTGCGCCCTCAGGGGCGTGGGATTATGCACTGCTTTTGCCGCTATGATGATCGAACCCGCGCTCGCCTCGATGAGCGGCTCAATATCTTTCCCGAATATCACAGCCACGGTCTTTCCCTTAGATAGCGATCTGACAGTGGCAAGATACGAAATCCCGCTGTCGCTGTGTATGAACACGAAGCACAGGTCAAAATCCATCTTCTTCTCAGCAAGCGCGCCAATGCAGCGGTCGAGGTCCATCACTTTTTTGATATAGTGCTTTTCAGGGTCTGAGTTCAGAAGAAGGCTGATCGCAGCTTTATTTCCAGCTGATGTGACCTCAAAGCCCTCGCTATTCAATTTATTCGCGATATACAGTGCCGCCGCCGTCTGGACTGGCAGTTCAGGGCAGCCCATCACCAGAAGTGCTTTCATTCAATATTCCTCTCTTTGGATTTCTTATAATACTCAATGCGCTGTTTCAGTACGCATCCGCCGCCGCGTATGCCTCCTATGGGATTTTTCGGAACACCCATCGAGTTCATGCACCGCGCCATCACTGCGGCGCCGCGGGCAAGCCCATCGTCCACGAAAACCACATGTTCCCCTGGAAAATCAAAAAGCTCAAGTCTCTTTATAGCGTTTAATATGAGATGTGGTTTGCAGCCCGTGATAGCTGCCCTGCCAGTCAGCCCGATGGACGTCTTTCCGGTAATAAGCTGGTTGTCTTTTGCAAGATTGACCATCCGTTCGACCATCATGGCAGAAACAAGATCGAGTGTAGCGAACATAGCCTTCAGGCCGTGTTTAGAATATATCTGTGCCCCGATATCGGTGAGTTCAGGCATAAGGCTTCCATTCTCGCCAACGTCACACCCGAGGAGGGCCACCCCGATATCCCTTGCAGCAGCCGGATCGACAGGCACACTGCCGTACTTGTCCCTGTCCTCTGGCACAAGTTCTATAGCTATCCTTTCATGAATGGCTTTTGCGTATTTCTCGATAGTGCCCCCTTTTATCAGCCATATCAGGCGTTCCTTGTTGTCCCGGAAAAGATCAAGCGCTGCACCGTACCTTCTATCCACAAGCCCGGTGCCTTTTATCACTGCATCTGGGATCGCGCCTGCATAGCCGCATACGTTGGCAACAGTCCTCGCGTATGGGATATCGCCGTTGGTGATACGCCCTTTCAGCGTGGTGCCAAAGTCCATGGAAAAAACCGGATTCCTGTAGTCCACGCCTGCCCATTTTGCACCTTCCTTGATGCCAGCGGTGGAAAGCTCGCCCTCCATTTCGTTCGCCACTATCTCCACGCCCGTGGAGCCAAGAGGTGGAAGCACGCCGCCAACCGCGCCGTTAAATACTATCTTATCGATAAGAGTGTGCTCCCTGAACCTTGAGGGAACATTATCTATTGACATCGCAGGCACCATCTTTTTTGGCGGTATTCTGGCCATAAGACAGCCGTCTGCAAGCGCCTTTATGAATTCACCCACTTCATGCGGGGATGAGAATCCAGCCACGACGCCTGTTGACCTTACTGCAAAATCAAGGTCTGTCTTGATATCAAGGTTCACAGCTTCATGCGCCTCAAGGAGTGTATCGCGTACCAGTTCGGCGATCGATTCACGCGTGAGGGATACACCGCTCAATGTCGAGCCGAATATCCTCTCATTCGGTTTTGGTTTCCTGACATCGCGAGTCATCTTCACAGTCTTGTTCAGTATCCGGGTACTCCCATCCTTCATGTTAGTGGCTGTCAGGATGCACTTGGTGGTGGTATTCCCTACCTCTATGGAAGCAACGATAAAGAACTGCGTGACCATACCCATCCTGGGGTCGCCCTTGAGTTCAGCAGGGCGGATGGGGGGACTTTCCGAGATCCTTGGTTTTGCGCCGAACAGGCAGCCCATCATCAAATTAATAGGATTTGTCATATATTCTCTGGTTTTTATGGAAATTGTCAAAACCAATACTTTAATGTGTTCATCGTTTGTTCAACTTCCATTGAATGCGGCGAAGTACACCCCTTAAGGTCTGCACCTCGCGTCCTGTAAGTTCAGCTCTTCCGAGTATCCTTCTTAGCATAAGCTTTGTCTTGTCTTCTTTGTGCTCCTTATATTCTACATCATCCAGCACTTCATTAAGATGTTCGTACAGGAGTTCAATATCAGAATGGTCGGCAAGATATGTTGTTCCACCTGTGATATCGCTTAGTTCATACAACACGACTGATACTGCATGTGACAGGTTCATACTTGGATATTCAGGGCTGGTGGGGATATTCACGATAATATCGCACATCTCAAGCTCCTCATTCTCCAGTCCCCGGTCTTCCCTTCCGAAGACAAGCGAGATAACCCCACCCGCGCCAGTGAGTTTTTCTTTGAGCCTTCGGGGTGTCAGGGCAGGCAGCCTCATGTGTTTGTTATCTGTCTTACCCGGATTTCCTGTCATGCCTACCACGATATTCGAACCTTTGACCGCATCCCTGAGAGAGAATTCGATCCTTGCGTTCTCTATGATCTCATAGGCGTGCACAGCCATTACCCTCGCCTTCATGTCAAGCTCACATGGGCTCTGGAGCACGAGCTCTGTAAAGCCGAAGTTCTTCATCACGCGGGCTACTGAGCCCACGTTGCCGCTGTATAGCGGTTCAACGAGAATGACTCGTAAGGAGAGTTGTGCCATGTTTTTTTAAATACCTCATGATATTCAGGGATTTGAAATTGATTTGTATCATTACTCAAAACCATTTAAATCATACATCAAATATCCTTCGCTACGATTTAACTTATGTGGAAACACTTTTAACTCTACAAAATCATTTCAATATTATGATTGGTATAAATTTATGAAATAAAAGATTTCAAATCCCGAGTTCTTTAGCTAATTCTTCAAAGTTTCTGACTTCAGTATTATCTTTCTTGACATCATCAAGCTGGTTCATAATATCAACATCGGAAAGAATTTCTATAGTTTCTTTCATTGATTCGTACTCGTCCGTTGATATTGTAATCCAGTCAGTTTGGTGTTTTCCAGTTATTACCGCATTAGCCATTTGATTAATCTTACAGAGCTATTATCTATTTAAGGCTTTTTCAGGTGGATATCACCCCGCTCCTCCCACAACAGCCTTATTAACCATTATATGCGGCGCCCCGTCGCTCACTGGAACGAGCTGACCTGCCTTGCCGCACCTGCCTGAGTTCATTTTCAGGTCGGTCCCCACCATGTCAACGCGGTTAAGTATCTCCAGGGTATTCCCCGATAATGACACATCCCGAAGCGGCGTTGAGAGTTCCCCGTTCTTCACGATAAACCCACGCTCTGCATTGAACTGGAAAACCCCTTCGCCAGGATTCACCTGACCTCCTCGCGAGCCTATGAGGTATACTCCGTCCTTTATTTCTTCAAGCATCTCCTCGAACTTCGTCCCATCAGGCGCTATGAAGGTATTGCTCATCCTTATAACAGGTCTGGAGTAACCCTGCGCGCGGGCATTCCTGCTGGTGCCGCCCAGTTTTCCGGCAGTCTCGCGTGAGTGAAGGAAGGATTTGAGCACTCCCCCCTTTATCAGCTCAGTCCTTTTTGACTCAGCACCCTCATCATCGAATGGATAATACCCGAATTCATGCAGCGACGGGTCGTCATACACTGTAATACATGGTGTCGCTATCTGCTCGCCAATTTTTCCTGCAAGAATTGAATTTCCCTCTATCACATGGTCTGCCTCCACGGCATGTCCAAGGGCTTCATGGATAAAAACACCAGCCAGCTCAGGGTCGAGTATCACAGGGTAAGTGCCTGCTTTTGGCGTTTTTGCCTGGAGCAGTTCAACCGCAGTAATTCCTGCCTTCCTGGCAAGCTCAAATGCATCATATTTTTTAAATATCTCAAAACCCATTATCTCGAACCTGCTTTCCCTGCCGATCTGGTAGTTTCCGCCAGACTGGGCGATGGCGCTTATGGCAAAGCCTATCCTGTTCAGGGAATATTCGCAGTCCAGCCCTTGCGAACTTGAATAGCCAACTGTCACGCGCGACTCGGAATACACGGCGTTCGTGCTCGAAATCCCATCCACACGGGCACTTTTTTCGATCTCTGTAAGTAATTTCACTTTATCTTCAATAGGAACATCAAAAGGAGACTCCCTGACCACAGGAAGATCCTGAAGTCGCGGTTTTTCCACTGGCGCAAGCATTATATTTTCGCGGGGAAACTTGTTTTTTGCAGATTCTGCAAGCTTTCTGGCAGAGATAAGAGCCTGATCAAGAGAATTTGAATCATCCACTGAAACGAATCCCCACGAGCCTCCGTCAAGTGCGCGCACAGCTGCGCCGCGTGAGAAATTATTTGATATCTCGCGTATCTCCCCGTTGTCAATTAAGATCGATGTGCTGGAACTCCGTATAGTACGGGTGTCGTAAAAATCCATATATGGATCACAGCACCGTTACTAGTTTTGGCTCAGGAAGGGCGACATTGAATTTAGTCCTTAATGCGAGCTTTTTAATTGTGGAGATAAAACCGTCTTTTTCTCTTCCCACAAGGCTGTGTTCCAGAACTTCTTCAATATTTGTCACAGGGATTATTCTGATTTTATCCTTATATTCATCCTCAATAAGAACGTCGCCAAGATTCGATCTTGGAATTATGACCGTCTTTATTCCTGCCAGCGCCGCAGCTTCTATCTTGTATGTAACGCCACCCACAGGCAGCACATCGCCCCGGACTGACAATGACCCTGTCATCGCAACACTCTGGTCCACTGGTATGCCCTGTATCGCGGAAAGCACTGCCGTTGCAATTGAAATGCTTGCTGAATCGCCTTCCACCCCTTCATAAGTGCCTACGAATTGAATGTGGACGTCCATGCCTGCTATGTCTTTACCTGTTGACTTCTTAATAAGCGCGGCAACGTTCTGCACCGCTTCTCTTGCTATGTTCTTGAGCATGCCTGTAGCTATGATATGTCCCTCTTCCTTTGACTGCGTGGGCGTGACCTCAGCCATGATAGGAAGCACTATGCCTGAATCATCACCCATCACCGCAAGACCATTGACCCTGCCGATCTGGGCGCCTTCCTGTATGAAGAGCTTGTAATCCTTCCTTCTCTCAAGGTACTGGTGCGCAAGCTGCTGTTCGACTGAGCGTGCAATGCTCTTTGCCTTCAATACATGAGCTGCTGTAGTAAGCTCTGCCTTCTCACCGTGCGCAATGTCCCCTGCAACCCGCACAAGCCCCCCAAGGTCTCGAAGCTTTAGTGTCAGATGTCCTTTCCTGCCAGCTCTGCGCCTCGCCTCGCGGATGATCTCCTCAACAGCGCTCTTTTCAAAATGGGGTATCTTTCCATCTCTTACGACTTCCTGGGCAATGAAACGAACAAGTTTCTGCCTGTTTTCCGGGGTATCTTCAATGGTATCGCTCATATATACCTCATACCCGTACCCTTTTATTCTGGAGCGAAGCGCAGGATGCATCCCTTTAAGAGCATCAAGGTTCCCTGCTGCTATCATAATGAAATCGCACGGCACCGGATCAGTCTTGACCATGGCGCCGCTTGAGCGCTCGGACTGTCCTGTGATGGCGAATTCTTTCTCCTGAAGCGCTGTGAGCAGGTTCTGCTGCGATTCGATGCGCAGCGTATTTATCTCATCTATGAACAGCACGCCTTTGTGCGCTTTATGGATGCCGCCGCTCTCCACACGGTCATGCGCAGGTGTTTCAAGCCCGCCTGACTGGAAAGGGTCATGGCGCACATCGCCCAGAAGAGCGCCTGCATGGGATCCAGTGGCATCGATATAAGGCGCCATTTCTTTTCCAACATTAGAAACAAGGAGCTTGGGTATAAAGGCAGTTTCTTTTGGCATGAACTGGCGCATCATTATGGCTATCAATACCGCCGCAATGATCCCCCAGAGCAACTGCCCCACAATATATGAATATGCAATAATACCAAACACAAGAAGCATCACGAACATGTTCCTTGCCTGCACTCTTTTCTGTGCTTCCATTTTATGCGCATCGCTTATTTCCTTACCTTTTCCGGCAGGGACGATGCGTATCTTGGGATTATTCGAGTCATCCGGGTTATGGTATATAAGGACGTCCTGCAACTCTTCCTTCGGGAGCAGTTCAGCCATCGCTTTTGCAAGCATGGATTTACCAGTACCCGGGGTTCCGAGCATCATCACATGCCTTCTCTGGTTCGCCGCCTTCTTGACGACCTCTACTGCATGTTCCTGGCCTATGACCTGTTCTATTAACTTCTTAGGTACTTCGATATCTTTGGTTGAAGTTATCTCTAACCCCCCAAGAATATCCTGGTTATTTTCATCGTTTTGAGTATTGTCCATATTTTCTCAACTTTATTAAAAGGTATATTTTATTAATCAGTTATAGCATTATCCCAGATTTGAATTGAATTCATATATAAATCAAAATGCGTTCTTATAATCTTTTCGCCATAAAGTCTATACGATTTAACCTTTATTTACATGGATATTTAAATAACCTGTGGAGAAAAAATGAAAACCTCAATACAGATAGGAAAAATAATGGGCATTCCGATCAGGCTGCACATTACATTTCTTCTTATTTTACCAGTATTTGCATGGATTTTTGCCACCAGTGAGAAGGAATTCGGCGGTTTCAACGACGTGCAACCGGAACTGCTTCGATATTCACTGGGGATGGCCGCATCTGTCCTTCTTTTCACATGCGTACTTTTGCATGAACTTGGCCATTCTTATGTTGCCAAAAAGCATGGAAGCGAGATCAACAACATCACTCTTTTCCTGTTTGGGGGTGTATCCTCCATGGAAGACATCCCAAAGGACCCAAAGACCGAAATAAAGATGGCATTCGCAGGCCCTGCTGTCAGTCTTCTTATCGGTTCTGTACTGTTAATAATCGATGAAATCATCAAACAGGAGATGTTGTTTTCAGATAGTTCCTACTTGCGGCTTGTCTGGCTGATAGGATATATTAATATTGTGCTGGGCATATTCAACCTTTTACCGGCATTTCCCATGGATGGCGGCAGGGTGCTCAGGGCATGGCTTGCAGGCAGGATGCCGTACATCAAAGCCACACAGGCTGCAGCAGGCATCGGCAAGATGTTCGCCATATTCATGGGTGTTTTCGGGTTTTTTTACAGTATCTGGCTTACGCTCATCGCATTCTTTATATATATCGGCGCCTCAGAGGAAGAGAAATCCACTGAGGTCAGTGTCATACTAGAAGGCATGAAGGTAAAAGATTTAATGTCAAAAGACGTTGTAACTGTAAGTCCCAATACCACTGTTGAAGAACTCGTTGATATGATGTTCAAATACAAACATATGGGCTATCCGGTGGTGGATGGCTCTAATGTGAAAGGCATAGTGACATTTACTGACGTTCAGAAGATCCCCAAAGAAGATAGAAAAAATGTTTTGGTTTCACAGATAATGACTAAAGACCTAATAACTGCCAGAGAAGATGATGAAGCAATTATGATCTTAAAACTCCTGACCAAAAACAACATCGGGCGGATATTAGTAATAAATGATGAAAAAATGATAGGCATCGTATCGCGAACAGATGTTTTGCGGGCTGTGCAATTACTGGAATAATATGAATAATGGAAAATACGAATTAAGCTGTAATCTCAACTTCAGGAACCCGATAGCTCCTCTTAAGTCCAGGATCATCCTTGTTGGGACAGCCCATGTCTCGGAAAAGAGCGTGGCAGAAGTAAAAGAAATAATAGAAAGAGAAAAACCCGACATAGTGGCCGTTGAACTGGACGGGGCAAGGTACAAGGCCCTGAAAGGGGAAGATCAGGTTAAAGATATCAACATCAAGGAGATGCTAAGCGGGGGAAAATTCTACCAGTTTTTACTGCACATGCTTCTTGCTTACATCCAGAAAAAAATTGGCGCTGATACAGGGGTCAAACCGGGGGCGGAGATGCTTTCAGCCATAGAACTTGCTGAAAGCTCTGGCGCAAGGGTTGCACTTATTGACAGGGATATCCAGATAACCCTGGGGCGTTTCTGGAACCTTATGTCTTTCTTTGAGAAACTGAAGCTTTTTGGCTCTCTTGTGGGTGCAACAATGGGTTTTGGCACTAAGGATATCGATATAGATACGGTGACTAATGAGGACGTGGTCACGCAATTGATAGAGGAGTTAAGGAAGATGGCCCCGAGTGCCGCTTCAGTCCTGCTGGATGAGAGGAACGCCATAATGGCTAAAAACCTGCTTGATGTCTCAAAAGAAGGAACTGTTGTGGCCGTTATTGGTGCAGG
>CBFFLL010000113.1:0-8754 GCA_965642175.1 Candidatus Methanoperedens nitratireducens | reverse complement strand
AGGGAAACTTACAGGTATCGATTATATATTTAATGTAATACTGGATAATAAAAAAAATATAACTCTAAATAAACATTTTTTAATTAATAATAGAAGTATTATTGAATAATTCAAGGTTATATGAAAAATACCAAAGAATCGGTTTTGAAAACTACAGACTCAGGATTTAAGCGCTATACTGTTAGGAGCAGGTTGCCCCGTTTATTGGTGAAGCTTTACAATTCTTCTTCTACTGTCTCACCCTTGAGTATTTTAACAAGATTAATTACACCTTCCTAACCCATCTTCACATTATCCTGCTTCACATCTGCATCCTGATCCCCAGCTGCGATTGCCTCCAGATTGGACGGATTTCCTTCAAAACCTAAAATAATCAGGTCGTCAATTACTCCTTTTTCTTTTGCCGCAGAAATAGCACCCATACTGTTATCTTTACTGCCTGTGATCCGATGGCAATGGGTGCTATTGCCTTAGTTTCTGAGGTTTGTATTTTACAGTACTTATATTATAGACCTGCCGTAAAATAGACCTGCATATAGGATTTTATTAAAATTTCTTATACTTCACGTATTTTCTACTTCGATATCAATATTTCCTGTATTACCACAAACTATCTTTAATTTACAGCTATATTGTGAAAACAGATCTCCCTCAATTGTTAAAGCAGCATTAATATCATCCCATTTCATCTTAATCAAAGAGTATTTGCCTTTTTTATAACCATATCCGTCTCCATCATCATCATATAATGTGAAAACACAGTCCGAACCTGTATATATATGCAGCTCAATTATATCTGTCTTTTGATTAGCAAATTGAATATCTCTTTTAATCGGTATAATACTTCCCGCTTTTACGAAAAGGGGGATTTTATCCAATTCAACTTTTTTTCTTATATATTGCCCGCCTTTGATTAACTCTCCTGTCCAAAAATCAAACCAATTTGATCCACTTGGTAAATAACACTCTCGCTCAGTCAAAACACTCATAGGTGATGTCACCGGACAGACAAGCAGACTATCACCAAACATGAATTCATCAGAAATATCTTTTGCAGCGTGATCTTGAGGATAATCAAACAATATACTTCTCATTATTGTGTAATCATCTAAATAAACTCGTGCAGCCATAGAATATATATATTCTATCAATTGATAACGCAACTCTATAGTTTTTTTAATCGCATCATAATATGGTTCACCCTGTTCACCAAAGTTCCATATTTCTCGCGGTGTATCTGTTCCATGAGAGCGAAAGATTGGCAAAAAAGCACCAAATTGCAACCATCGGACATATAGTTCACGATATTGCTCATCACTTACTCCATTATCATAGTCTCCGTTCCAAAACCAAACCGGATCTGCTTTTTCATCTCCTTTCCACTTTCGCCAACAGGCTATCCCACCCGTAAAAAAAGCACCAATATCCACGGTCCAATAAGGCAATCCACTTAACCCGACAGATAAACCTTTCGAAATTTCTTTTTTTAATTCATCCCACGAGGCCGATGTGTCACCTGCCCATAGCGCGACCCCGTATTTCTGTATGCCTGCATATCCGGAACGCGTCAGATTGAATACCCTCTTATTTTCATCCATTTTTCTCTGGTTTTCATATATCCCTTTCGCGTGCATGAGGGCATAGATATTGGCAAGAGCGGGATCAAGATACTTTTTATGTTCACCCCCCACCAACTCGTACCGCTTTCCCTCGTGCAACAGGGTTTCTCCGCACCAGTCGGGGTCAGCGAAGGGCTCCGTCGAATCACACCACCAGGAATCAAATCCGCCTTGATATAATTCTTTTTCAGCCTGTTTCCAATACATCGCCCTTGCGTTTTCGTCAAATGCGTTATAAGTGGAATAATCGCCCAGAAGATATCCTGCTTTTGCAAGTTCGGTATGGTCGGCACAGCCTGCCGCCATGTTCGGCCATATCGAAATCATACTGTGTACGTTCATTTCATGTAATTTGCGATTCATATCGGCGAGATCCGGATATCTAGCCTTGTCCACAGTCTTCTGACCCCATTGTTCGTCAGGCCAGCTTTTCCAGTCCTGAACAATGCAGTCGAGCGGAACGTCGATTTCGCGGTATCTTTTTGCCGTGTCGACCATTTCAAACTGTGTATCATATCTTTCCCGGGATTGTATATAACCAAAAGCCCATTTGGGCAGAAGTTCTGCCTTTCCAGTGAGGTATCTGAATTCCGATATGATGTCATCCATATTCCCGGTAATTAGATAAAAATCGATCTGGTCTACGGTATCGAAGGTTATATGGGTACTTTCCTTTGTATCGTCGAAGATCATAAGCGAAGGGCAATCAAACAAAATCCCGTAACCTTTGTTGGTCATCATAAATGGCATTGGGGTACGCATATTATGCTGGTAAAGATAATATTTCGTACCCCGTCGGTTATATATGCCTTCCTCATCCTGCCCAAATCCGAATATGCCTGTATCAGAAGGAATAGAAAATGCAACACTTCCGCTATAAGCTTTCCGATCTATATACGGACACAAATTCCCAATCCGCGTTCGCTGGCCGTCAACTGTTTTGACCACTTCAATACGCGGTTCTTCATTCAATGTCGAATACTTGACCACATCAATTTCTGTTAAACAGTACCCCGTGATACGCAGCAGCAGTTTATCTTGGAGTTTAAAAATGATCTCCTCATCCTCAAGGCCCGCATAAATGCTATTCGGATCATTGCAGTCATGCAGCTGACTATACACTTCCCTTTGTATGAGCCACGAATCGTTCTTAGCATCGTTACCCCTAGTCAGCGTACAGCGCAAGATATTCTTTTTTATATGCCGAAAAAACAAGGCATACTCGCCAATGCTATATTTCATTTTATCTTCCTCCTTGAGCCAACGTGCATTCTGTTTCCTTATCGAACAAATGGATTCTTTCTTTGCTGAAACTAACGTTAACCTCAATATTTTTCTTGATATAATCCATGTTCGCTACATCCAGCAATGAAGAAGCCATTCTGATAATAACAACATCTTTACCTATGTTGGCATGCACCAATATCTCATTACCCATCATTTCTGTGAGAAGTATGTGCGCGCGGCAGTCACTCTGCTTCTTCTCATTATCTCTATCCTTCGGCATGACGTCATTCATTTTTTTCCCATCAATATACAACTCTCCGTCCGAAATTTCTTCAAGCCCCGCAATCATGCGTAGTGTTGTCGATTTTCCACAGCCTGACGGCCCTACGAACACCACAAACTCTTTGTCCTTTATCTCCAGGTAAAAATCCTGTACTACAACAACATCCTTGCTATATACCTTCTTTATATTTTTCAGTGATAAACTTGCCATTTTAGTCTTACCTTTCGTTTAAATTTGGTTTTATAACGCGCTCTTCTATCACCTCATTTGCGATCATCACATTGATAAGCCCCACAAAAGAAAACTCCAAAAATAATAAAAATGGAGATGAATACAGGTAATAGATCGCGCTTAATATAAAAATTGGCGTTGTCAGAATGATAAACACGTTTCGTCTGATCTCGGTCAACACCATAATCGCCGCATTTCTCATGATAGCTCCAAGAGGCAGAGCGATCAGCGCTATCATGGAAAAGCAGTAGGTCGAATAGCAGTATAACAGGCTGCATATTGTGACCCACAGTATGATTTGCAGCGTGCTCGAATAGACGCCTTTGATAGTCAGATATCCCATCACAGAAATGGCAACGGCAATCAGCCATGGAATGAATGCAATCCAGCTTTTAAGAAAGCTGCTTTTAAACTCATCAATAAAATCTCTAAAAAAGAATGTATTGCCTTCCCTCACAAGGTTAAGAAGCACTCTGTTCAACGCCGTTATTGCAGGAGGTATGGTAAAAACAGGCAAACAAAACAGAATAAACAGCAAATTCATGCCTATTAATCTCCAAAAATGCGTATAACATATAAATAAAAATCTCTTTATCCCTTTTGCCGACGGAGGAGCCGTGATGCCCTTGCCCCCTTTATACTGATAAAACAGAGTCTTAAAAACTTCCATCACTTTACCTCAAAAGTATTTTATTATGCCTTCTAACCCTTCACGGCTCCTGCTGACATTCCGGAAACGATGTACTTTTGACCTAAAAGATATACGATTATTACCGGCAGGCTTGTCAGCACAATATCGGCGCATACCAGATTCCATTCCTTAAAATACATTCCAAAGAAATTGTAGACTGCGAGTGTCATGGGCCAGTTCGCTGAACTGCCCAGATAATACAGCGGTAATATATATTCATTCCATGTATTTAAAAACGTCAGCACCATGACCGTGACAAGCACAGGCTTTAAAAGCGGAAAAATGATCGAAAAGAACAGCCTTAAGGGAGAGCACCCGTCTATGGCCGCCGCTTCATCGATTTCCCTTGGTATCTTGCCAACAAAGCTGTAAATCAAAAACACATTGAACGGGGTTTGTATCGCCGAATACAGCAAGATAATGCCTATTTTTGTATTGACAATCTGCAGGATTTGCATGACCTTCATCAAAGCAATAAAGTTTATAGGCATCGTTATACCAAGTACAATGATTAAATAAATGATCTTATTGGCTTTGCACCTGTTTCTGGATAATACATATGCCGCCATGGAAGAAGTCAGTGTGCAAAGCGCGACGCTAAATACAGAATAGATCAGGCTGTTTACAAAAGAGACATCCAGTTTTCCCTTTTCAATCACAGTGAGATAATTGCTGAATTGAAAGACTTCAGGAAGGGCCATATTCATTTCTGCCGCAGCCATACTGGTCTTGAATGAATTTACTAAAATCAGAATCAGCGGTGTGATTAAAATTAAGGATAGTACCCACGCAAAAATATTGATACCGATGGTTCCAATTGCTTTTCTTGACCGCATTACCCTTCCACCTCATTCCTGTTCATGGATTGTATCAGGAAATATCCTACGATAACCATCACAACAAACATGATGGTGGACAGTGTTGTTCCCATTGCGAATCTGCCATAGCTGAACTCCTTATAGATTCCTGTATAAAGCACTTCCGTAGCATAGCCCGGCCCGCCATTTGTGAGTGCATACACGATATCGAAAACTTTTAGCGCGTATATAACATTTAATACAGTTGTAACTGTCAGTGCCGGCATGAGCATTGGCAGAGTGATCCACCTGAACTTCTGCCATCCTCCCGCCCCGTCTATATCGGCAACCTCATAGTACATAGGAGATATGGACATGAGTCCTGCAATTAATATAGTCATGATATAACCCATGCCCTTCCATATGTCTACAGCCATGACAGACCAAAACGCAATATCCGGATTTGTGAGCCACTGCGGCCCCTCAATGCCAAGCTGCCTTAAAAAACTGTTCAGCAGGCCAACCTCCGGGTTCAATACGGATCGAAATATCAAGCCGATTATCAGTGCCGACAACACCGCTGGGATAAACAATACAGCTCTGTGAAAATTTAGGAGCTTTATTCCTCTGGTCAAAAGCACTGCAAGCGCAAGGCCGATGACAGTTTTTACGATCGTCGTGACAAAAGTAAATAGCAACGTGTTTCCCAGGTAACCTATGTATTTTTCATCCGAAAATGCTTTTAAATAGTTATCAAACATGCGGTCAAACCCTAAAAAATTCACTTTATCCGAATAGGCTGACCAGTCTGTAAATGAATAGCCAATGCCGAGTATGGAGGGTACGATACACAGTACCCCGAACAGAACCAGTGACCCAATTAAAAAATAAGTAGGATACATTTTGCTTGTTTTCATTTTACTCTCCCGAATGTCCAGTGCTCTTTTGTCGATTATCAATTATCTTTCAACCTATTTTAACTATATAGAATCATCTGTACACTTGGATTGGATATTGCTTTTTGAAACTATGTATATTTTTCACCTCGCACCTTGAATCAAAGCTAATTTTTTAGTTACGCTATTTTATTGCAAAAAAATCGTATCTGTTTCCCTCTTTCAGCAATATAGTAATGCCTTCCGGGCATGGCTTATATTCCGCATTATTACTGGACAAGTGTGTAGCATTAATGACAATCTCGTCATCGGCCTCTGCGCATATTTCCATGGATATGACTTTTGACGCTTTCCACGTCAATGAGATCACGTGCCCTGAATGGATCTTTAAGCCGCGTATGCTTCCGTTTTCCATATCCTTAGGCAAAGCCGGCAATAATCTTATAACACCGCCATACTCTTGCAGGACCATCTCGCATATCGCGGCCGTGAATCCGAAATTTGCATCTATTTGAAAAAACTCAGGAGGATGCGCGCCAAACATGTTTTCATGTATATTCTCACGCATCAGCTTGTTTATAATCTCATATGCGGTTTCGCCTTCGCCGAATCTGGCCAGCAATGCCATGGCCCATACCGCGCTCCATCCGGTCTGACCGCTGCCGTTTTGGAGCCTTTTATGAAGCGACTTCCGGGCGGCGTCGGCATATTCGCCTCTGAGCAGATGGCTACCCGGATATACGCCAAACAGCATCGAAAAATGTCTGTGTCCTTTATCTGTTTCCTCGTATTCTCTGTCCCACTCCAGCAGTTCACCCTCCTTCGATACAGAGTATCCCTCTATTTTATCCGCAAATGCCGCGAAGCGGTCCGCTTCTTCATGATTGCCCGCACGCCTGCAAGCGTAAACATATGCAGCGCAAAACTCCCGGGTAATACCGATATCCATTGCGCTAATATTGCAAATGGCTAGCTCGTTTCCTGCCTCATCCAGATACATGTTTTCAGGCGAAGTGGCCGGAATATTGTACAGCCTTCCATTTATTTCTGTAAAATTATACATCATGAAGTCTGCTGCATTTTTCATGACCGGAAGCAGCTCTGTCTTTAAAAATTCCTCATCGAGCGTATATAAGTAGTGGTCAAAGAGCTGGATGCACAGCCATGGGAGCGGCATATTCCACATCATCCAACGGGCGCTTTGTCGAATTTTGAATGTATCATATCCTACAGGTGTTGAGTGTGCCCAGATATCTGACTGGTGGTGCACTACGGCCCCTTTTGTACCATAGTCTTTTCTTGCCGTTCGTTTTCCCGCTTCACAGAGCCGTTTCACATACGAAACAAGCGGGTCGAAACAGCCACTGAGGTTAGCGCGGTCTGCAAACCAGTAATTCATCTGCAGGTTTATATTCAGTGTATAACCGCTCCACCACGCCGGTATCAGATCCTTGTTCCATATGCCCTGCAGATTTGCAGGCTGTGTCCCTTTTCTTGAAGCAGCAATTAGCAGATATCTACCGTACTGAAACAGCGTGCTTATATCCGAATTATTGATTTCTCCGTTTTTCATACGGACATATCGTTCGTCACATGAAGCTTCATCGTCGCCAAAATCTATATCCATCTGCCCAAACAATGAAGCGTGGTCATCGATATGCGTTTTTCGGATGTCATCAATACCTTTTTTACTTGCACTTGATACGGTTTTTCTGCAATGTTCCGTATATTCTTTGCCTTTGTTGAAACTTGTTGCGCTGGAATATGCGATCGATATTTTCGTTGCATTGGTAACGATAAGCTTGTCCGTACCTGTAACGATATCACCATCACTGATTACTTTTGCCCTGGCTGCAAACTTAATGGACTTTTCGATTTCGTCATAGCTTATTCTGTTGCCGTCACCATAAAAAGACACATCGGTTATGATTACATCGCTGGGCGCATGGCCCGTGACCATAAAGCCTTTTTTATCATAATAAATGTCATGCATGATCTGGCTTTCAAAGCTTATTTCAAAATCAACCGGCGTTTGTGATTCAATTAAATGTATCAGAACATCGTCTGGATAACTAACAAATGTTTCTGTTTTAATGTTGTTTCCATTTTTTATATATCGGGCATGGATAATACTTTTTGACATATCCAGCTCGCGCCTGTATTTATCTATGTTGCCGACATCTGACCGGATGATAATATCTCCTAATGGCAAATACGCCTGCGTAAACCGGTTAGTCAAGTGGTTTTCTACGATTTCCTCAGCTTCAGTACGTTTGCCCTCAGCCATCAGTTCCCTGACCTTTGTCATATTCTCTTTAAAATCCTTTTTGCAGTAGTCGCGCGCATACCCACTCCAAAGCGTATCATCATTCAAGCAAAGTCTGTCACAAAAAGGATGATTGCTGATCATGCATCCGATATGTCCGTTGCCTGCAGGCAATGATTGTATCCACTTTTTCGCAGGCTTTTCGTACCACATTATTGTGTTGCTCATTATATCTTCTCACATCTGATAAAATAAAGGGCAGGCCGGTGAGCCTGCCCCCTCGATCTGATCCGCTGGCGACTACCACGCCGGATCTTTTACTGCTGTTGCCTGGTCTTCTCTGGTCTTATCGATATTTTCGAGCATTTTCGTTGCATCTGCTTCACCTAAGATCACATTAACGAGCTCTTTACCTATCTCCATCCACTGCGTATTCACATATTTGACAGCCGTCTGAAGAACTGTACCTTTTTCAGTATAGGTATCATAGAATTCCTTAATCGCGCCGGCATATTTGGGAGTTAAGCCGCTGTAAGGCAGATTTTGGAACTTCGATACGTTGTCAATCATATACTGCAGGTTTTCCGGCCTTGCTATGAATTCAAAATACTTTTTGGCTGCTTCTATGTTCTCAGATCCCGAATAGATAAATCTGGTCGGGCATACAGGGTTCACATTGAGTATTTGATTATCGGCAATCGGCATGACAAAGTAGCCGATGTCGTCAATTCCGAGGCCTTCATC
>CBFFLL010000112.1:6517-8764 GCA_965642175.1 Candidatus Methanoperedens nitratireducens | reverse complement strand
GCATAAACCAGCATCTCAGTCTTATTATGGCAGTCATAGCATGTAGTGGCTGCAGGAGTGATAATGGTAGTACCATTCCATAAATGCGCGCGAAGATTCTGAGGTATATTGAAGTGGCATGTTAGACATGGTAAACCCTGATTATGGTTACCCCCGCCCATAGAATACGACAGGTGGCAGTCTGGACATCTTCTGGGTGTTTTGTAGTTCGTTGGATGATGTTGCATTGAAGGTTCACTGCCATTGCCATGGCATGCCCAGCATTTGAAGTTTGATGAGGGATAACCTGAAGGGGAAGATGCTCCACTGTTCAGGTTCTTGTGGATCTCATTGTTGTTATTCATAGCAGTTACATTCACATGTACAGGAGCTGTGCCTCCTATATCATGGCATGAAACACAATCCGGTTGGCCAGACTCATCTTCTTGTGTCACAATATTTGTTGGTGAGAGCTCTTTGATAGTCCCATCTGCAATATTTATAGTATTTTCCAGGTGATGACATTCCGTACACAATGCTTCATCATTGTTCAACCCCCCATAATGAGGATCTTCCAGAGATACCAATTCTTCAGCAGAAGCAAAACTGAATGATAATATTATTTGAATAATTATTCCTACTAATAAGAGTCTTGTATATATTTTATATAAATCCATATTAAAACTTCCTATCCTTATCCATTAATTATGTAAATGTAGGTAATATACCTTTCTATTAATCACAACTTATCTATCATGTCGCATTCGTAACAATACCTTCGATATTCCCTGTCGGTTTAATTTCGAGTACGAAGTCCTGGATATTTGTATTACCCGATATGACTGCAACACCTGAGGTTGTGTTATCATAATATTCCGGCCTCTTGCTCGCAGTTACATCATATGTACCTTCCACGACCAGCAGTGAATAAAATCCGTTGGTATATGTGGTTGAACTCCCGCCCGTAACCGAAACTGAAGCTCCAGTAATGGGTGATTCCCCGTCTGTCACTGTGCCATTGATATATCCCATCTGAGCCTGAACCGTTAATGGCATGGAATTTATCGCCGATACGTTGCCATTCATTGGATAGTATCGCTTCGATGCGTTCTGCGCAGGGCCTCCAGCCATGCCACGCACTTCGATGGCGTATGTTCCTGATAAAAGGTCTGTATTTATTGTTGCTTTCGCTACTTCATTCGTTCCGTTGAAGTTGCCATCATTTGCTGACATCGGTGTCCATGATCTGACTTCCGTGGTGCCTGACTTGATGCGATACTGGGCGCCATCAACAACAGCGTATGATGCTGGAGCGTTCACAGTTGCCGTAACAATGACATCCGTTCCCTGCATAACATTTGAAGAACTGAGCGTGGGGACAGATATCGATGGTTTCTGGGTAGCAGTACTCAACCCACCTACTTTGTGTACTGTCTTAATCATACTACCCCCACCCGGATGACAGCTCGAAGCACAGGCTGCCCCATTATCAATAATATGTTTTCCGCCGCTTGGGGCATTGAACGGAGCATCGTCAAGGTTAGCAGCATAGTGACAATCCGAACAATCAGTAGTAATTGTATTTGTTGTAACATATCTATTGACATATGTCAAATTTGCAACTGAGCCGCGTGGATTGTCCTTATGGTATTTTCCGTCTGCGAAGTGGCAGTCCATGCATGTGATTTCACCATGTAACTTATCTACAAATGTTCTGCTGAGAGTGGACTTGTTAGGACCGGTTCCTGCTGCTGTGTGGCAATCAACACAGAAGTATGTATTCGAATTATTAACTGCACCTTTGACCATCGGGAATGGAGCGAAATGACATGTCTTACAATCGCTGTTCTCTACTGCCGTTGTACCGGTGAAAGTAGAATGCAACCCAAGATCGGTGGAATTAACCTCTGTATGACATTCCTTGCATGCGTTGATATCAGCGAAATTTACATTGTGAACAAATTCAGCCATGGTGGCATTTGGTTGTAGCTCGTAACCATGACAAAGCTTGCAGGTTTCATCTGCATAGTTATTAATTGTATGATTATAATATTTGGCAGATCTCCCGTTCCAGTTAGTGCCGTTCGTAATCTCTGGCGGTATTTGCAAACCTGCCGATGCAAACCTCGAAGTCACTTGACTGTAGTTGGGGCTTCCCTTGTAATGACATCCAGCGCATGTAAGATTATTCCCTATTGAGCCATTTATCTTATAATTTGGGAACCACTCAAGGATACGTCCCAGAGGCGCTATATCATGGAGTGTCTT
>CBFFLL010000112.1:0-6507 GCA_965642175.1 Candidatus Methanoperedens nitratireducens | reverse complement strand
CTGCCCCAAACAGAACCGTTTGAAGGGTCAGAACTGTGCCTCAGGGAAACTGGTATCATAAAAGCAGAAGTAAAATTGGAATTAACTCCCGAAGGAATTCCTTTTTGATGGCATTCAGGGCATGAAGCAGCAGTTGTTTTATTGCCATAGGCGCCTGAACCCTGAATGTAAACTAAAGTATGAGGATTATTTTTATGACAGGATTCGCACATGACATTGTTATTGTGGGGGCGCTTATACGGCGCAGCCACGCCATCCATATTTGTATCATTTGGATAATCCGAATCATTGTGGCATGATATGCATTTATTGGCATTCGGGCTGTAATCCTGCGATTGCGCATTAAATACTGTTAACATTGCAGCTATAGAAACAACTATTATTATCGTGAGAAAGATCGATGTAATATAACTGTTTCTTTTTGAATGTAGCTCGTTTACTTTTTTTTGTAAATTCAAAATTTCTTTTGCCCACATGATTGCCATCCTGAAAAGGATTATTACTCATTTGGTCTTAAAGGTTTCGAAAAAGTTTTTTTTCCCGATCAGTAAATTACGGTTCGATACATCCATTCAATGATGTAATTCAATATCGGGATTATACTAATATTTTGCGATGGTGATAAGTAAGTCATATTTACAATCCAGTAGTAAAAAAGCAGGAAAGCAGATGCCTGAGCTATTGCAAATGCTATCAATAGTAATAAAAAATTTCCCTGAATGTCCAGACACATTGTTATTTTTCTTTCTTTGATCGGGTGATATATTATAATAAGTAGAAACAACAGGCTAGTTATTATGATTGATGTATAATAATATATATTAATAAAATTTATTGGGAATCCTGCGATAAAATAGATAATATAAATTATTAAAATAATACCATATAATTTTACTATGGTTCCCGATCTTTTTTCGATCAACTCCCTGACTCTATCGATCCTGAGAACAAAATAAAGCAGTATTATATAAAGTATAAGAAGATACCTGTATTCAAGACTGACCGGGGTATCTTTTACAATATATATAATGGGGCGAATATTAAATAAAATATGCAATATACCATATATCCCAAATAATAATATGATATATAAACCGAGCAATTTATCTGCCAAATTCCACTTGATTTTCCGTTTCATTGCTGACACAAAAAACCCAAGTGCTGCTATTAAGAACGGGCTTACTAAAAAAATACCGAATGTGTTGATCAATCTGGAAAACATCGAATATCCAAATACTTCAAACCAATAACCTTTGATTTTTCCATCCCATATATATCCAAGATCTTTCATAAGTTCAACTTGAGTTGCTTTTTTCGGATTTTCATCAAGCACAATATAATCTTTTGCCGTGATTATTGTTACAGGTTCACTTGTAAGAGGAGAACTTTCAATGATGGAAACAGGATTTCCTAGAATTAAAAAATTGAAAATGAAAAAAGGTAATAGTGCTATTAGAATAACTATTGAAATAGATATAATATATTTAATACTGCGTCTGAAAATTAAAACGTCGGTTATCAGGAGTGTTGCAAGAAGTACCAGGCCATCCAGGATCCGTGTCCATACACAAATTCCTGCGAAAATGTATGCAAGATAAATCAATTTATTATCTTTTTTTTCATAATTTTTATAAAAAAAGTAGAAACTCATTAATGTCAGGAATAAAGTAAGGATGTGATGTTTTAATGAAATGGCATAAAACGGGATCGGTGTCGCAAACAAAATAAAAAAAGATGCAAATAGAGCAATCTTAGCGCTGAAGAAATTCTTGAAAAACAGGTAAATGATAAGAATAAGAAAAGAAGAGATCATAATGTTAGTAAATTCAATGGATAACAATTCCCCCCATTTAGGAAAATAAATGGATTTAAAAAAATATAGATTTGCGGTTACTAATATCAGATACGATATGATCCCCCCTTCTATTGCACGCTTTATGTTCCTGATCTTTCCTATAAGAAAAATAACGATACCACCTGATACCGCCCATAATTGCAGAATAAAAAGATGAGCGCCATAAAAACTATCTATTATTTTCATAATATAATATGTTGGTACGGATAAAACAAGTAAAGAATAGCTGAATTTCCCGTAAAGGTTGTCCCCTATGGTTATAAACATTCCATTATTGGCATTTATTTTAGCTATTTTTAAAGCCAGGGAACCGTTAATTAAATTATAAAATTGATCTAATATTACCCCTTCATCCGATAAAAACAATCGTGTTCCTGCAAAACTGATAAATACGAACATTGAACTGAAAAATACAAGTAATGGGATATTATTTGATTCAAAGAAATCAATTATCTTTTCTTTTTTTGTTTCAGGCATAATTTTTCGGATTTATTTAGCTTTTTTTCTGCTAGTCTTGCCGAACCTGTTTTTTTCTTCACTTCTTGTCTCAACTAACATAAACATATATATGATCAACATAAAAAAGATTATTAAAGGCGTCAGTGTACGGAACTCCTGGAATAAAGGTATAATTCCCTTATTTTTTGTTAATGTTATTGAAAAATTATCTGCCCTTGAGACGAGTGTGGAGCCCAGGCCAGGTATGACGACAGGTTTGCTTCCTATTTTTATGGATTTTGCTTTAATATCTATATTTCTCACCCTCCAATCATCTTCTTTTAGGTTAGCATCGCCTTTTGTGACATATCCATATTTATTTATGCTCATTATCCTGTGTGTTACAGGTTCCATGCCCTCTTTCGGTATAAACATGATTATATCTCCCACTGCCGGCTCCCCATATAAGGATTGCATTAGCACAAGATCACCCCTTTTAAAAGTTGGCTCCATACTGCCGCTAAGCACTGTTCCAAAAAATACATTCTGACTGCTAAGGACATACAAAAAGTACAACACTACCAGCAATGGCAGCAGTTGCACAACTATGTTCTTGCTAAGGTTGCTTTGCTTGTATTCTCTGAAGCGCTCTAAATAGAATTTACGCTTTTTCTTCTTTCTGTCTGGAAATAGCAATTTTCGGATCAATGTGCTATTAACTACATACTGCTGAATAATAGTTTTATACATAGAATTTAAAAAAAAAGTGGTGATAATTCACCACAATGTTCAAATTTTGGTTTATCCTATTGTCAGTCCTGAAACAGTTACAGCTGGCGAAGAAATACTGGTTGATACTGTACCAGTTCTTGTTGCATCTGTGTGGCAACCTATACATTCAATGTCGTCATCTATTACATCATAGAAGTTCTTATGTGCTTCAGTTGCAACTCTGATTTCACCACCTGCATCACCTATGGTCATTATTGGTGAGCCAGCAATATGGCAATCCAGACAGGATGGCAGTCTTGCAGCGTGTTCATATGATGCAGCGTTAACATTATAACCCTGGGCAGTTGTTCCATCTGATGTTATCTGATGGCATCCCTGACACCCAATGGATGAGTGTATTGGCACGCCTCCCTGGTATAATCCAGGGTCGCTGGCTGCTAATTGTGTTGAAATATCACCAGTGTGGCATTTCAAACAAAATGCATCAACATCAGCAGGATCTTCGCTGAGAATCTGCCTGAACGTATGCATATCTCCTGTGTACGAAAATGTGCTTGGCAATGCGAACATCCCAATTGCTATTACCGAAATCATAACAATTATTAGTTTATTCCTTTTCATTGTTTTTCACCTCCTTTCCTATCCATATTAATTAATCCCAAATTTGGGCTTAATTTGGGTATAGTTATTATTTGTCTTTTATTCTATTTAAATGTTACTCCGAACTCATTATGTCAGATTAACACCTATCATTGTTCTTGCAAGCCTCATGCTCTTATTATCAATGATCTCACTGTAGATATATATGGGCTGGGTTTTGTTAAACTCATCTTTATAAAGCTGTACAGTAAACGAATAATTTCCAGGTCCATTGTAATTTATTCCGTTCGGTACACTGACATCCTTAAGAAGATCTGGTTTAGAAATATTGATTACCTGTTTTATTTTTACATAAATCCCGGGAAATTTTTCTGGCGCAACAAACCCGGGCGCATCGATCTTAGTGACTTCACCCCTGAATGCCTTTATGTCCCTGATCACTGTCTTATTTTCCTCCGTTGTCACGCTCAAATTAACGTACACTACATCCACCTTCTCAAATCTGTTTGCAATTTGTTCCAGGCAACCAGTAAACAGAAGCACTATTATTATAAGAAAAACTAGTTTATAATATTTCATAGTTGCCTCATACACTTCCCCACATTTAATCCTACTGGTTTATTACCTAATATTAATATAAGGATTTCTAATCTCTAATGAACAAAAAAACCAGAACAAGAATATTTATTATCCTAGGCTGCCTGATATTCGTTATCAGCATTCTTTCAGGAATAGCGTTGAACAATAAGCTTTATGATCCTGAATTCTGCGGCTCCTGCCATGAGATGCAAACATATTACTCGTCATATATAAATCCAAAAAATGGCTCGATAATAATGGATCATGAACTAAAATGCATCCAGTGCCACTCCGGCATGAACCAATATAACGCTAAAAAACAGCTGTTGATCAAGATTATCTCCTATAATATAAACATTACAGGTAATTTTTCTACAAAAGAGCTGAAACCTGATTGCATTAAATGCCATATACCTGAAAGTCCTGTGCATAACAATTTAAATATTTCCACATGCAGTGATTGTCACCGGGCACATACACAAAACATCAGTTCTAATATCACAAACAGATCTTTCCCTTACTTAGGGCCACATATGGAAAAAAAATGCCAGTACTGTCATGGTATGAATTTCGAAATACCAGGATGCATTAAATGCCATGCAGGTCATGGAGACCAGAAACTTGATAATAACCAATGCCTTTCCTGCCATTTTGATCCTCATGTTCCAAGGATACCCGGTAAATTGAAAAATAACACGGTAACTTTCAAAGGAAATTTATCTTTTTCAGTGTGTAAACCATGCCATGAAGAACAGTACTCGAACTTAACAAATATCCCTTCACTTCATACTGAAACGGAGACATGCACTAAATGTCATCAATGGCATGGTGAGATACCAAAATGCCGTAAATGCCACTCAGAAATGATGATAGAAAGACATCCAAAAAGTTTCGATTGCAATACTTGCCACATTTCATATAAACCAATATTAGTAGTATGTCAGGACTGCCATGGAAGAACGCATGAATGGAGCGCAATGACCGCTGTGATAAATCCAAAATGAAAAAAAGTCGTGGGCTGCCACTGCAATAATTTTAACTGCAACTTACGGCATTCATTACGATCTTTTATTGATAATTAATGGTGGCTTCATACAAATCATTACTTAATCCTGCATTGTTAGGCCCATTAACCCATTCAGCAAAACTGAATGTAAGCGTATTTCCATTCAATACCAAATATTTATCTTTATCAGCCTGAGAAGATACATTGTAAAGCATAGTTACGTATGTATTTGTGTTCGGTGGCGTGACATTATTTAATCCTGTCCAGCCTCCACCTGACGGCGATGTCGCATTGTACAGACCAATATAAAGAGGTTCAACTGAGTTTGTTACCGCGCCAATAAATCGTAGAGATACCCAATTAACACTCTGAACATTGGTTAAGGTGAAATTCACTACCATAATTGCATCACGACTCCCAGTACCAATTCTATTTTCATAAGAAGTATCATCGATCGATAATGCGTCGAGGTTTGCTTGTAAGAATAATGTTCTAGTATCGATCTGTGTATTGGAGATATTTAAGGAAAATAAATTCTCGCCTATGGTTTGAGCCGAAAAACCAGTATTTCCCGCACTGTTTGCCACAAGAGTTACAGTCTGTGATACTGGAGGGGCTGCATTCACAGTTACTGTTATCGTTTCGGTGTCTATGCCGCCATAATTATCCATAGTACTGAAAAGCCAGGTGTATTGTCCCGCATCCCCGGCCGCCGTTTGCCAGTAATAGACCCCTGATCCGGAATCAAAACTTCCATTTGAGGAATCGGTGCTGAAGGTCAGGATATCATTATCAGCATCAGAAGCAGTAACCGTGAACTGAATGAGGTCTCCTTCAACAGCATTCTTGTTCCCGATAGCTGCCTGGGTGGGCTGGTTATTCTGGACCTGGGTTGAAAGAGATATGGAATTCAGGCTCTGACCTCCTGAAATGTTGTAAGACCATACGGTTATATTGCTCCAGCCGTGCGGCCCTACTATATCACTACGCGAAGTAAGGGAAGTTGTATAGGGTGTTCCATTAACATTCAGGTTGTAGCTGTCTGTAATATTTCCAGTCCCGGGCTCCCAGGTATATTCTATCCAGAAATTACCACGGGTGAAAGCAAGATTCTCAGGAGCAGGAGGGACAGGTAATGGCGCAGGATATACAGTGATCGTTATTGTTTCTTTGTCAACTCCGCCATACATATCGCTGGAATTAAAACTCCATTGATAGGTTCCTGCATCGCCGATCAATGGTGTCCAGGTATAGATACCGCTTGAGGGATTGATCGAACCATCTGTGGCGTTCGTGC
>CBFFLL010000111.1:0-8807 GCA_965642175.1 Candidatus Methanoperedens nitratireducens | reverse complement strand
TTCTTCTTCCTCTTCTTTTGGTTTCCTTTGTAGCTTTTCTTCTTCCTCTTCTTTTGGTTTCCTTTGTAGCTTTTCTTCTTCCTCTTCTTTTATTGGTTGCCGCTTTAGTTCCTGTCCTTCACATGTCGGGCATGCTTTTTGGATGTAAGGTGCACCACTTGATACTGCCTTATGCTCTGGCATTCTCACCACAGCCTCCGCTACCCTGTCAGCCTCCTGCTCGTATTTATCTCCAGGTGGTCCTATCCTGAGCCTGGCCTGAAGAGTCCCTGACCTGATCAAATTCTCTACAGCCTGATTACCGAGGGTCCTCTGAAGGAACATTACACGATCAGCAGCCGAAGACTGTGAGGGATCTGCCTTCCATTTTCTCGAGGATCTATTCTCTTTCTTATTGCCTGTCATCATTTCTGCAACTGTTTCTCTTTCGTTCATATTAACCTCCAAAACTTATTAGTAGAAAATCATGATTTTTGCCAGGGCTCAGCAACCGGATTTTTCAGGTTTAATTTTGATTACTGTTTTCAAATTGTAGCATCTGCCAGACTACAAACGCATTGAAATAGATATTAATTGCACTTCAGGCTCTACTTTCAATCTCCTCCCTGAATGTTGAGATTGAAATTTGATCTGACAGAAGGTCATTTACCAATTTTAAGACTTTTTTATTTTCTTTGCTCAAATCCTCAGATCTCGATTTTAAAAGACGACGTGTAAGTTCATACTCTGCAGGACTGAGCTTCCCTTCATAATACAAGTCAGATAAGCATTTTAAATTTCTCGTTATTATTTCTTCACCGATCTTCTTTCTCAGTTTCTCAATGCAGTTTGAAGCTTCAGAATCCTCTTTATCTATTTCCAAAATCTCTTCATATTTTTTTAATGCTTCCTCATATTTACATTCTTTAACTAGTTCAGCTGAAATAGAATGGAGATTTTTTATTCTTCTCATTTCTTTTGTTTCATATCGTGTTAGCTGGATCTCACCCATTATTGTGCCCTTCTTGAGCGGATGCTGGCTCGCTCCGAGAAGCCGAGCTTTTTTTGTTACCTGTTCATACACATAACTATACAATTCATTTGCTGTTACTACACCGTCTTTATTAAGATCAGCTTTCCCTTTCAGCCCCTCTGCCAGATAATAAGTGAAAATCCCGTGCTCAAGTTCGGTCGTTTCAAGTGATAATTCATCTGGCTTGCTTGCTGTGATTATAATTCTCCCTTCACCTGAAAGATCTTCGAGGAACTTGTCTGAAATAGTGATATTTCGAGCCCCTATATCGGGTCTTGAAAATTTCCGCCCTCCTGCTTCACCGCTGTAACAACTGTCGATGAAAAATACCACTCTTTTTGATTCTATCCTTTCATAAATATTTCTTATCTCATCCATTGAAAGCCCATAGCTGAAAAGGTCGTCTTTTTTTGCATCATAGGGGACAATGAATTTTTCCAACCTGTCATCTGCCTTCCCTGTCGGGTCTATCTCGGGTGAACCATGCCCAGCAAAGTAAATGCAAACCGTATCATCTTTTCCTGCTTTCCTCGCAAGATAAGTCCCCATTGCGGATTTTATTGCTGTCAGCGTTGCCTGTTCGTCAAGCAAAAGTTTCACATTTTCTCTTGGGAAGTTCCCGTACTGGGGATCTGTCAGGATATTGTAGATCTCACGAGCATCGTTTACCGCATATCTTAAAAAAGGGATATCTGGATCTTTATATTTTCCAATTCCGATGACAACGCCATAAGCATTTCTTGGTGAAGACGCCAGTTCAGCAATCACTTTCTCTGCAGGGATAACTTGGGATTCGGGAACTGTTTTTTCTGTAGAAACCACCTCGATTTCAACAGGACCTACACCCCTTCTTTCAATTTTTACTTTTAATTTTTCAATCCCTTTTTCTATTACAGGGATTTTATCAGGGCTCTTCAGTATGGATTTTATTGCTTTGACCTCGGATTCAAGTCCTTCGGTATCCATCGAATCAAGTTCTTTTTCAAGACGTTTTAATTTTTCAATCTTTCTTTCGAATTCCTTGAATTTGATTTTAAAATCTTCCATGTCTTCTCGTTTTATTTTTTCTTCTCAAACGCTTTCTTCAGGCCTGATACATCATACCCTTCTTTTTCCCATTCTTCCATTTTTTGTTCTTCCTTTGATTTTCCAGTTTTTCTCTTCAGTAAGAAAATACCAACGGGAATTGCAATGATTAAGAAAATTATGATAATATATTCCCAATTCCACCCGGACTCTATATTAAAAAATACTTTTCCTTGCCTGGTTCCGCCATTTGAGTTCACGGCAATGGTTCCGATATAGGTACCGGGCCTCATGCCGACAGTATCAATATTGAGATTAACCGTGCCAGAATTGGATCCGCTTGTCGGGTTCATGGTTATCCAGGTCTGATCATCGCTGACACTCCAGGTAAGGGTTCCACCTCCAGCATTTGATATTGATAATATCTGAGACGATGATTTTCCAGCGTTCATAAGGCCAAGGTTGAAGGAAAGCGAATCTGGAGATACTGATAACTGTGGAGCCGATTCTATATTAACAGTAAATGTTGAAGACCATCCTGAAGATAAGCCTCCAATATCTGTTGCCATGACTTTGACATTGTAAGTTCCTGGATTCGTCCAGTTATGACTTGCACTTTCAGATGAGCCTGAATTCGCAAAGCTCGTGGCACTTTGAGTTCTATCTCCCCAGTCAAAGGTATATTTTATCCGGTCATTATTGGGATCTGTTGAAGATGTGGAATAGGTATAAGATGTTCCCATAGAGCCTGAAGATGGACCTGACGGTTTACCTGGTGTTTCAGGAGAGTTTCTTTCGCTTTCAGTTAAAATTATCACTTTAAACTTAAGATCCCATACACTTTTTTTCCATGTACTCCAATCTTCTGGATGCCCACCTATTGAATCATACCGTGTTCCTTGGAGGTATGAATTGTCGTTTGAATTTCCATAGATAACAAAATTTTCATCTCTCAAAGTATAGGATCTGGAAAAATAACATGTAAATATATAATTTCCGAGAGCTACCTTTTTGTCAAAACCAAATGATTTCCATCCTCCTTCTGTGAAACCTTTAATAGAAGAACTCTGCAAAACATTTCCATCACTCAGACTTCTTAGATCACAAATTATTTGGTCACCTGGATCAGGCATTCCTGTACTTGGTTCTAAATATATTTGAATTTCAGAAATCCATCCTTCCTGATTAACATAAAAACTCTGACCCTGACCTACGTTTACATAACCTTCACTTTGACCGAACCAAGCACTTACGCTTCCTGCTGTTTGTGAAATCTCCATCGAGGCATCAACTAAATTTATAATAACACAAGTGAAGATAAACAAAATCAAACATATCTTAATAATATAATTGGACATTTCAATACCTCAGCAATTTAAGCCTATTTATATTCCCTATTTTCATTATTAGCATAAGGACCTACTTTATTCCTACGGCACATTTATCGTGAACTGCCCCGGCACTACCACTTCAATTATCCCGCCCCACATACACATCAGCTTCGAACTGCTATTAAGCGCTGGCATACCTGCAACAAGAACCGTTGAAGAACCTGGCATCCATGGGGCAGTTGTCACAGGGATGCAGGGCATGGGTGTCAGAACACCCATTGCTGCTGCTGTAGCTGCTGCTACTGTCGGATTTGCAGGCGAAGTACACATGGCAAAAGGCATGATATTCATGAATGGTTTGTTGTCCATGATATTTGCTATAGGCATAGCGGTCTTGACCTTGTTCACAGGGAGAACATTCAAAGTACCGGGAGCTAATCCAAAACTGCATTTAAGCATCGCACCACCACATACTGATTGACCCATTTTTTTAACCTCCTTTGATTCTTCCTTCTGGTTTGAATTGTTGAATGAATATTGTCATTATACCTATAACTCAATAGTGATTCCCATACTTTCAGGTTCCGGGTAGCGAATATCGAAAATGGTACGGCTATATTTGGATTCTTCTTTCCAGATCCTGGCTATATCGCTTAAATAATTGAAAAAAATGATTGGAGATCGGCCACCATACCTGATTATCCTGGCGATAGCTTCGGCATCAGGGTGTGCAAAGATGTTACCGTTAGTGGAAACGAAATAGCGCGGGCAATCAAGCAATTCGATCAGTTCGCGGCTCATATTGTTTTTGCTGCCGTGGTGAGGAAGTTTGATCGCATTTACCGCCAGTTTCTCTTCACCCCGTTTTTCAAGCAAGCGTTTAATGGAATCCACCAATATTGGGGAATGGGCATCGCCAAGGAACAGGCAGGCTTTGCCCTGATACTCCGCAAGAAATGCAATGCAGCTGCCGTTGGTGGCTGTTCTATCAGATTTAAATGGCGCCTTTGCGAGCGCTGCAATGTCGAAATGACCCTCGCCAAGCTCATCCGCAGGGTGATATTTTTTTCTTTTTGAGAGATCTTCAAGGACTTCCCTGGGAACACCGGGTTCCAGTCCCGCGGCCCGGACTGCTTTAGCCCATTCCGGGGCAAGCTTTGCAAGTTTCTTCCTGTCCGGAGAGAGCAAAGTAAGTTTCATGCCGCCGGGCAAGGTAATTGCAGGAATATCCTGCCCGTCAGGCAGCACGACTGGACCATTGCTGAAGGCCTTATTCCACGGCAAACCATGTCTTAAGATCAGTGCACTGACATATTCACCCTGCACAGGCCCCAACTCATCTCCGTGGGTAGGTAAGAGGTGCTTCCAGGCATTAAACCAGATATCTCCAACTTCGAAATCAAGTTTTTGAACGTTGAGCAGCTTCACGACACTTTCAATATGATCCGCATCAACATGGGTTATTACCATGAGATCAAAGGAGCGCTGATCTTTTGATACCCTTTCCAGTCGAGTGCGCAATAGATCATAGGTTGGCAAAGGGCCGCCATCGATAAGGATACGGTGCGGTTTATCGGCCTCACCATATTCGATCCAGATGCAGTCACCGTGTAATGCTGGCAGCATTTCTATGCGAAACATTTCTACCTCCCAGATTTTAGCCGCCAGTCCGCATCCCCGAAAGCGATCAGGGAAAGGACAATTGGCAACCCCTTTAGCATAACCTTTCTTCTTACATTCACTAAAACATCTCCAAACGAAACTGTATGACCCTGTGCCCCTTCAAGTTCCGCTTTGAGTTCTTCGACCAGCTTCTGTGCTATCGGCACAACATGGCGGCCAAGTACCGTGGTCAGAGTGCAAAGAACAAGCGCAGCTCCGTTTCGTCTGAATTGAGGCACAAAACCCATATACTTGCTGTAAGGTACCATCGTTTCACATCCCAGAAGGGCCACTATGGGAGGTTCATCTTCAGGTGAGGTGCATATATAGTTTGGTTTAATATATCCTGAGACAAGTCGATCGGATGTCCCGATCTCCATCACAGGGGATCTTAACTTTTCATCTTCGAGTGTGTGCGGCATCAATATCAGAAATGTAGGATGTTTCGCAGCTACTTCTTTTGCCCAGTCATTCCACTTTGAAACCATAACGCCTGCATTACTGCTGACCGAATTCAGTGTATTTAAAAACTGCTGGCGCTGGCCCGGAACTACACTGTCGACCCGGTCGCTTGCACCATAAAGGCAGGTCCTGAGGACATGCAAAATAGTGCGATCTTCCACGGGTTCTGCCTGCATAACGTATTCTGATGAACCTGTCATCACCCCATACGACACGTCATGGGCATGCCTTTCGATCACACGGCTCATACACCAGAAACCGATCGGACAGATATAGGGTGAGCCTGGCATGTCATTCTGTAAAATGCAATCCCGGCAATTGCCATCCTGGAGGGCTTCCTCGGCCCTGGGGCACAGTCTGGCATCAAGAGTCGGGATCGGTTTTTCATAAAGGAATTCAAGCGGCAGGAAGGCTTCGGCATGCGCTGAAACGAGTTGTATGCGTCCTGGATGACGGGGCAGCCAGCCGGCGTCAACCTGGTCCGTTATTATGGCGTCATATAAGATGCGTCCATGATATGCAAGAAAGTTCAACAGAGCTTCTGTTTCATCAGAGCGAAGTGTTCCTGTGCCCGCAATATCGGCATCCGCAATAGCCCTGGCCGCACTTTCAAGACGATCCTGGATATTTCGGATTGAAACCTGAATGCCCTCAATATCTCGGATGGATGCATGGTCATTAGCCAATTTCGTAAGGCGAGGCCGATTATCGCTGCCATGGTTAACAAGGAACGCAAGATCAAATTCCTGTCGCCGGGATAGACCGGAGGTAGTCGGTCGAACCACAGCCTCCACCTCTAAACTGACTGACTGTCCCTTTCCAGCATGTACAAAGCTTTCTACGACCCCCCCTTTGAGCAGGGCTGTCTGCAATATTCGGTTCTTATAGGAGATGATAATTCGTGCTTCAAATAAAGGAACCTCCTTTTTCACACTAAAGAAGAACTGGCACTCTGTGCTTGGCCCGCGTCGCGGCAGCTCAATAGTTGCTGTCTGGACTTCAGGGAGATGGTTGGATTCGCAGAAGAAAACCTGCAGTATGTGGCTTTCCATGTCAGGCAGTAAATGCTCGGGAAATTCCTTTTTCAGGGTGAGCCAGGATTGATCTGGTGGACCGATACGCACTCTGGTGGTATATTGTACGCCTTCGACGAACGCACTATCTACGCGACGGGGTTTATCCTGCCGGATATCAAAGACCTGTGCCTGGATAAATCGCTCCTTTTCATGTTCCTGTATAATACTTTCCATTTTGGCTGCTTTAACTACAGGTTTTCTTGATGTTTTGTCAACAGACCTTGTTTTGGCGCCTATACTAGATTTTTTCTGAAGTAAGAAAGAGCGCTCGATTGTGGTCCATTCCTCATCAATTGATATTCGGTTACGTCTGGAATCACGGGTGCCATGACCTGCTAATGCCATTTCCAGCAATTGCATTAGACGCGTTCCACCGCCCCTTGTAATGCCTCTATAGCCTTGCTGTATCAGAGGACTGAAGTCAGCCTCATGTGTTGTTGCGAAGAGTTTTAATGTCTCAATACCTCCTATGGGCATCGTTTCTTCCGGATCCAGAACATATGGGAAGTTTTCGGGTATATACAGCTCTATTACATCGCCTTTGCGCACACCTATCTCGATAGATCTTCCCTGCTCCAGTTGCTCATTTGCCCCTGTGATAGGATAAAATAACTTCACTGCACCCGTAAGCCCGAAGTCAAGGATGCTAACATAAATCGGAGAATCGTGGTTATTGATGATCTCACAAGAAATATGTTCCCCCTCTTCAAATATTATGTAACCACTGGCGTTATCAGGCTCAGCTAATGCCCATGTGCCATCTGCTTTATGTCGTTTGAGTATGAAATCGATTTTGCCTTTGAGAAGGCTTTCTTCATTTGGATTTCTTAATAATATAGCCTGCCTGTAGCGTGCGACCTTCTCAAGGTTATCACACAGAATAGAAACTACGCCAGCTTCATTTATGTGGTGGATCGGCATGATGAGTTTCCCATCCTTCCCGACAACAGCCCATAAAGGTTTGTCAACAACCCTGAGCTGCGGTACGGGGTCGCCAGTCCTTACACTAGTCCTTGATTCGATCGCATAGGCTCGAACATCTGCTATTTCGCCAGTGTCAACAAGATCTAGCAATGGAGATTTTCTGATGCGATCTGCCAGCTTATTTGAAGCATCCTGATATATCCCTGGAACCTGGATCTCAACCTTGAGGCGCATCTCGCCGTAGAAATGTTCCTCTTCTACCGCCCTGCTATTCACATCGATAATACCATTTTCAGCCTCTTCAGATATCCAGGCAACAGATGTGACAGCACTCACATATGTGATCTCAACCAGACCGATTCTATGTGTATCTTGCGTGATCTGTCTTGTTCCCTGGGGATAGATCGCCCACCGCGAGCGCACTGTCATACCGTGTGCAGCACCCGCCCCCAGAGTTATCCTGTCTCCTTCTCGTTCCCTGACTGATATAAAGCGCGTGGGCTTGATATCATATATTTCGAACAGCTCCCTGTCTCTTGCTCCTTCCATTTGAGGATGCTGGCACGGGTAATAAGCAGTTACATTGACACTTGCTCGTTCAAAAATATCCCTGTACGTTGCACCTGTTTCGGCCATTGCCAGTTCCCGGCTCAAGAAGTAGGTCATTGCGCCGTGAGAAACTACACCACTATCCTGAACAATATTATGCTCATAAGAGCTTTCGTTATCTCTGCAGCCGGCGATAAGCACATAGCGCTCGCATAGGGGCAGCCATCCGCTCGGGCCAATGTCCCTGGCTCCCGTCATCATCCCGGCGAATACCGGTGAGGGCGGCAGTTCCTCAACAGGACGTTCATCGGGTTCCACCCAGCGGGATTTATTGCCAAAAACATCGCGTGCGATCGTGCCTGAGTTGCAGCAATCAAAAATGAGGGTCACATATGGAGTCTTTTCGGTCAGTTGCAGCAACCATAAATATATCTCATCGTCTGAAATATCCCGGTTAGGATATGACCCGCGCCCGCTATCATGTGGTACGATAGTCTCATCCCAGCCGTCAGGTTCATCACCTTCCCGATCCCTCATCCTGGAGCCGTGGCCGCTATAATGGATGATTGCGATGTCGTTATCTGCTATGCGGTCAGTCAGCGCTTCAAAAGCTGCCAGGATCCCTTCGCGCGTAGCCTCTTCGTCCCGCAGCATTGTGATGTTGCCTTCCGGAAAGCCAAAATTTTCTTCCAGTAAACTGGCAATCATTTCTATATCATTGATACAGCCGTTGAGCTGATAGTGGGGTGGAAGGTTGCTGTATTT
>CBFFLL010000110.1:0-8827 GCA_965642175.1 Candidatus Methanoperedens nitratireducens | reverse complement strand
ACACCACCGCCACCGCGCAGAGATAGTGCAGGAACTTGCCCGTCTTGACGGGACGCTGAAAAAGATCAGCTTTACCCCTCATGTGATACCATCAGTGCGCGGGATATTGACTACTGCGCATATTTTCGTTAAACGGGAAATTGACATGGATGAATTGACTGATATCTATAACAAATTTTATGAAAACAAGCCTTTTATAAGGCTTATCAACGGCATACCGATGCTGGGGGGAGTGCGCGGCTCCAATTTCTGTGATATCGGTTTTGAGGTCGAACAGGGAAGTGACCGAATAGTAATTATATCAGCAATAGATAACTTAGTTAAAGGAGCGTCAGGCCAGGCGATACAGAACATGAACCTTATGTTCGGGTTAAATGAAACGACAGGTTTGTGGGTTCCTGCAATTGCTCCATGAGGAGACTACATGAACGTAAAAGAAGCGATGAATACAGAAGTAATTACTTGCAAGCCAGGGGATCCTGTAAGTAAACTTGTAGAACTGTTAAAGAAACACCATATAAGCGGCATGCCAGTGGTCGACAATGAGAAAGTAGTTGGAATAGTTTCAGAAACCGATATGCTAAAATTATTTCAGACTCCGGAAGTCTCATCTGATATGTTCCTTCCAAGCCCGTTCGAGATAATAGAAATGCCAATAAGGAGCGTGATCAGGTTTGAAGAGTTCAAGAAATCTCTCGAAGACATTCGTATGAAGCCTGTAAGGGATATAATGAAAAAGAAGATTTATTCCGTATCTCCTGACATCAGTTTAGAGGAGGCGTCAGGCATGATGGTAAAATATGATGTCAACAGGCTTCCTGTAATTGAGAATGGTAAACTCATCGGTATCCTTGTGAGAAGCGATATAATCAGGGGATTATCAAAAGAATAGGAATAAAATTCATGAAACACATCGAGGGCGGCATCTGCGCGGTCAGGGGGATCAGGGCGAACGGCATAAAGCAGGGAAAGAACGGGCTTGCAATAATGGTAGCTGATGCCAGGCAGCCTATCACGTCAGGGGTTTTCACACGCAATAAAGTCATTGCCGCCCCCCTGATCGTCACGAGGGAAGCGCTTTCAAAAGGAGAATTGAAAGCTATCATTGCCAACAGCGGGTGCGCCAATGCGTTCACAGGTAAGAAGGGCATAGAGGACACAAAATGGATGGCTGGGCTCCTTGCAGAAAAACTTAAATGCAGTCCCGAAGAGATCGGCGTGGCTTCCACGGGAGTTATCGGGCGGTATCTGGACAAGACATGGCTTTCGGGACATTTTGATGAGGTCTACGACAGCATTTCAGGTTCAAAAGAGGCATCTTCTGCTAGTGCCCGCGCGATCATGACCACAGACACAACAATAAAAGAGGTTGCAGTTGAACTTGACAACGGTGTGCATATAGCAGGCATAGCCAAAGGTTCGGGGATGATAGAACCCAACATGGGAACCATGCTTGCGTTCTTATTTACAGACGCGGTATTATCAAGGAACGCACTTGATGCCTGCCTGAAAAAAGCTGTTGATAAAAGTTTCAACATGATCGTGGTGGACGGCGACACGAGCACCAACGATATGGCGCTCCTTACTGCCACAGGGTATAATGAATGCGATGAAAAAACCTTTCAGGACGGGCTTGACCATGTTTGCATCAGTCTTGCAAAGATGATAGCAAAGGACGGCGAAGGCGCGACAAGACTTATAGAAGTAAGAATAAGCGGCGCAGGGACAGAGGCGGATGCAAAAGCGGCTGCAAAGGCAATCGTGCGCTCACCGCTTGTTAAGACCGCAATATACGGGAAAGACCCAAACTGGGGAAGAGTGATCGCAGCAGCCGGGTATTCGGGCGCTGATGTCGACCAGGACCGGATATCGCTTAAGTTCTCTGGAAACAATAAAGAGGCTGTTCTTGTTGATTCAGGCACGATAGTCGAAGGAAAGCTTGAGGAGCTAAAGAGCATTATGGAAAGCAGGGAGATACTCATCGAAGTTGAGCTTGGTATTGGTGAAAACAGCGCGACGGCCTGGGGCTGTGACCTGACTTATGATTACGTGAAGATTAACGCCATGTATACGACCTGAAATTCAAAATATGGCCTTTATTTTGCTTTAAATCAAATATAACAAATGAATTTTAAAAGCAGACTATAGAGACTGCTTTTTTCACTAACTTAATGACATTGGGGTTTAAGGGGGACAGCGGAATGTCCCCCTTTTAAATAGATTAGAATCGTCTATTAATGCATGTTAACCGATAGTGTTAATAGTACGCTCATCTGCGGTTATATTTTCAAATGTTCGTTCAATGCATGTACTAATTCGTAAGTCTTTTCATAAACATTTCCCTGCATGATAGAAGTTCCTACAAGGATCGCATCCGCACCAGCATCCAGCATGCGCACAGCGTCCTCAGGCGACGATATCCCGCTTTCGCTCACAATGATCCTGCCTCTTATGAGCGGCGCCAGTTCTTCAGTTGTTGAAATATCAACTTTCATGGTCGTAAGGTCGCGGTTATTTATCCCGATGATGTTTGCACGCGTAGAGAGGGCGGTTTCCAGTTCCATTTCATTATGCACTTCCACCAGGGGCTGGCGACCGCTTGCGAGAGCAACATTTACAAAATCATCCAGGCTGCTGCCCAGGATACCCGCTATGAGGAGGATAAGATCGCTTTCAACCTCATCTATTTGAGCTCTGTCTATTATGAAATCCTTCCGGAGTACCGGGATTTTCACTGCGCTTCTCACGCTGTTAAGATTCTGGATGCTTCCTTTAAAGAATTGCGGCTCTGTCAGAACTGATATGGCTGCCGCGCCGGCTGCTTCCATCTGTTTTGCGATCTCTGCTGCATCCTGGGGGGTAACGTTCCTGATAAACCTTGTCGGTGATGAGGGTTTTACTTCAGCGATTACTGGGATAAGATTCTGATCCTTCCTGGATTTTATGCTCTCCTTGAAATTACGCGATGTGATTTTTCCTGCATTCTTTTTTCTGGGAGAAGGTAGCCTCTTTTTTGTTGAGTCCAGTATGTCAGTGATTATCTGGTGCATAGATTTCCTTGTATTTTATTGTACATATTAGTACACTGATGTACGCGTATGTTCATTGTATTTAAGGGTTGTGGATTTTTGTGATGGTTTCGATTTGTGTTGGCAAATTCTTGCACCTCATGGTGGAAGCAGGATGCATCGAAGTGGATGCTTGGGAATTAAATTTTGTTATTATGTTCCAAGGTTATTACAACATTTCCCTTTTTGTGTCCTTTTTCGACATACCTGTGAGCCTCGGCAATTTGTTCCAAAGGATAGCGTCTATCTATAACAGATTTTATATTTCCCGCCTCAATAAGCTCTTTGAGGAAGATTAGATCATTAGTCTTTTCGCTTGATGGCCTCAAACCTGTGAACGCAATCATTGCCTTTTTGCTGCCGATCTTTGAAGTCCATAACATTTGAAGAAGAATTTCCAGCGTAGGGACAGTTGTAAGATATATTCCTCTTTGCTTTAATGAGCTTTTACAATGTGAAAATGAACTCTTGCCTACCGCGTCGAAAATGATATCGTAGGTCTGACCGCTCTTTGTAAAATCCTCCATGGTATAATCAATTACCTTATCGGCTCCCAGAGATTTCACCAATTCTAAATTCGTGGTACTGCATACCCCTGTTACTTCCGCCCCGAAGTATTTGGCAAGCTGTACCGCAAAAGTGCCTACACTTCCAGAAGCGCCATTGATAAGGATTTTTTGTCCGCTCTGAATATTTGCCTTATCTCTAAGGAAAGGCAATGCTGTTAATGCCCCGTCAGCGACGCAGGCGGCTTCTTCATGGGTCATTTTGGCCGGTTTAATTACCTGCACCCCATCTACAGGAAGACATATGTACTCGGCATAAGCTCCTAAACTCATCCCGGTAGATCCAAAAACCCTGTCACCTTTCTTAAATAGCTGTACATCTTTTCCTACTGTCTCAATTTCCCCGGATAGCAACTCTCCTGGTATAGAATTTTTAGGGCTTGTGAGACCAGTGAAAAATCTTGCAATAAATGGCTCACCCTTTCGAAAGACGCAGTCCGGTGGCGAAACTATTGCTGCATATATTTTTATCAGTACTTCATTGTCCTTTGGAGTAGGTTTTTCCACCTCTTTGAGCTGAAGAACCTCCGGAGGTCCGTATTTTGTGCATATAATTGCCTTCATAAGTATTCCTCCAAATTTTATTTGATTTGGTCATTTTTAATGTAGTTCACCACAATCTACATGTCAACTCGAGCACATGGATGGGCTATTTCTTTGGTTGATAAGATTTCAAATACAGGTTTAGCTTCTCAATTGCTCCATCCGAGAGTATAGTGTATCGGTCTTTTTTATTTTTCTTGGGAAATAAACCTTTCGAACGTTTTCATGACAGCCCCAAAAATAACAATAGTATACCCGCTGCCATCTCAGATAACTTTAATCCAAGAAGGGTTACCGGAGGTAGTCTGTATATGCGTTCCATTAACCTCTGATAGAAGGCAGGCGTGTATCCAAGATCCCACCGCATGTAGCGGTCGCCAAGAATTATCGACATCGAGGAATCCAACAACAAAAATAATGCAAGCCCGATCAATATCCAGCCTGATAATTCCATAGTTTAAGCTGTTATAGTTTTCTCCTGCTAATATCTTTTGTTTTGGCTATCTAAGAAGTTAGTTATATATCAGAGTGAGTTCATGACGAAGTCCAATTAAGGTGATATTATGGATTTTACCGTGAAAGGAACATTTAAAGCAGGACAAAAATGGGAACACTTCGCCAAGAAAGTAACTTCCCTGAATAAAAAAAACGCAATGGATAAAGCCTATTCTTTAATAGGAGCAGAACACGGGCTCAAGCGCCGCCTTATTAAGATCGAAGGGGTGGAAGAGGTCAAGGCATGAGCGATGTCGTATTGACACAGCAGCAGCTTCAGGAACTTGCAGGAAGGCACCAGCAGTACCAGTACCAGGCTGAAGCAATAGGTCAGCAGATTAACATGTTGAAATTGACCCTAAAGGACCTTGAAACCGCACTTTTGACAATTACAGCCCTGAAAGACGAAACTGCAGGAAAAGAGACCCTTGTGCCTATCGGTTTCGGGTCATTTGTCAATGCAACATTAACCAGCACAGATAAAGTCGTGATAGGTATCGGCGCTGGAGTTAGCGTTGAAAAGAAAACAGAAGATGCTAAAGTATTCCTTGAAAAAAGGAAAGAAGAACTTACAAAATACTTTGAACAGATGAACAACGCTTTTGCAAAGCTTGCAGAAGAGATGCAAAAGATCGAGATGACAGTTCAGAAGCAGCAGCATTCGCGTGTGCCTATGAGCGCCGAATAAACATGTTCGAAAAGCTCAAAGAAAAGCTCGGCGGTTTCAAAAGAGTCCTCGGCGGGGCAATAGAAGATAAAGAAAAAGAGGCAATAAAGGCAGAAGCCCCTGTTAAAAAAGAAGAAGCGATAATAGAAGCAAAAAAAACTCCTGAAAAGACCGGTTTTATCCAGAAGATCAAAGCCGCAGTTCTTGAGCAGGAATTCATCATAGATGAGAAAAGCCTCAAGGACCATCTGTGGGAGCTTGAGATGGCGCTTCTTGAAAGTGATGTAGCATTGCCTGTTGCCGAAAAAATAGTAGAGAACGTAAAAACCGAACTTGTGGGAACCCGGAGGAAGATCGGATCTGATACAGGGAAGATCGTAGAGAACGCCCTCAGGCAGGCCATATCAAAAGTGATTTCTGTGGACTCCTTTGATTTTGACACTTTTATTGAAGGCTGTGCAAAACCTGTAACCATCGTTTTTGTGGGAGTGAACGGCACAGGAAAGACCACGACAATAGCAAAGATGGCGCAACGTTTCAAAGAGCAGGGATATTCAGTGGTGATCGCAGCAGGCGATACATTCCGCGCTGGCGCTATCGAGCAGATAGAGGTGCATGCGGAGGCACTTGGGATAAAACTCATAAAACATCAGGAAGGCGCAGACCCTGCCGCGATAATATACGATGCGATCCAGTTCGCGAAAGCAAAACACAAGGATGTAGTGCTTGCTGACACAGCCGGACGACTGCACACCAATATCAACCTGATGGACCAGTTAAAAAAGGTATGCAGGGTGAACAACCCGAACCTTATTATTTTCGTGGATGAAGCGATAGCGGGAAATGATGCTGTTGAGCGCGCAAGACTTTTCAACAACGCAGTCCCATTTAACGGCACTATACTGACAAAACAGGATGCAGATGCAAAAGGAGGGGCAGCCATATCCATAGCATACACAACCGGCAAACCCATACTGTTCCTGGGCATGGGCCAGAGCTATAAGGATCTGGTAAAGTTCGACCCCAACTGGCTGCTTGACAGGTTATTTGAATAATTCCTGCTTTGTGACAGAATTCATCTAGTCCAATAATTACCCTATATTTAAATATTCCTGTCCACATTCGTACAAAAACGAACAGTATTTATATTACTAGAACCATTTAGAAATCATGGGTCCTGACCAGAATATGATGATTTATTCTACTGAGAACGGTATAGTGGCTCTGGACAGCCCTGTAAAGTTGAAACTACTTGAGATGTTAAGAAAAGGAACTGTATCATTCGATGACCTTGTGGAGCAATCCGGGAAAGCCAAATCAACAATATCGGTGCATCTTGATGATCTTGAGAAGCTAAATCTTATTCAGGAAAAATCATCTCCTGAAGATAAAAGAAAAAAATATTTTTTTCTGAATTCGGTGTGCTTTGCCTGTTCTGAAATGCCTATGGTGAAGCATTATCAAAATAATCTGGAAGCTTTTGATATATCAGGTCTGAATGGGGATTCTTTATTGATGCATATTTTTCAAACAGTCAGATATGGTATGGAGGCATACGGTTTTAACCCGAAACCTATCATGAAACGGCTGGGAAAGGATATAGGCACAAGGGTCGGACCTGATTTGGAATCCAATGATGAATCAGGGTTATTGCAGGAACTTTCAGAATTCTGGAAACTACAGAAACTGGGGGAGATGAAGATCATTAACAACAGTCATCCGACAGTAATAGTAACTGAATGCTACCACTGTAGTAAGATGCCCAACGTGGGGAAAACCCTCTGCTCAATGGATGAAGGGATCTTAGAGGGGATATTTTCAAGCAGGCTTGGGATTGAATATACCTTCAAAGAAATGGAATGCTTTGGGTCCGGGTATCCGCATTGCAAATTCGTATTTGAAGAAAAAAAGTGAGTATTTATTTCTACAGTTTTTTTTTGCACATAGGAAACTATAAACGCATAATCTTATCCAGCTACTGGAATGACTAAAAAGATGCAAAGGTAAATAAACCATCAATTTATTACGCTTAATCTGAAAGTAATTAATTTGGTTTTCACACAGTTTGACGTGAGCGCGGTGTCCGGGGCTGATATCTCGACAGGCTTTGACATGGCTGTTGCCATGCGCACGTCCATGTGAAGGATGTTGATGGAGAGCATCGCGCTGAGAAGTAAGAGGAATACGCCGATGACGACGATGGGACTTTTGCGGTGTCGTTGTGCCAGACTGGTTTTATCGTCATGACCTTCGCTCCCATATTGACAGCGTAACCTCAGCGCGGTTGATCCTGACTCGCGAGAATACCTCTAGAATAATGCTCTCTTTTACATCTTCGATGGTCATCACATCGTTCACGTACATGTCCGCAAGCTCAATGACAAGATATTTTATTTCCCTCTCAGATATCGTCCTTGTTTCCTGCTTTGCCTCCTCCTTAATATATGACTTTAGCGTATCAGAGAGGCTTCCATTGACGAAAATCCCTTCTTCATCCAGTATTCTCATAATAGTTCCATTGATGCTTTCTACCAACCCATTACCCCCTTCCGGCAGTAAATTGTTGATCTGCCCTGCGACAGCATCCTGCGCCTCATCAATGACCGGCACCACTGTTTCATCCATCAGGATCACAACAGCTTCATCTATTGTACTATTGATAGAATCAAATATTTCCTGTGATATCTCAGCCTCTATCTGCGTCCTGTTCGAAGCGTCTTTCTTAAGATATGCAAATGTCGAAGAAATATTACCAAAAGTGGTGTTAAAACTTTCAATTACGATCATTTCCACACGTTCTCGTGAGAACTCCACTTTATACGGCATTGTGATGTATGCCGTTTCAACGAAAGCATTTTCCGGCACCTGCTCCCCTATCCTGATATCACTCCCCAGTGGCGCATTAACGATCGGCCGCCACACCACAGTTAAATTATATCTGTACCTGTCTCCTATCTGCCTGTCCAGATATTCCTTTATTGCGCTATCAAGGCTGCTCGTATAATTCGTCAGCAATATGTTCAATTGGATCCTTTCTCCGTTGTGATATATCACCCACTGAGCTGCTGCATCCTCGGCAGCGATATCAGCAAATGCCTTGTGCCTTAACTCCCTTCCCAGTATCAACTTTTTTCCAGCCACATAAATAGACGAATCATTTACAGGTCCTGCTATGGAATCAAGCTGCTCGCCTGCAGGTATATACTCGAATTCATCCATCCTCCCGTTCAATATCGTTGTCAACACACGGGATGACTGGGACTGGCTTTTTGAATCTATAACAGATTTTACCTGGATGTTGCCGGTTATCGTGGGAAGAAGTATTACAGCAGCGATAGATATCAGCACAAGAAATATCAGCACATCGAAAGTGGTAGAGAAACCGCGTGTATCTGAATAAAAATTCACCTGCAGCTTCATCATTTCCTCCATATCTTTACGGTCAGCGTACCTGGGAGTTCCTGCACTTCGTTGAGCCTGACCGTAAC
>CBFFLL010000109.1:8219-8855 GCA_965642175.1 Candidatus Methanoperedens nitratireducens | reverse complement strand
GATGGAGTCAGTCCGATCGAGAGGACTACCATGTCGAATTCTTCCTGCTTGATGCCATTTCCCTCAACTTCATACTTAAGTGATAGTTTGTTATTCTTAGGATTTACCTCAACTCCTGAAGGTCGACTGCGGATGAAGTTGATGCCATTTTCCTTTTTGGCTTTCTGGTAGAATTCCTCAAATCCCTTTCCAAATGCACGGATATCAATATTGAAAATCGTTGTCTTAAGTTCAGGGTCATGCTCCATTGCGACCATAGCTTCTTTAATGGCATACATACAGCATACGCCGCTGCAGTTCTTTCGCCCTATTTCAGGGCTTCGCGAGCCCACGCACTGTATCCATGCTATCTTCCTGGGATGCGAGCCATCCGCAAGCAGTACATGTCCCTGGTTTGGACCTGATGAACTGAGCTGCCTTTCAAACTCAAGTGATGTTAGGACATTGGGATGATCAGACCTTAACTGGGGAAGAATCGATGGGTCAAAAGGCGTGAATCCGGTAGACAAGATTATGCTGCCTACATTGAGTTCTATTATCTTGTCTTTGTCCTCATAATTTATGGCATCGTTCTGGCAGACTTTCTTACATACTCCGCATTTACCTTTAGTAAAATAGAGGCAGTGTTCGGCATCG
>CBFFLL010000109.1:3215-8209 GCA_965642175.1 Candidatus Methanoperedens nitratireducens | reverse complement strand
ATCGATCGTGTATATGCGGGGGATAGCCTGTGGAAATGCCAGATATATCGCTTTCCTTGTCCCTTGCCCTTCGTTATATTCGTTGGGAACTTTGGATGGACATTTAGTTGAACAGATTTCACAACCAGTACATTTCGCAGGATCCACATAGGTGGCTCTTTTCTTTACCTGTACCCTGAAGTCTCCGGCTTCACCTTCGATCCCGATGATTTCGCTGTTTGTCAGGATTTCTATGTTAGGGTGCCTGCCTGTATCTGCGAATTTAGGCGATAATGTACACATTGCACAGTCAAGCGTCGGGAATGTCTTATCAAGCTGTGCCATCCTTCCGCCTATTGAAGTACTGTTCTCTATCAAATATACCTTAAGACCGCTGTCCGCGAGATCAAGCGCGCTCTGAATACCAGCAATTCCGCCTCCAGCTATTGCAACGGCTCCGACTAATTTATTCATTCTGCTTACCTCCGATTTTCTTCAAGAAATCGCTGTTATTAACAAAGTTCTGGTCTATACCAAGTTCTTCGGGCGAAAAACCCATTGCAAGCCCGAGTAATTGTGAATAATGTAGAATCTGAATACCATACTCATCGCCGAATTTAGTCTTGATCTCAGTCTGCCCAACATCAAGTTGCAGGTGGCAGAAGGGACATGCGTCAACCACGCAATCAACACCGGCGTCTTTTATATGTTTGAGCTTGTTATTTACAAGTTTAAGAGCGGTATCAAGTACCGCAGTCCTGGCGCCACCTCCTGCTCCGCAGCAAGCATTTTTGTCCTCATAATCGATACTTTTTGCGCCCGTAGCCTCAACAAGCTCGTCAAAGAACCTTGGATTTTCTGAACTGCCAAGATGTCTCTCCTTTGTAGGTTTTATCAGATGGCAGCCGTAGTGGACTGCGACCTTAAGATCAAGTGGCTTTTTAATAGCAGATTTGATTTTTTCAATACCAATGTCCTTGTATAAATACTCAATAATATGACGCACATCTATCTCGCCTTTGAACTCAAGTTCTATTTCTTTCAAGATCTTATTGACTTTTTCCTTGAGTGCAGGATCGTGCTTAAGAATATGATTTGCATCCACGAGCGAGCCGAAACACCCATTGCAGACTGTAAGTATATCATTCCCCATCTTTTCAGATAGGACGATATTCCTGCTTGCCAGGGCCAGCCATGTATCCTTGTCAAAAGACCTGAAAACACCGGGGGCAGGACAGCATGAAGCACCTTCTATATCTTCAAGCTTCACACCGAGTTTATCAAGAGTTTTTATGGTTGCAGCTTCAATACCAGGATACCTGTTCGGTGCAATGCAGCCAAGGAAAAACGATAATTTTGTCATTTTTTCTCCTCCTCAACCACAAGTTTGTCAAAACCCGTAAGGTTCAACAGTTTCCTGACATCTTTCAAGCCATTTTCAAATTTGTGTACAGTTGGAGGGACTTCATCAAGACCCAGTTTTTTTCGCTTCACTTTAGTATCATCATTTATAGGAACTGCATGGCCGAACTTTACAACGACCTGACCTACTTTCCTGTGCGGCCCCAGCATGATCCCATTATGCACAGCTATTGTGCGTATCTTAAGCAGTGCATCTACGTTTTGCACTCCCTGCGGACAACGTTCCTGGCATTTGTAACAGGTCGTGCAGTACCAGATATATGGATCATTTAGAAGTTGTTTTTTCATCCCGAGATTTGCCATTCGAAGTATTTTCCTGATATTATAATTACCCTCATGCTCGGCCATTGGGCATCCTGATGTGCATCCTGTACAGTTAAAACATAGAGCTATCTTTTCAGCGCCAGGTTCCTCAAATATCTCTTTTGTGAATGTTTTGTCAAAATCACTGGATTTAACGGTTTCGGTCAATTCACTCACCTCCCATTTGCTCGGCAAGGAAAACAGTAATATCCTTTATTTCGAAATCATATTTTTCGACTGACTCCAGTTCTTCTTTCATACAAGAGAGATGTGCCAGACATTTGGGGCACGTAGTAACAAGTACTTTTGCACCGGTCTTTTTAGCCTCATCGAGACGTGTTTTCCGTATTGCTTTGCTTTTATCGTCACAATTCATCATTGAGCTCACCCCACAGCACCATGCATTTTCCCTGTTGTGTTCCATTTCAATAATTTTTGCGCCCGCTGCTTTGATGGCTTTCCGGGGGGCATCATATTCACCCATATGTCTACCTAGCCTGCATGCATCGTGGTATGTAACCTCAACATCGGTCTTTATTCCAAGTTTTTCATCATTAAGAAGCTGCGAAGTATGTATCACCTCTATTGGCAGGTCATAATCCTTGCTGAAAGTGCGATAGCATTCCGCACATGAAGTAACAAGCTTCTTGATGCCGCTTTCCTTTATGAGTTTGATGTTTTGTTCTTTGAGTTTCTCAAATGTCTGCACATCGCCCTGCCAGAGTTGGTCATGACCGCAGCATTTGAGTTGCAAGAGTTTCGGGTTATATCCTGCTTTTTTCAACAATTTCATAGATGATGACGCAATGGGTTTGAATTTCACATCTACATCAAAGAACATATCATGAAAATCGATGCAACCTGGATAATATCCTACTGTTGAATCTTTACTTCCATCTTCATCAATGCTGGTTCTGCTCTTGTCGATTTCCCCCATCATTTCAGATACCATACCAAATACACCCTTATGTACCGGCATTTCAACCTTTTTACCCTGTCTTTTTTCTTTAACGAACTCGGGATAATCTACTTCCTGCGGGCACATTTCATAGCAAAGCGCACAGGTCAGGCACGTATTTACATCATTTGATTCCTGCCTGTAAACATTGTAGTTGTTAATCGAACTTCTTGGCGATATTTTTAATACCCTGCGTTCTGGACAAATTGAGGTACATTTACCGCATTGATAGCAAGCTTGTAAGTTAATCGTTTTCATCACCATCTTTTCTATTATTGAATCTGTAGTTGAATCTGTAATTTATTCTGTAGATATTTTGATAGGTTTTAAATATATCGATTTTATCCGCATCGGAGGGTCATTATTAATAATGTTACTCCGTTTTTCTAAAATCATTTTTATTATCGGTATCAACCACGCACAGGTTGCCTTCCGCTTTAGCATGCGGGTCTATAAGACCAAGGAAGCGATCATCCTCAAGGTTGATACTTTCATCCTCCCTGCTTTTGAACCCGTACTTTCCATAGTCGGTAAGAGTCGGTCTCTTCTTAATGAAATGTCCCCGCTTGAACTCAAATGAAAAAGGGAGCGCCCGTTCACATGCCTTTCTGACATTCTCAACAGCATTCTCATCTTCTACCTCGACAAGTATCTCGCCAACAATGATGTGCAGTTCCAGTGCGCAGTCCCCAACATGGATTATTTTCCTATCAGGATGATTCACATCAGCCCCTGTTCCAGGACCGCTTGTTACCTTTCTTGGAAGGTTTTTCCCATTGATGAGCATCCGTATCACACCGTCTGCCCTGTCAATTTCGTTCAGGACTTTTTCAGCAGTTTCCGGCAGCAGCAATCGTTTTGGAAAGATTCTCACTTGAATTGGTTTTTTTTCTGTCAATTGGGCACCTCTTGTCATTCATTTTTATTTTTGTTATACAAATAATTGTTGCAATGGATAATAAATGTTTTGGTTCGTACATATACGAATAGATATATTGATTATAATATTCCCTGCCCGATGCCTTGAGCTAATTCTGGCTGGGAATCTTTATATCTACGCGCTACAATAACAATATCAATTTATCGGAGGATGGAATTATGCGAGGATACGATGACGACAGGAATACAAAGGTTTATATTTCTATTGCACTGATCGGTGGACTTATACTTGGGGCCGGTTTTAACGGCTTAATTGGCGCTATTCTGCCAGAATCAGGGCAATTGAACGTAATAAGCGTACCGGACAATATCGGCGCTGGAAAGAGCACAAATGTAAAGTTCATAACGTTCAGTAACGGCGCCGCCGTGGGAAATGTCAATCTCACACTTTCAGGCGCTGCATTTTCCAATGGGACAACGGATGAGAATGGAATACTTGAACTTCCGGTGTACGCAACGACAAACGGCAGCATCGGTGTAACAGCATCAAGATCAGGTTACAGGAACGGAACTTCTGTTATCAAAGCTACGCCAGGTTTAGATGTGAGCGCCATTCCATCCTCAATAACCTCAGGAGTTACCACATACGTTACTTTCACGGTAAAGAGCATGGGTAAACCAGTTTCTGGAATTTACGTAAATATTTCGGGCGATGGCATAGCTTTTGAAGGACTCACTGATCCCAGCGGCCAGGTCATTAAACAGATCAATGCTCCGAACACGGGAAAGATCTATGCAACCGCAAGAAAGGATGGTTATGCAGATGGTTCAGCAGTCGTGACTTCGGTAAGCCAGCAAATTCTAACCGTTTATTCAACTCACAGCAGTCTCACGGTCAATGTTCCGGTATATGTGACATTAACTGTAACATCAGGCGGCTCACCAATTGCTGACGCAGTGATTAGCATAAGCGGCGCCGCAACCGGTGACGGCTTCACTAATCAGGATGGAAAGACGATCATTTTATTAACTCCGCATACCACAGGCACAATAACCGCATCGGCAAGCAAGACTGGTTTCGCCGGCGGGCATATCACCATTACATCTACAGGCACGCAGTCGCTATCAGTTTCTGCGTCCCCATCATCAATAACTGCAGGAAATCCTACATTCGTTACATTTACGGTGAAAAGCGGAAACAGCTTCATAAGTGATTCTACGGTCACACTCACCGGAGCGGCAAGCGGGAGCGCGGTCACGAACCAGAACGGAATCGCTATCATTCATGTAAATTCGACCGGGGCTGGCACAATAACAGCGACTGCGTCACTAACAGGATACACTGTTGGCACCACCACGTTCGCTGGTGTTGGACAGCAGACCATAAGCGTGAGCGCATCTCCATCCAATATCACCAACGGTGCAGCAACGTTTGTGACATTTACGGTGAAAA
>CBFFLL010000109.1:0-3205 GCA_965642175.1 Candidatus Methanoperedens nitratireducens | reverse complement strand
TAATCCATTAAGCGGCGCGATTGTAAGTGTGTCCGGCGGCGGTATCACGGTAGATGGAATGACGAACACCGCTGGCCAGGTTACGATGCAGCTCACAGCTTCAGGCGCCGTGGCGATAAATGTGATTGCGCGAAAAGACGGGTACACTGATGCGCAAATGACGTTGGGGCATTAAGGAATTAGCTCGCCTCTTTCCGGTTCTTAAACTCGGACAGGAAATTTGGCGGGCATGTGTCTGAATCACCTGAAATCAAAAAAATAAGTAATCATCATGAAACAACCTGAAGACCAAAAGCGATTTGTTATAATTTTTGGAATTGTGGTTATCTCTTCCATCCTTTTGGTTGGATATCTTTCATGGGCTTTCATAAACATAATAATATTAAGCCTGTTCTTCGTTTACGTGCTATCTCCCCTGGAAAAAAAGATACGAAAGATCACCAGGATAAATAACCCACGGATTACAGCAGCTATTTCCATTGTTTTAGTGGTTCTCGTTTTCTTTGCCATTTTCTTTAATATGATCTTCGTCTTAAGCCATGAACTTTCAGTATTAACAGAAACCAGGCAAATAGATACAAATGGGTTCATCAACTCAGGAATGAACCTGCTGAATGATTATATCCCTGCATCGATACAGAGCTCTATTAAAGACAGGATTACCAGTTCCGCAGAAAATGTGATACTATTCATTATCAAAATTGCCCAGGGAATTGTAGTGGATTTCATATCTAACCTGGCATTTTTTACTATGGGATTTATTGTTATAATATTCCTGGTTTATTATCTACTGATCGACGGTGAAAACATCCTGAAGAACTTTATTGAAATTATTCCCACGAACAGACACGATATTATCAAAGGTTTTATTGACCACCTTGACAAAATTTATTACAGCCTCTTTAATGTTTATCTCCTGGTATCATTATTAACAGGGATCATAGGAGCTATTGGTCTTATGCTTATTGGAGTACAATATCCTGTAATGTGGGGGTCTGTTATTGCGATACTGGCCCTCCTGCCAGTCCTGGGACCGGGGACATTCTATATACCGGCTGCAATCTATTACTTTCTGGTCAATGATCCGGTCAGGGCCATTATCCTTTTGATTTTCGGCTGGCTTTTCCTTGATACTATTCCAGGGAATATTATAAGACCAAAGCTCATGAACCAGTTCGGAAATATACACCCGATAATTACCCTGCTGTCATTTACTGCGCCCCTTTTCGTGATCGGGCCGATGGGAATTATCATTGGCCCGGCTGCTTTTGGTTTCTTGCTTGCTATCTATAGAACCTATATTGGATATATAAAACCAAAAAATGAAGATACTATACCTGGCGTGATGAATTAATGCTTATATTCTATTTGTTAACGGTCTATGCAACTTCATAAACCTCAGGATTTGCGGTATTGTATAACCTGAAAATATGCGCGAAGACGATATCTTTCTTCTTTGAGATTTCATCTTCGGTATAGCTTTCAGGAAGCCCGGTAGCATCATTATAAAGACAATTGTGTATCTCATTTTTAATAGAGTCACGCGTAGCCTCTTTTTCACGCCAGTTATCAATGATCAATTTGTCAGCCTTCAAATGTTCGAGAAGATCTTTTGCAACCTTCTTGATCCTCTCAATATCTTTCTTTGAAAGACCGGGTTTGACCAGAAGGTCGAAAAGCGCAAGATTTTCTTCATCAAGACCTTCGCGTACTGTGCGCCTGGTTTCATAATCGAGACCTTTAACGAATCTCATCAGTTCTTCGAATGTTTTTTCAATCGTTGCCCGGTCTTTTTCACTGTTGTATTCATCTACGATCTTTTCGTAGTGTTCCTGGAAATCAGTGCGAAGCGGATTCTGCTGGATCATTCTGTCCAGTCTTTTCTCTATAGCATCTTTCAGGTTCGCAAAAGTCGTGTTCTTGTTCGGGCATCGCTCAAACTCCCTGCGCAGTCGTTCGAAATCGATCTTGCTGATGTCATATAATTTGTTGTCTGGATCTGCTGTTTGGTTTTGTGGGATTTCTATTGCAGCATCCACGACTGCATGCAGTTGTCTGATGATGTCTGTGATGTCAGCCTGCTCCCTATCTATCTGAAGACGGTTGTAGATTATATTGATAGCATCATACTGATCCCTGTATTTACTGGCGCTTTTGATATTGATGCATGCTTTGAATTTCTTAAAGACCTCACGCGCCATTATCTCAAAACGCTTGCGTGTTTCGTCGTTCCTGTTGATGATTTCTTTTGCATTATCTATTAACTTATTTCTCTCAAATCCGGTTTTTTCAAGGATATCCACAAGCCTGAAGTTGCATGTTTCGAGGTAACCTCGAACCATGATGATAGCTTTTTTCAGGTCCAATAGAAGTTCCTCATCAGCCGGCTTTACCGGATCAACTCCTGGTTGAGTCCTGCCGCCATTATCCCCTTTATGACCTGCAAAAGTCGCAAGAGCAATTCTTAAGTTCTTAAGAATGCCGCAATAATCTACGATCAGACCGTTGTTCTTACCTTCGTTCACCCGGTTAGCGCGGGCGATCGCCTGCATCAGTGTATGCGCCTTAAGAGGTTTATCGAGATACAGTGTGGCAAGGCTTGGAACATCAAAGCCTGTCAGCCACATGGCGCAGACGATCGCGATGCTGAAAGGATGTTCTTCCTTCTTGAAAGCCATATCGATATCGATGCGCTTACCATCCTGCGTCTCAAATCCCTGCTTGATCAACTGACGATGTGGAGTTATGTCCAGATCCCACTTGCGAAACTTTTCCATTTCTCCCTGTTCCTCGCTGATCACGACAGCCATTCTTGTTGTTTTCATCCAGTCGATCTGGCGGCGCCGGTATATCTCATCCTGATCGTCCTGTGCTTTTGTGAGCGCCTTTTCAAGTTCAATAAGGCGCTGCTGCCAGTAGTGGTCTATCAGGTCGTACATCCGGACACAGGTTATCTTGTCTATGCATATCAGCATGGCTTTGCCGTTTTCCCACTGTGTGGAGTAGTGCTCAACAAAATCCCGTGCGATCTGATCAAGGCGCTTCTGGGCAGTGATGAGATGATATTCGCGCTTGAGTTCCTTCTCAAGGCGCTGCGATACATTGATGTCCTCTATCTCGATCTCATCCAGCTTTTGCGCGATGCGCTCGTTTATTTCATTTGTGGCAATGCCCAGCTTTTCTCCGCGCGCATCATAATAGAGGG
>CBFFLL010000108.1:8230-8888 GCA_965642175.1 Candidatus Methanoperedens nitratireducens | reverse complement strand
TATTATATGTTTCTTCTTTTCTATCGCCTGCGCCGCCGCCACATCAACTGCCCTCTTCATATCGTCAAAATTCCGCGGCGTCTTCTCACCCACAAGCTTCTTGATCGGTGTATATGCAGATTCCCTGAAGCGGGGTGTAAAGTCACGGACTTCTCCATTAACCAGAAGTTCTGCTCCCTCACCCTCTACGACCTTCCCGACAATATCTACAGCCACGCCCTTTTTCCGTACGCATTCAAGGATATCATCCACATGTTCAGGCGGCGCGATTATCAGAAGAGCGTCAAGCGACACTCCCAGGTAATCTATCTCAAGCTCGTCCATCATCATGAGGACTTTCCTGTTCACAAGGGTGCGCAGCTTCTTTTCCTCAAAGATGAGTTTAACATGAGCGGTCCTTGCTATCTCCTTTGCATCTCCCCGCACGCCGCCGTTGGTGACATCGGTCATCGCGTGTATCTTTTCGATGAGCCCCGCTTCCAGCAGCGCTTCGCATGCATCGATGAACCTGAGGTTTATGGTTTCATCCACGATGCTGTGCATACCATAATAGAGCGCAGTTGTCGAGATAGTGCCCCCACCTGCGCCTTCTGTCATTATAATAATATCTCCTGGGGCTGCCTGGATGCGAGCGGTAAGGTTCTCAGCTATCCCGACA
>CBFFLL010000108.1:0-8220 GCA_965642175.1 Candidatus Methanoperedens nitratireducens | reverse complement strand
CCAACCCCGCCAGTCATCCGCTCCCCGATGACCATATCTCCCCCAATACGCAGCGTGCTGCCTGTTATCAGGGGTATTCCGGTCAACTCTGATACGGTCGTTATACCTGCGATGTGGTCGAATATCTTTGCCACGTCGCCGTCGTCTGCAACATGGATGTCAGAGAGCATAGCCACAGGGCGCGCTCCCATGACGTATATATCACGCAGCGCGGCGCGGGCGACGTGAAAGCCTGCAAGGAATGGAAAATCAGAAAGGCGTGAGTGCATTCCATCAATGGTTACCACAAGGTACTGTCCCCCTGCGCGCACAACCCCGGAATCATCAAGATGCGAGGAGTCTACGACAGCAGAAGTTCTTCCGATAACCTCGGCTATCTTCTCATGAGTATAGAAATCACCCATTCCTCTTGAACCAACGCCGAAATCACCCATCGTGACGCCTGATGTGGTTTGTTCGAGCAATTCACCTCTGGGTTTGATCGTAGCCTTTGCTTCCACTATCACCGCGTTAGCTATCTCTTGCGCATGCTTTCGTGAGATCTTCTTTATTTCAAGTATCCTGTCTGCAAGCTTATCTTCAAGAGCTTTATCGTTTCGCAGGATGCCGCGTTTTGCATATCCTTCAAGGTCCATAACTCTCCACAAAATTTTTAAGCATTTTTAATCCGATGGAGCCGCTTTTTTCAGGGTGGAACTGGGTACCCAGCACGTTTCCTACTTCATTAGTGATTACCGCAGGGAAATCCAGTCCATAATCACACAGCGCAACTGTGTTTTTTTCATCAGTCCTTACATAGTAAGAATGCACGAAATAAACAAATGAACCATCTTTTATGCCATTTAAGAGGGGAATATCTTTTCTGATGATCAGCGAGTTCCATCCCATGTGAGGGACTTTCAGTTCAGATCGTAGGAAGCGTACAACTCTTCCCGGAATTATATCTATGCCATCGTGTACGCCGCCTTCTTCACTTTCTGAAGCCAGCATCTGCATACCGAGGCAGATTCCCAGAAGGGGCTTTCCATCATTGACCGCATCCTTAACTACGCGCGAAAGTGTTGAAAAATGCATCATTGCATCTCGAAAAGCTCCGACTCCGGGAAGTATCAGGGCGTCGGCGCGGTCGATGGATGAGGGGTCGTTCGAGATCTCGGCTTCTGCGCCAACGTATTGCAGGGCTTTTTCGATGCTGCGAAGGTTGCCGAGTCCGTAGTCGATTATAATGGTTTTCATTTTTTGGTTATATTGATCCACTTATACATCAACCACTCGACAAGCAGCAGAGCTACAAGTAATTCTGATACAGCAATAAGTCTGGTAGGATAACGCACCGATAGATAATTATAATAAAAATCCGGATACCCAAGTCCCAGGAATTCCATCAAGTTATGATACGCTATCAATAATCCGACAATGAAGATCACCATGATGTTCTTCATTACGAACCTGTCTGCACGGCATGCGCGCGCTTTGATAAGAGCAGGGTCTGTGCTTTTCCAGACAGATAAGAATTTCAGGAAAAGGAATAATCCAAGAACCCCAAAAACAACTGTAATTCCTGAAATAAAGATTGTTAGATTCTGTATATTCAAAATAAAGTCAATAAGTTTTTCAGTCATACGTTTTCATTCACTCATTTATGTTCAGGTAGACTATCCTATTACATATATTTTATGATTTCTGCGGCTTATTTAAGCTTTTCAAGAATCATTCCCATCAATTTGAGTTCTCGCCCAAAGCCTTCCAGATCGCCTTCTTTGAGGAATTGCTGTGCTTTCTCATAGTGTTCAACAGCCTGCTTGATGAGCTCCTGGGTTGTTCCAGTATCTTCAACCGGGATAACAGGTGTAACAGGTCGTTCAGGAGCCTTGCCCTCGAATATGACAGCTATCGCTTCCTCCAGGGTCTCCTGCATGGTGATCTTATCACCATAAACCACGATGACACGCTTGAGTTCGGGAATAGCATCTCCCTGTACAGATCTCAGATAGATCGGCTCGACATAGAGAAGGGAATCTTCGACAGGTATGACCAGAAGATTTCCTCTGATGACCCTTGACCCTGACTGGCTCCAGAGTGTGAAACTCTGGGAGATCTCAGGGTTCTGATCTATCCTGGTCTCAATCTGCATCGGTCCGTATACAAGCTTTTCCTTTGGGAACATATAAACAATTCTTTCACCGTAATGCGGCATGTCGTTGCGTGCCGCCATCCATGCGATCATATTTTTCGTCACCCTGGGTGTGAAGGGCAAAAGCAGGATAAACTCTTCACGCTCAAAACCCGGAAGCTTTGTGATCAGGTAATAAGGCTCCATCTCAATTTCGGAAGTTTCATAAAGTTCTTCAGGAATCTCCCAGACATCTTCCCTGTTGTAAAAAACCCCGGGATCTTTCATATGATAAAGTGCGTATTTTGTCGCCTGAACACTGAACATGTCCTCAGGATATCGTAACTGGCTCTTTAAACCTTCTGGCATAAGGGAGATGGGCTTGAAAAGATCCGGGAACATTGCCGAATATGTCTCAATAATAGGGTCGTTCGATCCATTCAGCAGATAGAGTGCCACAGAACCGTTATATGCATCGATCACTGCCTTGACAGGATTCCTGATATAGTTTATGCCACCTGAAGGCTCAGAGTACGGGAATCTGTTGGTGACAGTGTAACCATCAATTATCCAGTAAAGTTTTCCTTCGGACAATGCAATGTATGGATCCCTATCATATTTTAGGAAAGGGGCGATCGTCCTGATCCGTTCATTGATATTTCGGTTGAATAAAATCCTGCTCTCTGGTTGTATCGAGTTGCTGATCAGTATATTAATATCACCAAAACGAAAAGCCATAGCAAGCTTCACAAGGCCGGATCTCAGGGATACCCCTCCTGTCCCTTTATATTTTGTATATACATTCAGTTCCCCACTGGGATAGTCAAACTCCGGGTTTGTTGTATCTACGATGACATAATCGTAGTCGAGTTCCCCGAAATATATCTCTGGTCTTGTAATATTAAAAAAATCCGACCTGGGAGGTACATCCTTTATATAGAACTGAGGCAGTCCTTCTTTTGACACACCCCGCACCGGGCTCATTGCAATACCATAGCCGTGGGTAAAGACCAGGCGTTCGTTCACCCATGTACGGCCCTGTTCCGGAAGCTTTTTCGAGTCCATCTCCCTTGCAGACATGGCTATTTGCCTGTATTCTCCATTAATTGTGAGTCTGTTTATATCCACGTCTTTGAATTCATAGTATGTCCGTATCAGTTGAAGCTGCTTATAGGCCGTAAGCAGTGGCCTCCAGTCCCAGAGACGTATATTCTCTATTGTCTTTGTGTTTTTTTCAAGGTCGTTGAGTGTAAGATTATCAGAGACAGGGAAATCTATCTGTTTGATATCTTCAAGATCAAAAGCAAGCCTTGTATATTTTATACTGTTCTCTATATAAGGTTTTTCGATATTGTACTCATCAGGTAAAACCTTATACTGCTGCACCATATCTGTAAGAAAGCTCCCACCTGCGAACAGGATCATAATTAAAACAATCCCTGCCAGAGGCAATTTTATGCTCACATTTCTTATGCTCAGGAAGAAAAGTACTGAAACCAATAGAGCTACAGCTATCATAACTGTAATAACATCAAGCTGGATATTGATATCCGCATAGCCTGGGCCGAAGAAAGCTTTTTTTGATGTATAGAGTATATCGAACCGCATAAGGTAGAACTTTATGGCTAAAAGAAAAGTGAATAAACCAGTCATCACAGCAAAATGTATTTTTGTGCCTTCCGGTATCCTGAGAACATTGATCACTTTTTCATAGCTTGGAGATGCTTGCCTTTCAAGCTGGTTGAGAATACCCCCATTAATAAGATAGATAAGTGCAGCTCCTATGCCAGATAGAATTATCACTGCAAATAAACTGTTCAAGAGGAAATTGTAAAATGGGAGTGAAAAAACATAGAATGAGATGTCATGTCCGAAAATTGGGTCATGGAGGTTAAAAGGGACCTGGTTCAGGTAGCTCAGTACAATATCCCATTTCAAACTTGCATAGAGACCAAAAAGCAGGCTGATTATCAGGATCGCTCCAGAATAAATGAGAAGGAATCCGAGACTGCGGGTATTCTTGAGCGCTAATCTGATGTTGATGTACATAAAAACGAAGAACAAGGCAAAAGCTACTGCACCCAGCATGATCTTAGTTTTTAGAACCGTTAAGAAAACGCCAAGATAACCGACCTCATCGAACCAGAAGTACTCAGTGAATAAATCCACAAGCTTAGATGATAACATGAACAGGATGAACACTAAATATATCAAAATAGGTTTTATCTTCATCTAATGCAGTTAGATTCAGACGTTATTTAAGTCTTTTGAGGGGAGGTTTTATCTATAATCATTACAAATCTTATTGTGCGAAGGGATAGTGAGCTTTGAACTATCTCATGAGTATGGGAGGAAAAATATGCCAAAAGTAGTTGTAGTATATCTAAGTACGTCAGGAAATACAAAAGCTATGGCCGATGCCATAGTCGAAGGTGCGATCTCAAGAAATGTCGATGCAATTTCAATGAATTTTCATGAAGCGAAAATTGAAGACTTGAAATCCGCGGATGCAATAGCCGTCGGGTCATCAACTTTCCACTATAAGATCCTGCCGCCTATGGAAAAATTCATCGAAAGTCTCAGTAAATTAAATGCTAAAGGTAAGGTCGGAGCAGCTTTCGGTTCATATGGATGGAGCGGTGAAGCCCCAGGATTGATCGCAGAAAAGTTGCGTGGAATCGGTATGAATGTGATAGATCCAGTGCTACGAGTCCAGTATGCACCTGCAGAAAAGGACCTTGAAGAGTGCAAGAGACTGGGAAAAGACCTGGCAAATAAAGTGAAAAAAGCATAAGGGGGAAAAAATATGCTATTTGTACTATGGTTCGAGTGGGAACCTGAAAATACATCAAAACTTCTTGAACTCTGGAAAAATTTCAAATATCCTGAAGAAGTAAAATTGATAGGCAGGTATCTTTTGATCGGGAGGCATGTCTCTATGGCGATATTCCATGCTCCGAATGAGGAGTCGATCCTGAAGATCACACATCCATTCAGAGAGATCGGGATCCCGCACATAAATCCAGCAATACCATTTGAAGAAGCAGTGGAAATGATGGACAGGATGTGAAATGTATCGAGTATATTGAATGAATAAGGTGTAGTGGAAGAGTAAACAGAGTAAACCTGATATTGAAATATCCCCAAAAAGAATTCTAGAGAGTAACCCATAAACTGGAAAATAAACCATTATGCCAATGTCTTAATGTTCCTGGCTTTTGCATTCTTCGCAAAATCCATGAACATCCAGATGTTGTCTTTTTGCGATGAATTTTTCTGTGGCAGTGTCCTTCGACACTACTTCACGTAAGGTGCGATTATCGATGCTTCAGGTTTTTGGTGGTTCATAGATTTTATATCAGGTAATAACAACTATTAAATAAAGCGGGACATAATAGTATTTTGATATGATAATTGATCATATCATTTTATCAATCGATCAACTGAAAATTTCAAGAATTAATATAGGAGGGTTATAATGAGTAACAAGGATCAAAACAAAAAATTAACTACTGCCTTTGGAATACCTGTCGGTGATGATCAGAACAGTCTCACTGCCGGAGAACGAGGGCCAGTTCTGATGCAGGATGTTCACCTGCTGGAGAAGTTAGGTCACTTTGATCGAGAACGTATCCCTGAACGTGTAGTTCATGCAAAAGGGGCCGGAGCGGGTGGATACTTTGAGGTTACTAAAGATGTTAGCAGATACACAAAGGCAAAGTTCCTCTCAAAAGTCGGTAAGCGGACAGAAGTATTTGCCAGGTTTTCAACAGTAGGAGGAGAAAGAGGGTCAGCAGATGCCGAGCGTGATCCACGCGGATTTGCGCTCAAGTTTTATACCGAGGACGGAAACTATGATCTTGTAGGGAATAATACTCCGGTTTTTTTCATACGTGACCCGTTAAAATTTCCAGACTTCATTCATACGCAGAAGCGTAACCCTGCCAACAACTGCAAGGATCCTGTTATGTTCTGGGATTTCCTTTCCCTTACGCCTGAATCAATTCACCAGGTAACGATCCTATTTTCCGATCGCGGCACTCCAGCCACTTATCGAAACATGAATGGCTATAGCAGTCATACTTTCAAGTGGTATAACGAGAAGAATGAATATTTCTGGGTCAAATATCATTTCAAGACAGATCAGGGAATTAAAAACTTTACCAGACAGGAAGCAGATGTCATGCGCTCAAAAGACGCTGACCACGCTACAAGGGACCTCTATGGGGCAATAGAACGCAAAGATTACCCGTCATGGACTGTCCAGATGCAGATAATGACCCCTGAGCAGGCAAGTGATTACCGTTTTGATATACTTGATGTAACTAAAGTCTGGCCGCATTCTGACTTTCCACCGATCGAGGTTGGAAAGCTGGTTTTGAACCGTAACCCTGAAAATTATTTTGCAGAAGTTGAACAGGCAGCATTTAACCCATCGAATCTTGTACCAGGTATTGCAGCTTCGCCTGATAAAATGCTACAGGGTCGTCTTTTCTCATATCATGATACCCATCTCCACAGACTGGGTCCGAACTACCACCTGCTGCCAGTAAATGCACCAAAAAATGCAACGCCAAACAGCTATCAGCGTGATGGGCCTATGCGTACCGATCCAAACGGCGGCGGCGGACCGAATTACTGGCCGAATAGTTTTAACGGGCCAGAGCCTGACATTTCTGCAAAAGAACCTTCTATCGAGATATCCGGACAAGGAGATCGTTACCCATATACGCATCCCAACGATGATTTTGTTCAACCTGGCAATCTGTATCGTGATGTGATGACCGATCAGGACCGTGAAAATCTGGCAGGTAATATTACCGGTCATCTTGGCGGGGCGCAAAAGCGTATACAACTACGCCAGACTGCACTCTTTTTCAAGGCAGACCCGGATTATGGTCGTAAAGTGGCTAAGGGACTTAAACTGGATATAAAAGAAGTTGAGAAGTTAGCTAATATGTCACATGATGAACGAGTGAAAGCAACATCATAGATAGATACTTTAATACAAAAATATGCCGCCTCTACCGATGCAGGCGGCTCATCGTAGTCAAGTCCCCAAATGATCTTAAATAGAATAATATGTGAATAACTTTAGATTCCTATTCATTCAATAGGATTATGGTGACGGGATGAAAACAAAGGTTGCACGAATGCATCAAATAACAACACCCGAAGAAATTCGTAAAATGGTTAAGATCTCAGTGGGTGACATTCTGGATATCTCGTATAAGAACGGAAAAATCCAGGCAGAAAAAATTGATGACGCCTTCTGAAGTTATGCGAGAAAATGACAAGGCTTGAAATTAAGTTGAAATAGATAACAACAAAAGACCTACTCGAAGAGCCTGATGTATCTGAGATACATGAAATCTGGTATGAGGTCCTGTAAATTTATTTAGTATATCTATGAAATCTGGTACGATATCCTGTATATTTTCCCCGCATTATCATCGCTAACGAATAACGAGCCGTCATCGGCAACGATGATATCCACCGGTCTTCCGAGCACATTGCCACCCGTGAGCCAGCCTGTTGCAAAATCCTTCACAGTTAAATTCTTCATGTCAATGCTCACGATCTTATATCCTGTCGCCTCATTCCGGTTCCATGAACCATGATAGGCAACGAAAAGATCACCCCGGTATTCCTGCGGAAAACTGTCGCCATAATAAAAAGCAAGTCCCAGGGGTGCTGAGTGCGCTTGAAGATCTACAAAGCCTGGAATCTTAAACGGCTCCATGCATGGATTCCTGATATAAACATTTTCATCAAAATCAGTATCGTGGACATTCTTACCATAGCAAATAGGCCACCCGTAGTTCTTCCCCTCTTCTAGGATATTGATCTCATCAGGCGGAAGGTCATCCCCGAGCATATCCCGTCCATTTTCTGTGGCATACATCACACCTGTTTCCGGGTGAAAGACGAAACCAACAGAATTCCTCAAACCTTTTGCAAAGACTCTGCAGCCAGTACCATCAACATTGCATTTAGTGATGGCTGCTCTTCTTTCATCCTCCTCGTTGCATACATTGCAGGATGAGCCTATGCTAAGGTAGAGGCTGTTATTATGTATTTTTACAGTCCTTGTGAAATGACCGCCT
>CBFFLL010000107.1:696-8943 GCA_965642175.1 Candidatus Methanoperedens nitratireducens | reverse complement strand
TAATCGTGATATCAAGTTAAGTGAAAAAAATCCAACGGTTTATTGATGCTATAGACAGGATACGATTTTATTAACAAAGGACTTATATTCAATGTGAACAGATGTGAAATATATGAAATTCAATATCGTACTTGAAGAGGATTTAGAGGATGGTGGATATATTGTGCATTGTCCTGCTCTTAAAGGATGCCGGTCGCAGGGCGATACGATAGAGGAAGCCTTACAGAACATAAAAGAAGCTATTGCAGGATATTTGAAGACCTTTGTTATAAAAAAGGAAAATAATATGTAGGATTGGCTCGTCTCCTGTCGATCCTGTTTATCCGGTCTTAATTTTACATTTTCTCAATCAGCGTCAGCGAGCGCATCCACTCCCCTTTAGGTTCTCTCGTTGTCCCCACTACAAGCCTTTTAATATCCCCCAGCGCCTCAACCATACCCCGTGCCTCGATCCTCTCACCTACCAGCGCCTGTCCTGCATAAGTATGGGTATAGGACAGCACGTAACTGATATCGGGATGGTCTATTTTATAAATCGCAGGGCTGTCGAATGAAAAGTCAGCATTTGTGACAGTGGCTTCAATGGTCGCAGGTGCAATATCCACTCCTCTTGCGCAGGGTACGATAGCCTCCCAGTCCCTCACATACAGCAGGTCAAAATAAGTCCCGTCAACCATTCCCCTGTTCCCTTTCCTTCGCTCATGAACAAGAAATTCCTCAAATGATAATTCAGGTCTGCGCTTATTATATATTTCATGCCACATCTCCTCGCTTATCTCTTTGATGGGGTCTTTTTCTTCTTTTGCCTTCGCCAGAATATCCCGCGCTGTGAACCATGAACTGCCGTAAACGATAAAATCGATGTCTGAGGTCTCATTCTGAAGGTCTGCAAGAAGCGATCCTGTCACTCCCATTTTGTCCTGTTTTATGCCGGTGCTTAGTGTTTTAACGATGTCCCTTACCTTCGGGTGTTCTTTCATGATAAGTGGCAGTCTCCTATCAGGTGCAAGTATGTGTTTGACGCGCTCCCAGGGTACGACGTGGACATCTCTTACCCATTTCGGGCGGGAGGCTTTCATGAACGTGAATGCGTCGTCAAAATCGAACTTGCGGTATTTTTTATGCACGCCTCTTGAGCCATTGGGGTCAGGCACGTACCTGAGAACCGAACGAGCGCCATCGTCATGGCAATAATCAGCAACTGCGAATATCCAGTCGTCATCTGTAATTATGAAATCGCGCAGCCTTGTTTTGAACATTGGTGCTTGATTGGATCAAGTTTATATAAACCAATTGCTTTTTTCAAGGAAGTTTTATATATTGTAATGATGTAATATCATCGGATTAGAATCTTCTCTAATCAAAATTTAAGGATGTGTAATTGTGATGAATGATCAGGAAAAAAGTTCTCCGGTAACAGTCGGGGAGACTTATGATGTAACGATAGAAGGAATAGCTCAAAAGGGCGACGGCATCGCTAAAGTTGAGGGCTTTATCATATTTGTACCAGAGACGAAAGTCGGGGACAAGATAAAGATCAAAGTGGAAAAGGTTCTACGAAAATTTGCTTTCGGAGTAAAGGTAGAATAGATAATCAATATATTCAATTATTACCTTTTACATTATTTTTTCTAATATCATTAAAAAAGTTCATAAGTGAATACTTTACGCGCTCAGGCGCCACATCGACGATTTCTGCCCTTTCCTCCTCAGGAAAAATATTGAATACAGAATACTTTCCCAGCTTTTTCGCAGAGGTGGATGTATAGCGCCCGTCCAGCAGTACCCTGACGCCATAATCTGTGGGCGATCGCACCACCCTTCCAAGCGCTTGCCTGACTTTCCTGATCGTGGGTATCTCGATGGCATAATCCCAGCCGTGCCCGAACTGGGCTTCATAAGCAGATTCAACTGCGCGCATCCTGTCGTTTAGTGCAGGATAGCCTACACCGACTATCACGACGGTCCTTCCTCTTCCATCCTTATAATCCACGCCTTCGGTGAGCGTCCCCCACATGTATGATATGAGGACTGCTTTCTTTCCCTTTTCTCCAAGGCTGAAGAATTCGTCCCTGATCGATTGGGCTGAGACTCCGACCTCGTCAAGAAAGACCGGTACATTGCATTTTATCCTGTTTTTGTACTGAGTGGCTTCATAAAAGCTCGGGAAAAATATCAGCACATTCCCGTCCGACTGTTCGATGATATCGGTAAGCGTTCTTGTAATGACCTCTTTTGTTTGCGGATTGTCCCTGTCTTTTGCAAAAAGAGGGGGGACAGATACGCTTATTGTCATCCTTTTTTCTTTTGGGAATGTAAGACCATAGGATAATTCGCATGTCTCCCGATTGATCCCCAATGTGGCTTTTATTGTCTCAAAAGGGGCAAGAGTGGCTGACATCAGGACAGCGGCATGGACTCCATCAAATAAGGGCTCTGTAACGTTTTTCGGGATACATGAAAAGAGTTCAAGCCGTCCGTATATCTCGTTGTTCTGGCGCCTTACGTTCAATATCGGATAATAACTATTATCGTTTGAGAATTTCATGTAATCGTGAAGGAAGCGTGCAGCTGCCAGGCTGCTTGAGATCTTTTTTACCGGGCTTTTTCCTTCTATGAATTGTTTTTCATACAAAGCGTCAATAGATACTCCTAAACTGCGAATGTGTTCAATTGTTTCATCTATCTTTTTAATTCCGCCTCTTTCAAGCGCCTTGAGGAGCTTTGCCCTGAACATATCCATACGTTCTTCAGGGTCAGCGATCCTCAGGTCATGCCAGTCTTTACCTATCCTTTCTCGTTCACCGAACTTTTTATCAAGGATTAAATTGTACGTTCCGCTAAGAGTATCAAGAAGGACCCGCAGGAAGGTCTCTATATCCTCAGATCGCACGGTATCCTTGTTTGCCTCAACCTCATCAAGCGCCCTGTTTATTGTCAGTTCGGAAAGCGTCAGGGAGGAGTGCGAGCGCGCTGAAGATTCAAGATTATGCGCTTCGTCAAATATCGTAATAATATCCTTAAGTTCCTTTTCCATCCACCCCAGCACGTTGGCGCGGATATCTTCGTCAAGAAAGTGGTTGTAATTGCATATCAAAAGGTCTGCTTCTTTCAAGTACCTTTTAAGGAGTTCATATCCGCAGCAATCATTTGATAAAGCCCAGTCTGCAACTTCTTCAGGTGTTCGCACTCCTGAAAATAGCCATGAATGGAAATCATCATTATCGTTCCTGAGCAGAGTAAAAAGCTTGTCGCAGGAGTTTTTTCGAAGGTCCTGGAGCTGTCTTTCGTATTTATCCGACTCCCTGCTCAATTCTCGCTGAAGTTCTATGAGTCCCGATTCTTTCACTCTTTTTTGTTTATCTTTAACTGACTTCATCTCATTTTTAAGATGTGTGAGGTCTTTTTCCTGTTCCAGTAATTTGTAGGTATTATCCCTCAGCAGGCTGCATGTATCGTAATCCATATTCGGTTTAGGGCACATCAGCATTTTGCCTTTCAGGACAATGACCTTGATATTGTTCTTTTTCTGTATTTCTCTTGCCTCTTCAATGAACTGCGCCATCTGCTGGTGAACATTGGTGGCTATGACAACAGTTTTTTTCTCAAGTTTTGCTATATGGATGGAAGGGGCAAGAGCGCTGAGGGTTTTCCCTGTCCCGCACGCTCCTTCGAACAGTACGACCTGTTTATTGATAAGCCCCCCATGGATGGCATCCATAGCTTCAAGCTGGTTGGAATAGAATGAGCTTTTTGGGAAATAAGAAAGATAGTCCCTTTTCATTGGCTCACATACATTTCAGGAATGATATAAACAGTGCGATTGTTATCCGGGCGATCTCAGTGGGTCTTTTAGTGTGAATGTAGTATTTTGGTAGTATTATAGTGACACTACTGTTTATATATATGATACGACATAAAGAAGATGGTTAAAAAATGGACATCTTTAAAAAACAGATTGAAAATGTTAATTCGTTGGCTGTGGTTAGGGCCGATGACATGTCAAAGGTTAAGACAGCTCTATGCGACCTTGTCAGATATGCGCGTCTGACTTTCGCGGATAAGGCAAGAAGGCTGGAGCCAGCTTTTGCGGATAATATTCTCATCCATGTAATGAAAAGTCCATTGAGAACATGCTGTGAAGCCGCGTCTATTGTTCCACTTTCAGATGAAGCAAGTGCGGCGATCGGTAGGCTGCGTAAGATACATCCTCCGGCCCATGTGATCATTGTAAGTCCAAGGCATGAAATTTTCCATGAACTGATAAATTATGTGGATATTCTCCCTGAGATCGACCTGACGCTTGAACCTGAAGCATATTCCATGCCAGTACATCAGATGGCAGATGCCAGGTTTTAATTTTCATTTTTTTTACTTTTCCCGTCAATTTTTGTGATTTTTTTTGTGTTATTTTGTTCATTTAATTAGTATACTCCAATCGAACAAAATCACATACTTTTTAAACATGGACGTAAATTAACACGACTATCAATAAAAAAGAGGGAAGAGATGACATTAAAAGTAAATTTGATAACAGGAAGAACAATTGATCAGGGAGTAACTATTGAAAATAAGACCTCTTCTGATTATCAGGAAGCAACAGCATACTGTGAATTGAATTCAAAGGATGTGGGGCAATTGGGCGAACCCGGGAGTAACATAAAAGTTAAGACCGCACACGGTGAGGTGGTTGTGAAATTGAAGGAAAACAACGGTAACCCGGATGGTCTGGCATTCATACCAATGGGACCATGGGCGAACGCAGTTGTCGATCCCGACACGAAAGGGTGCGGAATGCCTGGCTTCAAAGGGATACCGGCACAGGTAGAAGCCACGAATGAAAAGATACTTTTGATGAAAGAACTGATAGCGAGGTACAAGTAATGACAGTAATAACCGATGCCCTGTGCCCTTTTTGCGGATGCAATTGCGATGACATAACTGTCACGGTGGATAATAATAAGATCACTGAGGTCAAGCGTGCGTGCACGATCGGTGTCTCAAAGATCATGGGACACCACAGGATAAAAGCCCCGATGATGCGCACTGATAAGAAAGGCGAGTTCAAAGAGGTCTCATACGATGAAGCGATAGAGGCTGCCGCGCAGATGCTGGCAGGCTCAAAAAGACCGCTTCTTTACGGCTGGGCTTCAGCTTTTTGCGAAGTACATAAAAAAGGCATCCTGCTTGCAGAAGAACTCGGCGGCATCATAGATAATACTGCTTCAGTTTGCCACGCCCCGTCCACGCTTGCGGTGCATGAGAAAGGTCTGCCGACAGCTACTCTTGGCCAGGTAAAGAACAGGGCTGATATCGTTGTGTTCTGGGGCAGCAATCCCGTGCATGCCCATCCCAGGCACATGGGGCGATATTCTGTTTTTGCAAAGGGATTTTTTAATGAGAAAGGGAGGCGTGGACGCAAGGTCATTGTGGTCGATGTAAGAAAGACCGAAACAGCAGCAATGGCTGATGAATACATTCAGGTGCAGCAGGGAAGCGATTACCTCATTATTTCAGCTCTTAGGGCGATACTTGCAGGACAGGCTGCGGTAGTGCCTGATGCAGTTGGTGGCGTCCCGAAAGAACAGCTTGTGAAACTCGTAGATACATTGAAGGCTGCAAAGTTCGGCGCAGTGTTCTTCGGTATGGGGCTAACCCAGAGCATATCAAGATACAAGAATATCGATAATGCAATATCCCTGATCACCGAACTTAACTCATTTACAAAATATGTCATCACTCCGATGCGAGGGCACTACAACGTAACAGGATTCGGTCAGGTGTGCGCCTGGGAGACAGGATATGGTACTGCGGTAGATTTTGCCCGCGGCGCGCCGTATTATAATCCGGGTGAGACGGCAGCGAACGACTTACTGGTAAGAAAAGAGACAGATGCCGCGATGATAATTGCAGGAGATGCAGGAGCGCATTTCCCGGCTGAATCAGTTAGACATCTTGCGAAGATACCTGTTGTCCAGATTGACCCGTACTGGAATCCCACGACAGAAGTTGCAAATGTGGTGATACCTGTGGCAATATGCGGTGTGGAAGTTGAGGGAACGGCGTACAGGATGGACGGTGTCTCACTTAGATACAGAAAACTGATAGAACCCACACATCCGACAGATATTGAGATCCTTGAAAAGATCACTGAACGCGTCAGAGCGATAAGGGGTGATTAAAATGGAGTTGCTTATAAAGAACGGAGCAGTATTTGACCCTAAGAACGGGATCAAAGGCGATAAGACAGATATATGCATCAAAGACGGCACGGTTGTGAGTAAAGTTGGCAGCGGCGCAAAGGTCATTGATGCAGGCGGAAGGCTTGTGATGCCGGGCGGTGTTGATGCGCACTCTCATATAGCAGGCGCAAAAGTGAACGTGGGAAGGCTAATGCGTCCCGAGGATACAAGGTCAGGTGTCAGTCCCAGGACAAAGATCACAAGACCGACCACAGGATACACGGTTCCGAACGTCTATGCAATGGGATACCGCTATGCTCAGATGGGATATACCACTGTGTTCGAGGCGGCGCAGGCAATAATGAAAGCCCGCCACACACATGAAGAACTTGAGGAAATCCCGATCATAGATAAAGGCGCTCTAACGCTTTTCGGGAGCAATTGGCCTACGATGGATTTCGTGCGCGAGAAAGACATGGACAAGCTGGCTGCATACGTGGCATGGGGTCTGCTTGCTTCAAGAGGGTTCGGCGTCAAGGTGGTCAACCCGGGCGGCGGTGAGATGTGGGGATATGGAAAGAACGTTACAGGACTTGACGATGTAGTCCCGAGCTTTGATGTCACGCCAAGAGAGATCATTGTTTCATTAATGAAAGCGAACGAGATGCTGGGGCTTCCCCATTCCGTGCATCTTCATTGCAATAACCTTGGAAAACCAGGAAATATTAAGACAACACTTGCCAGTATGGAGCTTGCCAACCAGGTCAAAGCAAGTAAGGACAGGCAGGTGCTACATGTGACGCATGTCCTTTTCAATGCATGGGGCGGCACCAATTGGGGAGATCTCGAATCAAAAGCAGACGAAGTCGCCAATTTCCTTAACAACAGCGAGAACGTTACCATTGATATGGGTCAACTGATCTTCGGGAGCGCCACAACCATGACGGCAGACGGACCTATGCAGTATGCCAATGCCAAACTGCTGCATGCAAAATGGGGCAACGGCGATGTGGAGTGTGAAGATGCATCAGGTGTAGTGCCTATCTTTTACGTCAAACAGATATCAGTCCATGCCATAATGTGGGCGATAGGACTTGAACTTGCGCTGCTCACGAAGGATCCGTATAAGGTATTGCTAACTACAGACCACCCCAACGGCGGTCCGTTCGTGAATTATCCTGAGGTTATGGCGCTTCTTATGAGCAATAAAAAGCGACAGGAGGAGATAAAGACGCTCCATGAGGCTGTACATAAGAGGACAAAACTCCCCGGGATCGACCGCGAGCTTGACTTTAACGACATAGCTATAATGACCCGCGCAGGATCTGCAAAAGTGCTCGGAATTCTTGATACCAAAGGACACCTCGGTATTGGCGCAGATGCAGATATCGCGATATACGACCTTAAACCAGACCAGATAGACCCCTCGGTAGAACATGCAAAGGTCAAGAGCGCGTTCCAGTCCGCAGCTTATACCATAAAAGGCGGCGAGGTCGTGGTGAAGGACGGGCAGATAACATCCACGCCAATGGGCAGGACGTTCTGGGTGGATGCGTCAGTGCCCAGGGAACACACGGAAGTTATGATGAAGGATATAAAGAACAAATTCAAGAACTATTATTCTATCGGTCTTGCGAACTATATGGTTCAGGATGCCTACCTCACGCATCCGAAAGTCGTAAAGGCTGGAATTCTCCCGGCGGAGGTGAGATAACATGCAGACAGTGACAATTAAAACAAAAAATGATATCAAAATATCAGTTGAAGCTGAGAACATTTCACCCGATAAATTCGCGGGGAAATCTGAAAAGGAAATACAGTCCATGGAAGCCTATATGGGGAACTATAAGACCACGCTTGGCGAACTTTTTTTAATAAAAGTGGAAGGCACTGGCGCGGCTGCTGATACCAAAATAGTCATGGAAGGCAACTTTTCGCGCGTGAAGCGTATTGGAGAAGGAATGACAGCAGGCCTTATCTTGATAAAAGGGAACGTGGACATGCATCTTGGCGCTAAGATGAGCGGAGGCAAGATCACGTTATCTGGCAACGCAGACTCATGGGC
>CBFFLL010000107.1:0-686 GCA_965642175.1 Candidatus Methanoperedens nitratireducens | reverse complement strand
CAGGGAGATGAAGGGCGGAGAGCTTATCATAGAAGGAGATGCACGCTATTACCTGGGCGCCGGATACCGTGGCGAGACATGCGGCATGCGGGGCGGGAAGATCACAGTAATGGGCAGCGCGCTTGACTTTCTGGGAGAGCACATGTGTGGTGGCGAGATAGATGTTAAGGGAAATGTTGGTATCCTTCCCGGATTATCCAATAACGGTGGTAAGATCGTGATCGGAGGCAACACAAGCAGACCGGGGAGCGAGATGGCAAAGGGGACGATAATAGTCAATGGCGCCGTGGCTGAGATGATGCCGGTGTATAAGGCAGAAGGCACAGAGGCGGTTGATGGAGTAACGTATAAGAAATATACGGGCGACGTTGTCGTGGGCGGTAAGGGCGTACTTTACATAAAGTAATGGTTAAGAGAAAAATTGTGATATAGAACACGGATTTCGCGGATGACGCGGATAAGCACGGATTCGTGAAAATCCGTAAAAAACTAAATGAAGGGCATGCAAAGCATGTCCTATACAGCATAAATAGCGGAGAACCTGCGATTAAATTCTCCGCGAATGAAAAAAGACTACTGATGCTATTGATCGTAGCTTTTGCTTTTTCACTGGTATAGTGCTCACGTCAGCCTTATCTGGGGGCCTTATGCCTCAACAAGACTCCTACCACACAGTCCACATCTGC
>CBFFLL010000106.1:7822-8976 GCA_965642175.1 Candidatus Methanoperedens nitratireducens | reverse complement strand
CTGTCCCTGACTGCATTGATGTCAAGCATGTCGAAATATGCACTCCCTTTGAGCCACAGTATTTCTATAGCAAGCACATTATAGGATTTGAATGAGAGAAGTAATACTCAGAATAACAATGCCCGATAACTGGGTAAAGGATGTTTGCAAAAAATACCCTGCTCCAATAAAGTTTATAGAGTGTATGCCTTATGGTAAGTCCGGAGGTCGAGGGCTGATCGAGATAATTGGGGAGAATACCGATGAGATCGTAGCAGAAATAAAGAAACACCCGGATGTCTGTAAAATCGATATATCTCAATTGAAAAACGGTGTTTTAGGTTCTGTTGTTACAGAGAGATGTTCTGCATGCAGAGCTTTGACAGGTTCGGATTGCTTTCTGACCTCGGCTTCAAGCCTTGAGGACGGCAGCGTGGAATGGAAACTCATCACAGGCGCTGAAGGGTCTCTTTCTGGACTGATTGAGAATCTAAAAGAGACTGGATGTGAGGTAGAACTTAAGAGCGCTATTCATTTAAGCAAAAAGAGTTTGCTTACCAAAAGGCAGGAAGAAATCATCAGGGCAGCATCTGAAAAAGGCTATTACGATTACCCAAAAAAGATTACAATTGAAAAACTCGCAAAGACATTTGACATATCCCCATCTACCTTAGGTGAAATTATCCAGAGAGGGGAGAGGAAAATTATTTTAGAGCATTTTTGTAGAAAAAAGTAAAAATGCAGCTGTGCTCTAAATGCTAATTGCTCACTAATTTTCCCAAAGATTCTCTCGGCATGTCCTCTGCTATGTCTATTTTAGTTCCGTAAGCAGCAGGTATCCCGTATATATGCGGGATAAAATATAATTCCAATCAGTATAAGTCTTCTTCATGAAAAAACCGTGGGAAAGAGCACCACAGCCATTAATCTTGCTTTTGAGGTTTTGTAAATGGCAGTGAAGGAGATGCAGGAATGCCGGGATCGATCTAAGCTCAATATTAATACGTCTATGAGAGATTAGCCATAAGAACTTTGAAGGGGAAATATGGAAAAAGAAGTCATAAAATCAGGTAGATATGTTGTAGTGGGAATGGAAAATGTTGAGATAAAAATCGGAAAAGTCGTGGAAGAAGAGGAAGCCTGGGAGCCGATGGGTCCAACTCCCAAGCCAGGTA
>CBFFLL010000106.1:0-7812 GCA_965642175.1 Candidatus Methanoperedens nitratireducens | reverse complement strand
GCAGATACAAGCCATTCTATGCACCCCATCAGGATTTTTGCAATCTATGCACTCAAGGTCCCTGCGACCTCACGGGCAATAAAGAGGGCGCCTGCGGCATTGACCTTATGACCCAGAAATCCAGAATCGTGCTTGCTGCTGTCTGCCTGGGGCACGCAGCACATGCATCGCACGCAAGGCATGTATACCATTCTCTGGTGCACAAGTTTGGAAAGGATGTCCCAATCGATCTTGGAGTGAATGTGAACGTGGAGGCACCTGTAACAAGACTTGTAACAGGCATTAAGCCTAAGACCATCGGGGACTTCGATGAAGTGCTGAGCTATGTCGAAGAGCAATTTGAATCCTTAGTCTCATCGCTGCACACTGGACAAGAGGGGAGTTACATAGACTTTGAGTCAAAAAGTTTGCACTGCGGCATGCTTGACCAGCTTGCTATGGAGGTAGCAGATATCCTGCAAATCTCTGCATTGAACTTCCCTAAAGCGGATCCAAATGCCCCTTTAATTGAATATGGCTTTGGCTCGATCGACAGCACAAAGCCAGTGATCATAGGAATAGGACATAATGTTATGCCAAGTACGGGTATACTTGACTACTTAGACATAAATTATCTCTGGGATAAGATTGAATTTGCTGCCTGCTGCTGCACAGCCCATGACAATACAAGATATAACAAAAAGGCAAAATACGCAGGTACACTTGCACAGCAGCTGCGAGTGATAAGAAGCGGACTTGCGGATGTTATAGTTACAGATGAGCAATGCGTTCGCACAGATGTGTTGAAAGAATGCAAGTGCAAAGGAATACCGGTGATCGCTACTAATGAGAAAATCTGCTACGGCTTACCTGATCGAACAAAGGATAAGCCGGAGGAGATACTCAGGGATTTGCTGGCAGGTGCACCAGGTGCTCTGATTACTGATCCTGATATCATAGGCCCGGTAGTAGTGAATCTTGCTATTGAAGTTGCAAAAGTAAGAAAGTCAAAGAATCAGCTTATGAGCGATGAAGAGTTCAAGAAATGGGTTGCAGAATGCACCCAGTGTAACGCCTGCACCTTTGTGTGCCATCACGGCTTGAGACCAGGTCTGGCAATGGAAGCAGCCGAGAAAGGTGATAACTCGCTCTTGATCAACATGCTTCAAACAACATGCATGACCTGCGGCAAGTGCGAGTGGGAATGCCCCCGGAGTATACCGATCGTTGATGTCATGATAAAAGCAGGAATTGAAGTTTTGAGAAATGAGAAGGGCAAAGTTAGATCCGGCAGGGGAGCAATTGATGATGCAGAAATTCGTAAAGTGGGGGCTCCTATCGTGCTGGGCACAATTCCAGGCATCATTGCACCGATCGGCTGCGCAAACTATCCTGACGATGCAAAAGCAGTCTATGATGTATGCGAAGAGTTCTTGAATAGAAATTACATAGTCATGGTTTCAGGCTGTCACGCCATAGACATCGGCAAATACAAGAATGAAGAGGGGTTGACGCTCTACGAAAGATTTCCGGGGGTATTCAATGCAGGCGGACTTGTAAACGTGGGTAGTTGCGTTGCAAATGCACACATCGCTGGAGCAGCCATGAAAGTGGCCAATATTTTTGCTAAAATACCTTTGAGAGGAAACTATGAACAAATAGCAGACTATATTCTCAATCGCGTTGGTGCAGTTGGCTTATCATGGGGGGCAATGTCCCAAAAAGCTGCATCGATCGCAACAGGCTTCAATCGCTTAGGCATACCAGCAGTGATAGGCCCCCAGGGAGCGAAGTTCAGAAGAAGCTTCATGGGCAGAAAGGACAAGCCTGAGGACTGGATGTTGTATGATATCAGGGACTCATCCAGCATTCAGGTTGAGCCAGGACCTGAGCACATGCTATATATCGCAGAAACTAAGGAAGAGGCAATTGTAAAGATGGCAAGACTGGTGATAAGACCAAATGATACAGATAAGGGAAGAGCGATAAAGCTCAGCCATTATCTTGAATTGAGTGAGAAGTATCTTGGCAAGCTGCCAGATGACTGGCATCTCTTCGTGCGCACAGCAACCGACTTACCAGTAGCGAGAAGAAAAGACCTGCTCAGAGTGCTTGAGGAGAAATACGGCTGGAAGATCGAACTTGAAAGGATGAAGATCCTTGAGGGGCCGATGAGAAAATTCGATCCAGGGTTCAATCCTACAAATCTTGTGCGCTTGCTCAAGGAAGTTAAACCACCTTACTCCCCCCGGCCTGAGTCTGTATAGAGGAGGACGAAAAATGCCAAAAGCCTGGAATTTAGCGGATGTGGCGGGACCAAAGCAAGCCAGAGTGACAAAGCCAGAAATCTTAGCAGCGCTCGTGAAGAAAGCGAAGCGCCCGATCTTAATAGTGGGTGCAGAGATCCTTCAGAACGGCGTGATTGACAAAGTCATTGAGATAGGCAAAAAGGGCATACCAGTAGCAGCGACAGCACACACCATTAAAACATTCCTCGAAAAAGGGTACACACCCGTTTCAAGCGATCTTGGGCTTCACGAGGTAACGAACCTCTTGAAAGACCCTGAGTGGAAAGGCTTCGATGGACAGGGCAACTATGATATGGTGATTTTCTTAGGAATTACCTACTACTTCGCATCGCGCATGCTCTCAACTCTGAAGCACTTCGCACCGCACTTAAGAGCCTACTCAATCGATCGCTACTATCATGTGAACGCTGTGATGAGCCTTGATAATATCTTTGAAGAACAGAAGTTCATAGAAGCACTGGATATATTTGTGAGTAAACTATGACCAAACGAGTAAAAAGACGCATAACATGTCTTCCAAATGCAGTGTATTTCAAGCCCCGAGGTATCCCAGTATGCGACCTGGAAGTGGTAGAGCTCACTCTGAATGAACTGGAGGCAGCCAGACTTATCGACTTAGAGAAACTTGAGCAAGAAGAGGCTGCGCATAAGATGGGCTGCGAATGTTTGAATGCGAGGATTGCATGCATAGATGGAACTCCCCGTTTGGCACTGGAAGAACTCGTAAAAAAAGTTGCCCTGAAAGACCTGAGAACTGAGGCAAAGAAGCATGGAATACCTGCTGCCTGCAGAACCAAAATAGACATAGCAAAGGACCTGCCGAGAACGGTTTTGGAAAAATTAGTAAGCAAGTAAAATCTAAATCCTCAGGATAAGCAGTAAGAGCAGAGCTACAGGCAGACCAATCGTTATCATGAGTTTTGCATTACATAAACTTTTCGGTGTCCACTTCATGAAATTTTTCATTTTCAGCCATGTTAAAAACTTCAACCAATATCCTGGTCTCGCTATCGATGCCACTAAGCTTTCGGATAACCTGTACACCCTCATCCTTTTTGACGACAATATGCACGGCTTTTAATCGCTCAAGTGTTTTTATAGCTTCCTCCACACTCATATCGATTCCCTCATCTTTGAGCCTCATTCCCAGTATGGAGCGAAGCTGGAATGCCGTAGCACAGACGAATATGTTGCCAAGAACATGCTCTTTAGTCCTGACATATTGAGGGTGCAACCCAAGCACGCTTTTCAGCGTTCGTATGGCTTTCTCTATCTGGTCTCGTGTTCTGTAAGACTCGATTACCTCTTTCTCGCTGAGATCAAATTCATGCGTTACGAATACCTGATATCCATCGTATTTATCAGCTTCACCTAATGTTTTTGTCCACTCAAAGGTGAAACTGAATCTTTTTCTTTTGCCATTCGTAATAAGGCTCCTTGTGACCCCAAACTTCCTTTTTATTTGTTTATGCAACGGAGGCATTCCATACCACTACATATTTTCTCCTTCCTTAAATAACAGAAGCAGCAACCTGTTTATCCCCCGTATTGACCCAATCCTCCTTTGGGATTCTAATCTCCTCAAGAAGCCCTGTTCCCTTGATTCCTGCTCTAAGTGCCACCAGGTACCGTTCCTTCTTCCGATCCATATAAGCAAGGTTTTCCCATGTTGCCATACCTTATGAGTAACGAGTACGCCCTTCTGATCTACTTCAAAAGCAATCACAATCTGATATAAGCGATGATTTACTTCTCCCAGAGTTCATTTTCAATGTTGCTGTTAATCACGTAATCGAAATCGATCTTCTCCAGCCAGCCTGATCGTTCGAAGCACCAAAAGTTTTATTCTAATTGTACTTTATTCACCATAAGAAAAATCATGCTTACAAAGTTAATATTCCCTCCCCAGTGGATACCGACCCAGCCGTACCTGAGCCTCCCTTCACTTACAGCCCTTTTAAAAGCCCATGGCTGCGATGTAGAGCAGATGGATGTGAATGTGTCCTTTTATGACGATCTCCTGAGTAAACAGGGAATGCGGGGCTCTTATGAGAGGTCCTATGCGAAATTACAGGAGCTTGAATCCAGAACTGAATTGCAGACTGGTCTTAAAGAGCAATACGCCATGCTTGGTGGTTCTGTTCTGGCAGGTAAATATATTGTTGACAGGGTTGACAGGGCAAAAAGTATCCTAAAAGATAAAGATAAATTCTATGATTTTAACGAATTGAACGATGCCTTCAGGATTCTCGAACTAGGACTTAAGCTTGCGTCAGTGGCATATTATCCCACTAACCTGACATTTCATGCTTATGACATGCGCTACTCATGCCGCGCAAGTCAGGATGTGTTTGCTGCGATAAACGACAGGAAAGAAAATCTATTTATTGAATACTTCGAGAAAAAAACAGTTCCAGAGATTCTCGAAAAAAGACCGGATCTCGTTGGTATTTCAATTATCAATACAAGCCAGTTGATTCCCGGGCTGACTCTGGCAAATCTTATCAAAAAAGCTGATGATAAAATACATATCAACATCGGTGGAAGTGTTTTTACCCGCCTTATAAATGAAATAAGCAATAATGATGGGCTGTTCTCTATTATTGACAGCATTATCGTTCATGAAGGAGAAACTGCCCTGCTTGGACTCATCAAACATCTGGAAAACGGATTTGATATAGAAAACGTTCCGAACCTCATCTATAAAAAAGGAGACAAGATCAGGATGAATAAATTAAGCCCGGCAGGTGAAGATATCAATTCGCTTCCCACTCCTGATTTCGATGGTTTTCCGCTTGAACTGTACCTGTCCCCACATCTTGTTTTGCCACTTCTCTCATCAAGAGGCTGCTACTGGGGGAAATGCACGTTCTGCGACCACAGCTTCGGTTATTCGGGGAAATATCGCCCGAGGGAAGCAGGTATGCTGTACAACGACCTCGATGTTCTTAAAAAGAAATACGGGACAGGATTTTTTACATTCCAGGATGAAGGATTATCTCCAAAATTGATCAGCGCCCTGTCTGATAAGATAATTCAAAACGACCTGAATATATCCTGGCTTGCTGATTCAAGGTTCGAACCTGCTTTTTCGAAAGAGATAAGCCAGAAAATGGCTCGCGCAGGATGTAAAATGCTGTATTTCGGACTGGAATCAGGGAATGAGCGCATACTTGCATGCATGGATAAAGGGATCAAGAAAGAAAATGTCAGGAAGATATGCAAATACTGCTCTGATGCAGGTATCTGGACGCACCTTTTCCTGATCTTCGGATTCCCCACAGAGACGCCTGAAGAAGCAAAAGAGACCATGAATTTCGTGCTTGCGAACAGCAGTATTATCCGTTCAATGTCTTTTGGAAGTTTCCAGCTTACCAAACATTCAAAAGTGTATGAGAACCCGGAAAAGTTTGGTGTAGCAAAAATAAAGCAGGATGATGATCTTGATATTTCACTCTGGTACGAATGTGACGTTGTGCGTGGGATGTCGAAAAAGGATACTGACGCTGTAATAAAGACTTTCGATGCCCTGCTTTCTAAAAGGTATAAGGATTTCCAGATATGGAGATCCCTTGACAGGGAGCATCTTTTCCTCTATATCTCGCATGATAAAAACGCCGCAGGCAGCGTACCTGACCTTGTTGAAGTGATGAACAGGGCTTACCGGGAAAAATCGATAAAAAGTCAGGGCACAACAAATCAAGGAAATACGGGATCTTATCCGGCCTTAAATGATGGAGTGTTCGTGGGGACTTTCAATTTTAATTGGGGGAAGATCATGCACGATGTCATGATGACAGAACATCAGGGCAGCAGCGCAAAGCCTGAGAAGACACACGGGCTGTTCGATATAAATAACAGGTTCCTTACCATATCAAATATTGCAAATGATATCCTTGACAGGTGTGATGGAAAGACAGGCATACCTGATATTGTTGAGGCTATGAGGATAAAATACCAGTTGTCGCAGGGCGATGCTGAAGCCAGATGCCAGAGACTGCTTGATAGTTTTTATGAAAAGAAAATAATCGCACTAAAATAGTCATCTGTTAATAGCGACATTGTGATAGAACACGGATTGCGCGGATGACGCGGATACGCGCGGATCCGTGAAAATCCGTGTAATCCGCGTCATCCGTGTTCGATTTAAATTAAATTGGATATTCATATGAAATCATTGATATTTTGGAAACGAATACATACCGACTCTGTCAAACTCTAACCGATGATTGATGAATCGCACAGCATGATAAAAGTTATTATGCTTGCAGGTAATCTTACGCGAACAGGATAAAAATCATGATATACGACGTTGTTATTATCGGAGGAGGTCCCGCAGGTCTTACTGCCGGGATATATGCGAAAAGGGGGATGCTAAATGCAGTGCTTCTTGAAAAAATGGGCGTGGGTGGGCAGATCATAGTTACCGACATGGTGGAGAATTTTCCCGGTTTCCAGGAGATATCAGGCGCTGAACTTGCGGGAAAGTTCGAGCAGCATGCTCTCAAATTCGGGCTTGAGACAAAGAGCATGGTAGAAGTGGAAGTTATTGAGGACAGGGGAAAGACAAAGCTTGTTAAGACGAGCGAGGGCGAGTTTGAGACCAAAACAGTGATAATCACTACCGGCACGACCCCAAAAAAACTTGGCGCGAAGGGCGAACTTGAACTGATCGGCAGAGGCGTGTCTTACTGCGCCACATGCGACGGCTTTTTCTTCAGGGAAAAGACAGTTGTGGTTGTGGGCGGCGGGGATTCAGCCATCACCGAAGCGATATACCTCACAAAAATGGCAAAAAAAGTCATTGTTGTGCACAGGCGGGACAAACTGAGAGCAGAAAGGATCAACCAGGAACATGCTTTTGCCAACCCGAAGATCAGCTTTGTGTGGGATTCGGTTATTGAGGAGGTGTTGGGAAAGCAGGTCGTGGAAAAGGTATTGGTCAAGAACGTGAAAACGAATGTGATATCAGAGATAAAGACCGACGGCGTGTTCATTTACGTGGGGCTTATCCCGAACACCGGCTTTGCTGATGTCAAGAAGGACGAATGGGGATTCATTATCACGAACGATAGCAGGGAAACATCTGTTAAAGGCATCTTTGCGGCAGGGGACTGCAGGGTCACACCGCTTCGGCAGATAGCCACGGCTGTTGGGGATGGGGCGATCGCGGCTGTGTCGGCTGAGAGGTATATTGAGGGATTGTAGTTCAGATTATTGAATTATCAAGAAGGGAACCGCAAATAAAGGCAGATTCCCTTTCACAGTGCATGACCCAGATAACGATGCGGATAATCAACCCGACAGACCAGCAGCAGATAGCCCAGAGCGCGAGCAGGGAGCTGATATCAGAGCTTCCTTCACTTGCGGTCAGGCGATTATCTCAGGGGTGGCGATCAATACGCCGACGCTGGTGGGGATAAGGAAGAGGCTGACGAGCGATGGTGAGGGGCAAGGATGCGCCTGCTCTGTGGGCGGCGCAGAGGAAGTATGAGGAGAAGCATGAGAGGGCTGAGGTGAGGGC
>CBFFLL010000105.1:0-8988 GCA_965642175.1 Candidatus Methanoperedens nitratireducens | reverse complement strand
ATTCTCACCAGCTGGCGAGTATGAGCTTTGCTCGGCGCGCCCGTGCAATCCGTGTTCTATGTCATGATTTCCACAGGCGCCAGATTATTTGAAATGCCGTAAAGGTCTTTCCGGTACCCGTAGCCATGACCAGAAGTATTCGGTTTTGTCCTCTCACGATCGCTTCTATAGTTCGGTTTATGGCGACAAGCTGGTAATACCGGGGAATTTTACCGCTGCTGTCAGTGTAATAATCCTGGGTAACGATCTGCTTATTCGTTTCATCAATACCTTTCCAGGCACAGTATCGCCTCCACAGCTCTTCAGGGGAAGGAAAAGCATCAAGTGTAAGCTCTCTTTCAATTTGTCCTGATTTAGCTGTGCGGTCATGTTCTATGAACGTATCGCCATTAGTGCTGTAGACAAATGGCACATCCATCATCTCTGCATACACAAGCGCCTGCTGCATACCTTCCCCGATACCATGATTATTATCTTTAGCTTCTATTATCGCAACAGGAATATTGGGTTTATATGATAGCAGAAAATCGGTGCGCTTTGACTCACCACGGCTCCATATATGCCCTTTCACAATCACACGACCTTTTGTGAAGGTCACTTCTTCCTGTATCTGATTGAACAGGTTCCATCCCGCATTAACAATAGCAGGAGTAATGTATTTGTTGCAGATATCCCGTTCGCTCAAGGTTTTTTTATTGATGGTTTCCATATCACTCGTCATCCTGCAAGCGGAAGCATTATTTTACAAGATATGACGTATAACTTAGTATATATATAAGCGTGTGGGATTAAAAATATATGTAAATTGATCGGCTAATCCCGAAACACAAGGGACATGTTCCCCCCCCCTTTGCGTCATGGGGTATGGAAGTTTTGTCAAACCGCTCAATCCTGGGAAAACCTGATTTGAGAAAACACAGAGCGCAAAGAAAAAAAATAATCCCATCTCTGTGAACTCTGTGCCCTCTGTGGTTGGTTTTCTATTCCATGACAATAGCTGCTGAAATTACTTTGCGCTCTTTGCGACCTTTGCGGTGCGGGTGCTTCGGATTCCGTGAAGCGCCGCGACTGTCTGAATATGTAATTCAAGCGATTAATCTGCAGCGCCTGCCCCTGAATTCTCGGAAAGATTCCTTATTTTTTCCTCTGTGTCTCTGCGCCCCGATGGCTGAATTTATTAGAATCCGAAAAGCAATACCCGGCCCCCTCCCCCGCACAGACCACAGGCGCCGCGGTCGGGGACAGCAGGGTTAGTTTCACCTTTTGGGAACACCTGGAAATGAGCGATAAGCGTATCACTCCGCTTTATTACTTCAGGTAAGCCCTTCTCTTCGATGTAATCTTGCACAGCTTCAAGAAATGATAGGATATATGTACAATTAATGATAGAAGATGCCTTATTAGGGGCTTATGAATGGAAGCTAGAGACACCCAGAATGCAATTAAGGAAAGACATATTCGTATTACGGATCACGCTGATGAGGAAGCACAAAATGATAAGATCACATATGATGAGATCTATTTCTCTGTTCTTGCAGGAAAGATAATTGAGGATTATTCAGTTGATAAACGTTATCTGAGTTGCTTAATATATGGTAATACATCTGAAAATGAACCTGTTCATAGCGTATGGGCTTATAATAAAGATACAAAATGGACAGTCCTGGTAACAGTATACCGACCAGACCCTGATAAATGGATAAACTGGCAAAGGAGAAGATGATGAAACTGACAAAACCTTTCGATAAATGCCCCGTTTGCGGGGGTGTGCTTGAAGAAAAAGAGGTTGAGAAGCTTATAAGAGGGGGCGTGAATACCGCTATCATCATGGTCGGGGCAGAGGTTTGCCTGCACTGTGGGGAACGCCTGTATTCGCAGGAAACGGTCAGGCTTTTTGAGAAGATCAGGAGAAAACTGGAGCGCAGGGACGTGGCGGGTTTTGAGCAGATTGGACAATCTTATCAGGTAACAGCATCTGATTCAGTGTAACCTTATATATCTGCGTCGCCGTCCATGAATAAAAATCAACAGCGAACTCATACGAACTCCTGATAAGTATAGTAAAAAAGAGGTCTTTCAACCTCCCTCTCCTCATCAAACTGCACAGACTGATTTCCAGTATGCAACTTTCGTTTGGTATATCCCTTTGCAAGATATATAATTCACTTTCCAGTTCGTCTTTGCACTTCTCCATTATGATCTAATTATGCGCCCAGCCAATTTCTGCAACCATTGGTTGTAGTTTTCTATTCTTTGCATAGGTCACGTAAAAGTTTCGCATGTACCAGATATTACGTGCTGAGAAACCATGAACACCTGGAAATTATGCCCGTAAATCCCTGGCAAGGCGTTCAACTACGGATTTACCCCATGCTTCCTCTTTCTGTCGCTCAATAATCATCCGTCCGATGTCCCAGTAAAGAGAAATCATTTCCTTGTTTACAGTTTTCAGTGCCTCATACTGAGCCGAGCGGATACGCTGCTTGATATCATTAAGAAGAACCGCGTAGTCTTTCGGAATAAGGTCCGTCATTGCTTAATCCCATCTGCCAGCACTTGTTTTCTCTCCACCATTATCTCCGCGATCATCTGCTATTTCTTCAAGATGCTCTAAATCCACTCTATTTATTTAAATCTGTGGGATTCGTTGTTATCAGTTGAATCTATGTTCAATTGTAGTTTCGTTTTATGTGAGAGGCGCCGATACGTTAGATCTGCGTTCATCACGCCAAAACCCTGCGCTCCCATCTCACCAGACCCCAGCCCCCTCCTCGCCCCCCCACTGGCGCAGCCCCGCCGACAGCGCGCACTTGATAAAAATATCTCCCCGGAAGCGCACACGGGTAAAACAGATCATACGATGCTTAATCAGGTATAAATTTGATCCAGTTCAACAAATTCAACCGAGCGCCGCTTTTACAAAAGCCAGAAATGGCGGCGAAGGCTTACCAGGTCTTGACTTGAACTCAGGATGGAACTGGGAACTGAAAAAGAACTTATGTCCTGGTATCTCAGCTATCTCCATCCTGTGTTCGTTCTTCCCGGTAAATTTCATCCCTTTTTCTTCGATCTGCGCAATGTACTTCGGGTTCACTTCATACCTGTGCCTGTGGCGTTCAACCAGATTGCATGCCCCATATATGCTGCTTGCGATCGAACCTTCTGTCAGGACAGCTTCAAAGTTCCCAAGTCGCATTGTTCCACCCATATTTTTGACATTCTCCTGTTCAGGGAGAAGGTCTATCACCGGATGTTCGGACTTTGCAAGCTCAGAACTGTTTGCGTCCTTTAGCCCTACAATGTTCCTTGCGAATTCGATAACGGCAAGCTGCATGCCAAGGCAAAGACCGAGATAAGGGACATTATGTTCGCGCGCGTATTTTATCGCCATGATCTTACCTTCTGTTCCTCGTACTCCGAAGCCACCAGGAACAAGGATGCCGTTGTATTTTTGCAGTGTATCTATGGTTTCAGGTTTTCTCTCGAACTCTTCTGCATCGATCCAATCGATCTTTATCCGGCATTTACATTCTATCCCTGCATGCTTGAGCGACTCATTGATGCTGATGTAGGAGTCGCCAAGATGTGCATACTTTCCCACAACTCCGATGCGTATCTCTTTATCTATGGCAGCCATCTTTTTCATTAACTCATCCCATTCAAGCGTTTCTTCCTTTGGTGTAAGATTGAGTTTCTCCATGAGATAATCAGACAATCCTTCCTTTTCCATGAGGAACGGAACGTAATAGATATCCTGCGCATCATGCGCGCTTACTACCGCTCTTGCGGGGACATCGCAGAATAGGGCGATCTTGGATTTAGTATCATCAAGCACAGGCTCCTTGCATCGCGCTACTATCGCATCAGGCTGAAGACCAAGGCTTCGCAGTTCCTTCACCGAATGCTGCGTGGGTTTTGTCTTCTGTTCACCCTGCGTATCAAGGGGCACAAGGGTCACATGCACGAAGGCAACATCCTCTTCTTTTTCTTCGCTGTGCATCTGCCTCACAGATTCAAGGAAAGGCATGCTCTCTATGTCGCCCACTGTGCCGCCTATTTCTATTATGCAAATATCTGCGCCAGTCTTTTTTGCCACTTTCCTGATGCGCTCTTTAATCTCATTGGTAATGTGCGGGATTATCTGTACCGTCTTTCCTAAATAGTCCCCACGGCGCTCTTTTTCGATGACGGTCTGATAAACTTTTCCTGTCGTGATGTTGTGCTCTCGCGTGAGTTCGATGTCAAGGAAGCGCTCATAGTTCCCAAGGTCAAGGTCAACTTCGCCCCCGTCTTTTAACACAAAGACTTCGCCGTGCTGATACGGGCTCATCGTCCCGGCGTCGATATTGATATAAGGGTCTATCTTGATAGCAGTTATTTTGAAGCCTTTGTTTTTCAGGATCCGTCCGATCGAGGCAGCTGTTATTCCTTTTCCCAGCCCGCTCATCACACCTCCGGTGACTATGATATACTTCATGCCCTTCTTTTTAGGCAAGCATCGGCAATATATTTAATGGAGCGATTTTGAATTGCCGGGATTTTTTCGGGTTGACAGATACAAAAAGAGTGTAATCTTTTTTGTGCAAGTTGGACTGTATTATATCATATATAATTAAATTTTATATAACTTGACTATTTTTAGAACGGTTATATATACCATAACAGACGATAATATTATCGGGTGATATTATGAAAAGAACATTAACTGTAATGGCAATAACCCTGCTGATACTACTTTCAAGTTCACACCCGCTTCAGAGACATTTAAATTGAAACAGGGTTATGACCTTGTTCTAATGGCTGCTGATGACAGGGCGACACCACAGCAGATATGGCTCCGACTTTTCCGGAATGGAGAAGTAGTGGATGATAGTGTTGTTGCATTGGGCGAAACCTTCAACATGCGTGACAGCAGCGCGCTCATAGTAACATCAACATTCGACCAGATTTTCCATGGCACAGAGAGCTTAATGGTCGAGCTAACTGAGCTTTCCCAGTACAACAGGAATACGGGCATGCTGATATTATATCAGGATAGGGTGATGATGGAGTTATCCTGAATTTAAGAAGTCTAAGAGATGGTTTTTTTTCTTTTTTTCATATTTTTCCAGCGTTTAAAACCAAAACTATTATACCTGATAAATCCAAGTTTCACTATGAATTCTCTATTGGTGGTATAACATGGTTACTATAGACCCCTGTGAGAGGTTAAAGATCATCCAGAAGCAGCTGATCCCATCCATTATCAGCAGCGCAAATCTTGAGATAGATACCCTTGATATCAAGGCAGCAATTGAAAAAAATCTGCCAGACCTTGAAAAACAATGCTACGAGCTTGCTGACAGGTGTGAGAAAAAGTTCCCTGGATGCAGTACTGAGATCGAATTATGCAACAGGGAGACGATAAAGGAGACATTCCAGGAAACGAGGGAGAAGATAGAAAAAATATGGTTGAAAAAGGAGAAGAAGGAAGTTGAGGGGGAGGGGTAGTAGCGGATCAAACTTTCATATATCACTTCACGTTCTTATCTTCCTGCCAGAGCCCGAAGTTATTATTCTCTGTATCAACGCATATTGCAAGATGGCCCCAGCCTGCCACGGCTGTTCTTGGCATTTTGATGTTGCCCCCCAGCGTCTTGACCTTTATTATGTATTCTTCAACCGAAGGTACACCGATGTAGTTCATAGTAGTTTGCCTGGGCAGCCCTCTCTCCCCAATACCTCCGCCCACTCCTGCATTCCCGTTCAAGTCTTTTGTCTCTATAAGGAAAAAGGGTGTGGGCATCGGTACCCGAGTGAATTTCCAATCGAACAGCTTTTCGTAAAATTTCTTTGCTCTGTCTACATTATCCGCAGGCAGGTCAAAATGTGCAATCGTTGGCATTACTAAAACCTCGATTTATACTATGCATTTCAGGATTAATAACTGTTGGGGCGATTTACTTGCGAAGCCTCTTCTGGATCATCTCATCTGTCAATTCCCGCCGAGCATCCGAGGCGATCCACTTAGCAGCTTTCGAGTCAATTTTCCGGATGTCATTTGCAGTCAAAATCGCCGCTTTATTCAAATCCAGGTTCCGCTTCCCTATCTGCCGAAGCGCCCAGTTCACAGCTTTCTTCACAAAGTTCCTCTCATCCAGAGCACCCTTTGTGATCAATGGCAGGAACTCAAGGAACTTCTCATCCCCGGCCTTCTTATCATGAACAGATAGCGCAGCCATCAGAACAAATCCTGCCCTACTGACGAACTCTTCCTTTCTCCCGCTCCACTCATGCGCTTTCTGATAGGCAAAGCGGGTCTTATCAAAGAGGTTGCTGCATACCTGGTCGCACACGTCCCATGAATCAAAATCAGCCGCCCAGCGTTCCATCTGCTCCCCGGTGACTTCCACTGGATCATCAACCATTCCCGCCAGTATCCGCGCTTCGTGGATGCCGGATGACCAGAACTCCTGCGCAAGGGCATGGTTTTTCCCTATATCTTTTGCCATCTTCCGCAGGGTTGGGATTGATACACCCATGGTATTTTCCGGATTGATGCCAAAGCGTGCCATACCTGCTGATGATTCGGGATCTGCGAGGGATTTAAGCTGATTGAGGTATTTTTCTATCATCAATGCATTTCATGGTAGGATGAAGGCAAATAGTTTTCAATCATTCTCAGGGTTAATGTTTATCATTAAAACCGACAAAAAGAATGGGATTTCGTATTATTTTGAAATTATTATATATTATATAAAGTTTTTCAATCGTTTTGCCGTCGATTCCTGCTTTCAATAATCTGACTCTCTCATGAGAAGTTTCTAACATTCACTTCCTCCTATCCTATCCGTTTTCCTGGAAATAATTGAATTCGAGCCTGTTTTATAATTATAACAGCAGTTTGGCAAGAGGAGCTTCACCATACTGCTGAAGTTGCTGAACTACCTACCATTTTTCCTATAATCATAAAATGTATTTAAAAGTATATATACATTTCCTAATAATATTATTATAACGATAGTTATAATGATTATGTTAATTTAGATGAGGTGATCATTTCTGCCCTTAAGGACTAATGCCTTCATGCTTCCTGATCTAATATGCGCCGAATCTCCTCTTTTAGACATAAACGATGCTCTTTTTAATACCTTCCGCTATTTTTTTTATTCGTATGCTTTCAATCCCTGCAGGAGTCAGGATATCCACTTTATTTCCCAGGACTTTTTCGATGTGATCTGATAGTTTAATAAATTTCAAGCCTATGGGTTTTTCAAATTCAACGATGAGGTCTACATCGTTGTCTTCTCTCTGGGTTCCTTTTGCCAAAGATCCGAATAAGCCAATTCTTTTTACGCCGAATATATATTTAAATAGGGCAATTCTTTCTTTAAGATCGTAATAATTTCTTTTTTCGTTAACATCTTGAATGCCTTCTATATTCAACAGGTAATGATATTTATATTTTAGTAATATTTATTGTATTTTCTCGGTTGAATATTTTTGGTATTATTTCGGTTCAGGTTCAGGAGTCGGGTACAGGTATAGGTTTAGGTTCAGGAATCGGTTCGGGGGGTTTAGGATTGGGCGGTGGTTGTTGATACTTGTTCGGTTCAATGCTTTCTTTATTGCTGAAGTTTCCCATATAGTCACTCTCCACATTTTATTATATAATTTAATTGGAAATAACATGTATTTAAGTCCTTTTATTTGCATGTGTTTACGCTCTCCTTCCTGTTATCCTGTCAATATATACATGGTGCGCCTGCCCAAAGTGATCGCTTATCGAAAAGGAACCGCAGATGGTAGAGTAAAAGAGAGGTCTTTCAACCTCCCCCTCCTCATCAAACTGCACGGACTGATTTCCAGTATGCAGCTTTCGTTTGGTATATCCCTTTACAAGAAATGGTTTCATGAATAAATACTCCGATATAGAAAAATGAGACCCATTTTATCTAACTCAGGTTTAGGAAACGAATACCAGAGAACCTTATTAGAGCGACTTTTAGCTTTAAAGCACCTTAGCCTATCCGCTATATATTCGTCCAGTTCTTTGAATATCCATTTCTTGGTGCAATCCTTGAAATAGTTCCTCCAACCTCGAATCATCGGGTTAAGGAGTTTTATTAAAGTTCCAAGTTTTAGAGGTTGCTGGCGTCTTGTCCTGTGTTTGACCTCCGATTTGAACTTCCTCACCGCTTTATCCCTTGGTTTCTTCCATCTTCCATTAAAATGGAAGCCCAGAAACTCAACCCCGGTCTTATTTCCATGCACGATTTTGGTTTTCTCAGGACTGAGTTTGAGTTTTAACTCTCGCTCCAGAATTTCCTTTGCACGTTTGAGAGCATCTTCCGCTTCCCATTCGTATTTACAGAAAATAATGATATCATCAGCATATCGGAGGAGCAAATGCCCATAGTCGCCCATTCGTCTGTCGAAATGATTTAAGTAAATATTCGCCAGCAGGGGACTGAGATTTCCACCTTGTGGAGTACCTTCCGTGCTTTCCTCAAACACACCTTCATTCATTATACCGCTCTTAAGGATTGATTCTATCCATGAGAGAACCCTGCCATCGCTGACCTGTTCGCATACTAAATCCATCAGTATCTTATGGTCAACGTGGTCAAAGAATCCTTCAATATCGGCATCCACCAACCAGTGATAACCTGAATTAATGAATGCTTCAGCCTTTCTGACCGCTGCATGTGCATCTGTTCCGGGTCTATACCCGTGACTCTGGGGTAAGAAAATCTTTTCGAAGATTGGCTCAAGAACGTTCTTTAATGCTTGCTGTACCACTCTGTCTTTTATTGCAGGTACTCCGAGCTGCCTCATTTTTCCGTTATCTTTCGGTATGAGAACTCTTTTCACTGGCTGTGGAACATAGCGATTTTCTTTGAGCTGTCTTTCAATTTCTACCAGGTTTTGCTGTAAATTTTGTTCAAATTCTTGAGATCGTTTGAATTCCTTTGATTTTTAAAACATTCTCATCCAATACCCAATTTG
>CBFFLL010000104.1:548-9138 GCA_965642175.1 Candidatus Methanoperedens nitratireducens | reverse complement strand
GTTCATCTCGAGTTTTTTGCAATTCTGCTTTTAATGCTTGAACTTCCTCATTCAATTCCTCGATGATGTGAAGAAGTAGGCGAAATGCTTCTGCCATATTTTTATCTGAAATTTCATCGGGTTGTATATTTAATGACTTTAAAATATTCGTAATTCCAGATGGATCCATGATGAACATTATAATAACTAATCTATTATTTCTATTTTTCTGTAAACATAACGACTATGCTTTGTTATTACTCCCGAAAATGATGCATTAGCAAGATTCCGTGTTTTTTGAATTACCATTTAATTTGAAGGGGATACGAATAATTTATCTATAATATCTTCATTATATGAATAAAACATGGAAGAACCAACAAAAAACGAAACATTATTCACACAGAATTTTATACTGACAAGCCTTTCAACATTCACTCTTTTCACAAGCTTCTACTTCCTCCTCATAACTCTGCCATTTTATATCCAGAAGCTTGGCGGCTCAGAATCCGAGATAGGTCTTATCATCGGGGTTTACACTCTTTCTGCTGTTTTCCTTCGCCCCTTCCTTGGCAGAGGTGTGGATATGATCGGAAGAAAGACATTCCTCCTTGCAGGTTCACTGATATTCTTTATTTCCATGCTGCTCTATAATTATACAACAGACGTTACATCGCTTCTTCTTCTCCGGGTGCTACATGGGCTGGGATGGGGCGCAGCCACCACAGCCTCGACAACACTGATAGCAGACATCGCACCACCCACGCGAAGAGGGGAAGCCATGGGTGTATTCGGAATGGCAGCCAATGTAGCAATGGCAATTGGTCCTGTATTGAGCATGATGTTGCTTAATGCCTATGATTTCCCAACGCTATTCGCAGTAAGCTCGGCAATTGCCTTCGTGTCAGTACTGCTTGTGCTGCCGATATCTGAAATAAAGGTAAAGCGCCAGAACACACCGCTTTTCAGTAAGGAAGCGCTTTTCCCCTCTGTCTTGATGTTCGCAGTCACGCTTACATACGGTTCCATTGTTTCCTTTCTTCCCCTGTTCGCGCAAATGCAGGGGATTATAAATCCCGGGATATTTTTCTCTGTGTTCGCAGTGACGATCATTCTTATCAGGGCGCCGGGCGGCAAACTCTCTGATATTAAGGGAAGGAAATCGGTAATAGTTCCGGGTATGATCCTTGTCGCGCTCGGGTTGTTCGTACTGTCAGGGGCGGAGTCGCTTCAGTCCTTCCTTGCTGCTGCGGTGCTCTACGGTATGGGGTTCGGGCTATTCCATCCAGCAATGATGGCGCTGCTTGTGGACAGGATAAACCCGCAGGGCCGCGGAGCAGCGATGGGTACTTTCACAGCCTCCTTTGACCTTGGGATAGGCATGGGTTCTATCGCAATGGGTCTAATACTCCAGTACGCAGGCATTAATCAGGCTCTTATAGGGCTGTTCGGCAGGATCGCCGGGTTCACAACAATATATCTTCTTGGAGCGCTGGTAGTTCTTGCGGCGCTGGTATTGTTTATTAAAGGTTACAAAAATAAAGGAGAAACTTAATGGACCTCTTCTCTCATGCCCTGCTCCCCTATCTCCTCGGAAAATCTTTCAAACGGAACAAAGAAGAGTTGACTGCATTTGTTCTGGGGGGGATAGCGCTTGATATTGATGTTCTTATTCTATGGATAAACTTCGTTTATCCCACGTTATTCCTCATAACCCACCGCGGCATAACCCATTCCCTGTTATTCGGGTTTATCACTGCTGCAGGTGTCCTGTACATGGCATCACGCCCCGGAATAAGATCATATATCAGGCGCTTTATCGATTTTGAACCTGTCATCAACGTCAGGACGATTGCATTTGCATGTGCAGGAGCAACGCTTCACCTATTCCTGGATTACACAACCACAAGAGGGGTCCCGCTTTTATATCCTCTCAGTACAGCAAGATATTCGGCTGAGCTGTTCTTTTATACAGACATGTTTCTTACGATAGTGAGCCTCGTGATAATAATATATCTCTATAAAAAGTCGCGGGAAAAGAATACTGCTGTAAAATTTCTAATAGTTTTCCTGATAATCTTTGCATTGCTGGGAGCGGTCAGGACAATAGAAAAAAGCGGCGCAGAAGAATTGTTCAAGGACGCTGGTATGACATATTACCCCACCGTGGGCCCTTTTAACTGGTACGTCATGGGAGGAACGGCAGAGGACATAAAAATATACGAATACAACGGGCTTGAGAGAAGTTCGACGTACATTGGAGAAGTGAAAAGGCTCAATGTATTATCTTCAGGAGATGATCTTAAAGGCGCCCTGGCAGCCGCGGATGAACTCCCCCAGATCAAAATGTTCAGGTGGCGGGCTTATGCCGTGGCTGTGAATGCATCATTCGACGAGGGGGCATGGTCGCTTGAATATTATGATCCGATGCAAAGAGCAATGGCAAAAGATATGCCCGGAATATTTAAAAGAGTTGCAAAGGGTTTTGGCTCCATGAACGTGACAGTTAATGGAAGTAAAGCGGTCGCCGGATGATAATTACTGGCGAAGGCACAATTCGACTGGATAACAGGATTGACATGATAATCTATTATTACAATCCTATTGATTCTGTAAATCCTAGAGAAATTGGCAACGAACTCAACGAACTCATTCTTTCTCTTTGAGTTCTACTGCCTTATCCGGCAGCCTCTTTTCTATCACTTCTACGAGAGCGTCGTAATCTCCTTCAGCAAGTGAGCGTGAGTCCTCTTCACCACTCAATATCATATCTACGATATATCCCAGTTCATCGTCTGTCAATTTATTTATCCTTGCGGCGAAATCTTCAGGGGATTCCGATATCTTGTGTGAGACCGGCAGAAGTATGAACTTATAATCATGCCCTGGCGCGGGCCCGGTCGTTCCTTCCAGTTCAGGCGCAAGTTTTGCGAGTATCTTTTTATCAAGTTCTGTAAATGTTCTCATGTTGTTCCTCTTTTCAGGATATATGTTAAATATATTATGTTCTTGACTATTATCGTCGTTTTCCATTTAGAAGATCAAGGCATGTCTCAAGCGTTCCATCACCCACGATGTCAGGCTCAAAACCATGTTTTCTCATCGCTTCTGCGGTTTTTTCTCCGATGGCAGCAAGTATCAGTTTTTTCTTGCTGTCATGGTGAAAGTCCGAATACTCAAAAGACCTGGCGCTTGTGAAGATAACTGCATCTGCTTCCTTTAATACATCGTCTGATATGCAGCCTGCCGGTTCCAGCCTGTACGCAGACGCTTCCACTACGGTCGCGCCTCCTGACTCAAGCGAGTTATTCAGTTCAGGATTCGGCACCTCAGCGCGCGCAATGCCAATAATCTTTCCGCTGATGTCTCCAAGGTATTTTGTGAAATTCACTGAAGAAAACTCTTCTATTAGCTCGCTTGAAAATCCGTATTCTTCGACCTTTTTCGCGGTTTTAGGTCCCACGCTCACTATTCTTACCTTCTTTTCGGGAAGTCCCCTATCAAAGAGCTTATCCACACCCAGAGCACTTGTGAATATGAGTATGTCAAGAGCGCCTTTTGAAGCCATCTCTGCAAGGCGGGCAAGCGGTACTGGGTCTGAGGGGTCAACTGAGGTCATTGTGGAAATTATGATCGCTTCGTGCCCGTAGCGCTCGAAGAGTTCATGGATGCCTTCTGACTTTTCCCTGAGTTTTGTGACCGCGATCTTCACAGACTTAGAATTGCGGATTAATGTATAATGGTTTTGCTTTGGGAAAAGTTATTTTACAAGAAATTTTAGGCGTATCATTTAGCAAAGTTTATATATTTGATAATTAGTAACGCTGTAAACATAAACTAATTATGCGTGGTGGATATGCATATATTAGAAAGAAAAAAACGTGTGTTAAAGAATTACTTAAGGATAGGAGATGGAATATGGATGGATTTACAGTTTATAAATATGTTGAATTTTTGATGATCTCATTATATTTGTTATTCATTTTCCTATCAGTCCAAATATGTTTTATATAGGTTGATGTTGATAAACGTGAATTAAATTCGAAAATATCTTCGAACGACTCAATATTGAAGAACAGTATTATTACTGTTTTTTTTATCGGTGCTTTTTTAATAATTCAAAAATTCGTCGAAGGAACTGGACAGCCAAATTTGTTTTTTAAATTATTTGAATTATCAGGCGTTATTTGTGTTGTATTTTTCATATACAACTGGCATATGACCTTAAAATCGTGCGCACATAAGAAGAAACCTGCATGTGATTTCATTCAAGATGCATGTTTGAACGGTATAGTAGACGTTGAGCCGTCCACTCCATTTTTGGGATTTCGCAAAAAAATAAATTTTAAACTGCTATTTTTACTAGTTATTATTGGTGTAATAATTTCATTTTTTATCCGGGTTTCAACAATATATTTTGTAGCGATTATTGGGCTTTTATTTGTTCCTCAGATCCTGGTTCTTGCGTCTACGCTACTTGGAGATTTTTTCATCTCAAAAGAGCTGAATCACAGACAGATTTGAACCAGAAATTCCCTGGCTCAAATTTCGGATCGATTTACCCGCATTTCGCAGCAACTTCCAGCCTTAGACAGCAATTTTTATACAGGCACACATCAATTTCCAGCAGCTCTATTACTGGAGAAAAGCTCGTCACTTTAAAATTGTTACCTTCGATATAGAGCCTCTCTATCATCTTACCTGAAATACCTGCTTTTAGTAACTTTACTCGTTCCTCTCGTTTTTCTAACATATTGATTCTCCAAAATTTGCATTATGATAATGTACATAATGCTAATTATTGATTAATTTACACCATGGTATAAATATTTTTCCCCATATTGAACCAAAATTCCTGTTTCATTAAATACCATCTGACAGGCATCATATCATACCACCCCCAATATCATATCATAATGTTTTTGTTTACTGAATGTTTTGAGGCTATCCTATGGACATCTCCATTACGCTGCTTATTATCTCCATTTTCATCGGGTTCTTCCTTGGCATAATCTCAGGACTCACGCCCGGTATCCACGTAAATAACTTCGCCCTGATACTGCTTGCTCTTACCCCTTTTTTCCTCAATATGGGATTTGCACCGTTCTACATCGCAGTGATAATACTCTCAAACTCAGTCACGCAGACATTCGTCGATATCATCCCCTCCATATTCCTTGGAGCGCCCGAAGCTGACACGGCGCTTGCGGTACTCCCCGGACACCAGCTTCTGATGGAAGGCCGCGGACCTGAGGCTGTACGCCTCTCAGCAATAGGGAGTGCCGGCTCGGTGGCTGCTTCTCTTCTCATTGCAGTGCCGCTGGGTTTCTTTTTTATCAACCTCTACAGTACGATAGATGCTTATATCGGCTGGATACTTGTTTTTATCGTGGTGCTTATGATAGCAACAGAGAACGGGGAAGTGGTTGAAGGCCAGGGCTCGCTTGCGCACCTTAAATTCAAGGGCTATGCCGTTCTCCTTTTCCTCCTGTCAGGTATGCTCGGGATATTCGCTTTTGAGAATACAGATAAGATGACACCGCTTCTCACATTCGGCGAACCGTCCATTCTTCTCCCCCTTCTTTCGGGATTGTTCGGCGCCTCCATGCTCGTTGTTGCCCTGATGACAAGCCCGGAAGTCCCGCCGCAGCAAAAAAACTGCATGTTCACGCTCCCTGGAAAAAGTATAGTCAGGGGCATTCTCTCAGGAAGCGCTGCCGGGTCATTCGTTGCATGGCTTCCCGGGGTATCGTCTGCTGTTGGAACCATAATAGCCCGTCTGTTAGTCCGTGAGGATAAGGGTGAGGATTCATCAAAAGAGTTCATAATTGCTTTAAGCGGAGCAAATACCGCGAACGCAATTTTCAGCCTGATCGCATTATACACTATCCACAGGACAAGGAGCGGAGCGATGGTAGCGATCAATGAATTGATAAATATCGATGAATGGGATATGTCAGTCATAATACTGCTGCTTGCTGTTATTGTATATGTTTCAATTATCTCGTATTATGTCACTATATACCTCGGAGACAGGATATCAGGAATACTATCGAAAATTGACTATTCAAAGCTATGCTCATCAGTCTTGATATTCCTTACGCTGATGGTCATAATGTTCACAGGATGGTTTGGACTTGTGATATTTTTGATCTCTACGCCACTCGGGATGGTATCTTCTTTTGCAAAGATAAGGAAGACGCATGCAATGGGAGTTATTTTGCTCCCTGTGATATTGTATTTCTTTTGAAAAGAAGGCGGATTGACGAATAGAGCGCGAACTTTGAATACATGATAAGTTAAATAAGCTCTCAGGTACAACTCTAGATAGGTATTTATGCTGACAGGAAGGGTCCAACACGAACTCGAATTATTAAAGAGGCATATCGTCGTGCTTAAGAAAGTGATGGAGAGTGGCCCTATCGGAATAATGAAGCTCTCACTGGAAACTGGTATACCAGACCACCTTGTAAGGTACTCTCTTCGCGTCCTTGAGCAGCAGGGGTTGATAGCGCCTTCTACTCAGGGCGCAGTAGCTACCATGTCGGCGAAAGATGCTTACATTGAGTTCAAGGATGAGCTTGAACGAATTGAGGTCATGACCGAGGAAATTAAGCGCATTGGACCTGGCTAAGCCATCAAAGTTAATAATGTTACTAACAATATCTGTTATTAATATCACAACAATCCATATGTTATTAATATCACGATTATCGGGAGATCATCATGCCAGAAACAAAAGGTAAAGATGCCGCAGGCATCGTCACAAAAGTCAATGATTACACCTGGGACATTCCCATGACCTACAAACGGGGGATGAGGGTGCCTGGGAGGTTATTCGTTTCCCAGAAATTACTTACGAACCTTGAGCGCGAGACGATTGAACAGACAGCAAACGTGGCGATACTTCCGGGTATCCAGAAATATTCCATGGCCATGCCTGATGCGCACTCAGGTTATGGCTTCCCTATCGGCGGGGTAGCGGCTTTTGACAGGGACACCGGAATAATCAGCCCCGGAGGAGTGGGATACGATATCAACTGCGGCGTGCGAATAATCAGGACCAATCTCACGGCTGACGAGGTGCGCCCGGGGATGAAGGACCTCATAGAACTTCTGTTCAATGAGATCCCTTCAGGCGTGGGCTCAAAGAGCAGGATACGTGCATCTGATAAGGAACTTGACGACGCGTTACTTCACGGTGCGAAATGGGCTGTGGAGAGCGGGTACGGGGTGAAAGAGGATATCGAGCACTGCGAGGAGAACGGATTCATGAAAAGCGCAGACCCGTCAAAAGTGAGCGATAAAGCCCGAAAAAGAGGCAAACCCCAGTTCGGGACGCTCGGAAGCGGCAACCATTTCCTTGAAGTGCAGTGCGTGGATGAAATTTATGATGAAGAGGCAGCAAAGGTATTTGGTCTTGAGAAAGGGCAGGTCACGGTCATGATACACTGTGGCTCAAGGGGCGCAGGCCACCAGATATGCGACGACTACCTGAAGATACTGGAACGAGCAACTCATAAGTACGGTATTGTACTTCCTGACAGGCAGCTTGCCTGCGCGCCGGCTGAATCAACAGAAGGGCAGAATTATTTTAAAGCCATGGCAGCGGGCGCAAATTATGCATGGGCGAACAGACAGGTCATTACGCACTGGGTGAGGGAAACATTCTCGCGGTTTTTTGGGCGAGATATGGATGACCTGGGAATGCACCTGATATACGATGTAGCTCATAACGTGGCAAAACTTGAAGAGCATACTATTGATGGGAAAAAAAAGATGGTGTACGTGCACAGGAAAGGCGCAACCCGCGCCTTCCCTCCAGGTCACATGGATGTACCTTCGGTTTACAGGAACGTCGGGCAGCCAGTGCTCATCCCAGGGAGCATGGGTACGCCGTCTTTCGTGCTGCATGGCGCAGAGAAAGCCATGGAACTCACTTTCGGGAGCGCATGTCATGGGTCTGGAAGAGTATCAAGCAGGTCTGCTGCGCTAAAGGCGTTCCGGGGTGAGGATGTCCAGAAAGAACTTGCTGCAAGAGGTATATCTGTGAGGGCTGTCCAGCCTTCGATGATAGCCGAGGAAGCCCCGGCAGTGTACAAGTCAAGTGAGGATGTCGTGGATGTCGTGCATCAGCTTGGTATCGCGCGAAAAGTTGTGAGGCTTCTGCCTATGGGTGTGGCAAAGGGATAGATTTTATTATGAAAAAAGGAATCGTTGCAAAGTTGGTCAACCACAGAGTACACAGAGCAGTGCCGCTTTTCTCAGTGTCCTCTGTGGTTTTTCAAACCAGAAGATAATAAGAAGTCTTGAAATTGACAGGGAATATATTTACACCCTTGCCACATCCCCCGCGCTCCCGACCACTATTTCCCTTACGTTCTTATACTCCTGAACTTTACCTGTGATCCTTACCTTTTCCCCTTTTCCTAAAGAATCATACACATCTTTTGCTCCATTATCCTTTGTTACGAAAACCTTGGCATCAAGGTTCGAGAGCGTTATGATGAGATGATCTCCGGTCTTTGTCATTTGCTTTGATAGCACAGTTCCCTCCACATACACGCGTTCATCCAGCTTTGAGTCCTTTGAATACACTTCAGGCTGCGAT
>CBFFLL010000104.1:0-538 GCA_965642175.1 Candidatus Methanoperedens nitratireducens | reverse complement strand
GAGAAACCGAAAAACGCGATTATCAGGGAGAGCACTGCCATTATAAGCAGCACCACGACAACTTTTTCTTCCTTTTGCATCATTAAATGTTCCTCTCTTTTCGTCCTCATTTCAATAAAGGATATAAATCCTTCCAAAAATTCCTGTAAATACAACTCAGTTTTGAATTAAGAAACTTTAGACACGGATCAACACGGATTTAATTCAATGATCGGATCTCAAGTAATTCATAATAAGTAGTGCCATCACATGCCCTGTAATAAATCCTTATCTTTAAGGTGAATGGTGAAGAGATGCCGCACGGTGGCAGCGGGCAAGGACTGGAAGAAAGTGGTCTATGTGCTTAACCGGGGCGGTCCTATCCAGGATTTCGAAGACGGCGATAAAACGATTCAAAACGTTTCATTGTTGCTCTCACCGAAAGTCTTATCATTTTAGAAAGCATATATTATATTGGATGTGATAGCAATGGGGGAATATGTAGATACAATAAGTGAGATTTTCTTGGAAAGAGCAAGGTATCTATTAAATACAGATG
>CBFFLL010000103.1:1122-9231 GCA_965642175.1 Candidatus Methanoperedens nitratireducens | reverse complement strand
CCCTTCTCCAGGAAAGACGGCAAAAGTGGTGAATCTATTTAAATTTTTCAGTTTGATTCAGGACTTTAAGAAATACAAGATGCTGATCAAATATATTGTAATTTAAGCTCATGTTTAAATAAAACTCTCACCTAATAGCACTTCGAATTAACAATATCTGCGTTCATCCGCGTTCATCCGCGTTCATCTGCGGTTGGATTTAGACCTTGAGCCCCCCACATGTCCAAAATCTTCGAAATAACCCACCGCGACGGCGCCGCCAGGATAGGCAAGCTTACTCTTGACAGGGATATCTCAACTCCCGCGATCATCAGGCTACATGAGAAGGATTCTCCAATAATAGACTCTGGCTCCATGTGGAAAAAAACAGAGAACATTGGAGACATCTCAAAAAAAATAATCATAGCTCCTCATAAATCCCTTCCCCTGCACACAGAGGAAGATATCATCGAACAACTACAGGAATCCTTCGACACCAAAGCCTTACTTTCGCAAATAAGAACAGCCTCAGGTTACACAGGTATCGTTATCCATCCCTTCCACCAGAAACCCATCGAAGCAGAGTTGTACGTCCTGGGCGCAGCAAAACAGCTTGAGAATCATGCCAGGGATTTCGTAAATTCGATCATCCAGTTAAAGGAGAACACCCGCACAGACTCGCTCCTGTACGCGCCCGCACTTGCAACTCCTGAGAACCTCTCAATGCTCGTGTACCTGGGTGTTGATATAGTGGATGAGACCATCCCGACTATCAAAGGATACCAGGACATTTATCTTACTAACTCAGGTGAATATCATCTCGACATACTGCATGAATTCCCCTGCGCCTGCCCCGTATGTTCCTGTAATACACCACACGAACTTCTCAAACTCCCGAAAAAAGAACGTGCAGAGGCGCTGTCCATGCACAATGTATTGAAACTTGGAGAGGAGATGCGGGTCATCCGCGAACAAATCAGGTCGGGTCATCTTCGCGAGTACATCGAACGCCAGTGCAGGGCGCGCCCCTGGCTCACAGCGGCGCTGCGGCTCATCGATGCCGAAGGCACATTCCTTGAAAAAAGGACGCCCATATTCAGGTCAGGCACGCTGTTTGCGAACACTTCGGAATCCATGAATAGAGTAGAGATAAGACGGTTCGCACAAAGGGTATTAGACCGATATACCCCTCCAGACCTGGATACGCTTGTACTCCTTCCCTGCTCTGCAAAAAAACCATACTCCATTTCCACTTCCCACCAGAAATTCATCAATGCCCTCGGAAAATACCGCAGGTACGTGCACGAAGTTATCATGACCTCACCCATGGGCGTCGTCCCGCGCGAGCTTGAACTGATGTACCCAGCGGCGCATTACGACACTCCGGTCACGGGCTACTGGGACAAAGAAGAGAGAGCCTGGGTTGGCGGCTGCCTGCGCTCGTATCTCCAGAAGAACACATACAGGAATATAGTAGCACACGTCCACGGAGCGTACAGGGAAATATGCGAAGAAGTAGAGAAAGAGCTAGGGATTGAATTTGTCTACACCGCAGATGAAGGCGTGACTTCCCGCGCATCCCTGGCAAAACTTGAACAGGCAGTCTCAGTGTATGAAAATATTAAAAAACGGTCAGGGGAAGAGGCAAAACTTGACCTCATGCGCGCGGCGGCTGATTACCAGTTCGCAAGAGGAGCGGGCGATATACTTGTATCAGGCGCTGTCGTAAAAGCACCATTCCCTAAATTCCAGTTATTCGCAGGTAAACAGCTTGCAACATTGATCCCTCAATACGGTACTATCGCGCTCACTGTAGAGGGAGGGCTGCGCCTTGCCGACCAGACCAATTACACGGTAAAGATAGGCGATTTCACGCCTCACAGCAGCATTCTTGCTCCCGGTGTGGAAGATGCTGGCCCGCAGATACGCCCAGGCGATGAAGTGCTCGTGGAAGGCGATAGGTTCTTCGGTGTCGGGCGGGCGCATATGAGCGGCTGGGAGATGAAAGAATGCGGGAAAGGCATTGCTGTTGAGCTTCGCCACTCAAAGAGAATTGACTGAAATTAATATATAGTCTCGAAACAAATAATGATATGGGGTATAGAATGAGAATATCATGCGCTTCCCTGTTCCTCTGGGAATACAGTGTATATGATATAGTTGAGATACTTCTGGAGGCTGGTATAAAGAGCATTGAGTTCTGGGCTGAGACGCCTGATTTCTGGAAGGACAGGAACGATTCGATAGCCCATGCGGTTCTTGAGGAAACGATCTCCATGATGCCTGAAGGATGTACTCTCCATGCTCCGGTGCTTGATCTAAATCCTGCATCGATCAACGATAATGTCCATGAGGTCACATTAAGAGAGACGTTGTGGTCGCTTGACCTCGCGAAAAGTATTGGGGCAAGGGTCGTTACTATTCATCCAGGCAAGAGAACTGTCCACCGGGCTCCAACAGATGACGACTGGGATAAGTTCCTGAACTATCTGGAAGTATGCAAAGAAAAAGCAGACCGTCTAAACATGCGGCTCTCACTTGAGAATAGCATGCCGGGTGTGCAGAGCATGTGCTCTACACCTGATGAAATGAAAAGCGTACTTGAAAAGTTCCCGGGGCTTTTTTTTACTTTTGACGTGGTGCATGCGTTCATTCAATCCCCCCAGACCGCTATGTCTTTTATCGATGAACTAAGCGATAAGATTATCAATGTGCATGTTGGCTCCCCTCATAACGGAAAACCGCATTATCCATCGCACCTCCAGAAAAATATGGGCGCTGTATTGCGCGCGCTTAAGGATTCTGGATACGACGGCGACCTGACCATTGAAATAGATGACCAGAGATATTCAAGACCTTTGTCGAGAGAGGATAAAGTAATGGAATTACGTGAAGAGAGAGAATACCTGGAAGAGATATTCATTCATAACCTGTGAGAAATTCTACACATCCATCGATGCCAGCTTTACCCCGTCCCTGTATGCCATTTCCATAGATCAGTTTTTCTTAGGCAGCCTTAAATGCATCGTTGTCCCGACACCCTCTTTGCTCTCCACCCAGATATCGCCATTATGTGCTTCAATGATATTCTTGCATATGTAGAGCCCAAGACCTGTCCCCCCGTATTTCCTGGTACGGGAAGCATCCGCCTGGAAAAACCTCTGAAAAAGGGATGGTATAACATTCTCTGGAATTCCTATACCAGTGTCGTTGACGGTTATATGTACCGCATCTACATTCTCCTGGTCATCACGGGCTTTAATAGTGATCTTACCTCCAGGCTGGGTGAATTTAATGGCATTGTCCATTAGGTTAAGGAGTACCTCCGTGAGCCTGTCCCTGTCCCCCACTACTATCAGTTCTGCAGGTGAATCTTTAATAAGTGTGATCTCCTTCTTCTCTGCCTGAACTTTCATATCATTCATCGAGGAGGTAATTATTTCATCAATGGATTGGGGTTCTAGTTTCATCCTGATCTCAGGTTTTCCCATCTGCTGGATGCTCAGGAACAGCATGCTGTCTATGAGGCGCGTAAGTCTTTCTGTATTTCTGATTATAGCCTCCAGCGGCTTCTTATGCGACAACGGTATGGTCCCGAGTTTTTCATCGTAAAGAAGTTCACTGTACCCGCGGATGGACACAAGCGGCGTCTTGAGTTCATGAGAAACGTTTGACAGGAACTCATTCTTCATCATGTCCAGGGATTTAAGTTCCTCATATGCTTTCTGCAGTTTCCCATAAGATATCCTTGATTCACGGTATAATCTTGCATTTTCAACCGCCACCCCTATCTGGTTCCCAATGGACGCCAGGACATCGCTCTCTTCCTTTCCAAAGACCCTGTGCCTGCGGCTTGAAATAATTATAGCCCCCAGAACCTTTCCTTTAGCAAGAAGGGGCATCCCTGCCAGCGAGGTCACGCCATCTTTTTTCAAAAGCGGCAGCAGTTTCTGTTCTGGATAGTTCTCTATATCCATCGTGACAGGTTTACCTGTCTTGACCGCAATACCCGATACACCCTGTCCCACTTCAAGCCTTGAAGCCTTATGCGCAAGCTCTTCGGATATTCCAATATATGATTTGAGATCCAATGTTTTCCCATCTTCTCCAAGTAAATATATCCAGCCTGCATCTGACAAAGTTACCTGGACGGTTTTCGTAATCGCTTCTCTTAGAAGCTCATCCTGGTCAAGTGACTGGCTCACTACCCTGTCTATCTCAAAAAGAGTCTCAAGTGTCTGGTCGTGGCGTTTGAGATGCGTGAACATATGAGCATTTTCGATAGCTATTGCCACCTGGTTTGCTATCGTCTGGCAGATGTTGATCCCTTCCTTACTGAAATTCTTTATTTCACCGATGCTGCTCAACTGCATTATACCAAGTTTCTTTTCTCCCAGCACAAGCGGCATGACAAGGACAGACCTCATGTTCAGCCTATTTACCGTTTCTTTCTCTTTCGGGGACAACTCAGCTTTTTCTGTATCTTCGATCAATACATACTGCTTTCCCTGAAATGCTTCATCCAGGGTCGGACAGTCCTTCAGATTTACACGTTCACCAAGCGATGGTTCCAGGCGGAAGAGCGGACTGTATTCTGAAGTCACGGTCCCGTAATCCTTTCCTTCATCTACAAGAATAATAGAGCAATAAGAAACATTAACTATTCTTACAGCTTCCCTGACCGCTATATCAAGCACGTTATTCAGGTCAAGTCCGGTAGAGATGCTCTGGTTCGTCTTTATAAGCGCCTCAAGTTCAATATTTTTCCGGTTCAGTATCCGGGTTCTTTCCTTGACCTTCATATCCAGCCCTTCATACAACTCTTTCAATTTTTGTACCATTGTATTAAATGACTGTGCAAGTTCGCCGATCTCATCTTTGTTCTCGCATTCTATCTGGACTGTAAGGTTACCTTTTGCCACTTTATTTGAAGCATTTGAAAGTCTTATTAGCGGACCTGTGAATTTCCTTCCGATGAAAAATGCCAGGGCTGAGACTACGGCAAAATAAAATATCCCCAGAGCTATTGACCTGTTTTTAAGAATCTATCTTTACCACAACACCCCAGTCAATAACAGGATTATATGTATATGCTGCAAAAACGTCTTTTCCCCTGTAATCAAGCCCGTGGATCATGCCCTTTTCACCATTTACCGCATGTTTTGCAGGTTCTGCAATGGATGAATTAATGGGAACACGCAAGCGAAGTGCTGCGCTTTCATTATGACGCAGGGGATTTAAAAAAACAACCTCGTTTCCCTGTTTCTGGACAAGGAGAGATTCACCGGTCTCTCCCAGCCCGGTATAATCGCCTGTAACATCGTATATGAGCTTGGGGTATATCCTGAAAGCAACAACACCTTGGAATTCATGAGTGCTTCTATTAAAGACCGGAGAAGATATTATGAACCCTGTCCTGTTATCGTAATGTTCTAAACCGCCAATATACAATTTTTCTTTTGCTCTCTTAAAAAGCTCCTTTTCAGAAAAATTAGAGTTGAGTAGCATTCGGTCAGTGGAAGCCACCGCATTGCCTTCCCTGTCAATGGCAGATATTTCCAGAAAGACCGGGATCTCTTTTTTAACTCTTTCAAGATTGAAATTCAGGTTGCTTGTGTTGCTTGATCCTATCTCCTGCATGAAGTTGGAAGTAGCGATCTCATTGGCCTGTTCTATCCTGAAGTTCACAACGGTTGAAATATGGGTATTTTTTGCCTCAACCAGAGCGCTCAGGTCATCCAGTATCTTTTTCTCAAGAGCTTTTTCTTCGGCTGAATAATTGACGTAGCTTATTAAGGCATAGGGCAACAGGGATATCAGGATCAGGGATAATATCAGTTTCCGGGTAATACTCAGACTTTTCACACCTGTACCAGCTTTTTGACTCTTTCAACCAGATCTTTTCTTCCAAAAGGCTTGGTGATATAGTCATCTGCTTTCAACACGTGCAGACCCAGCATTATATCGATATCCTGGTTCCTGACAGTGAGCATGGCAACGGGCAGGTTCTCGTACTTCTCCCTGATATTTTTGAATACTTCCCACCCGTCCATCTCAGGCATCATTATGTCAAGGAGAACTGCATCAGGCACTGATTCACCCAGTTTTTTCAGGCACTCACCTCCACTGTAGGCGGTTATCACTTCAAACCCCTCAGTCTCGAGCACAAGTTTTACCAGATCCACAGTATCAGGTTCGTCATCGACTACCATTATTCTTTTACTCATTTGATTTCTCTCCCTTGTCTTTTTTTGCCCATAGTTCGTCTTTTAACCACCACCAGTATTTATGAGATGCAACGACAGCGAGCGCATTTCCAATTATTAAAAAAATCATCATCATATCTTCAGAACCTTCACCGTTGTACATGTACCATCCATAAAATGCAGCTAGCATCAGAAAGAAAATAGCAATATAGTAAATCCTGTAATATCCGGGCAGACGCAATCCTTCTCCCATCCTTGCGGAGAGGTGCGCCAGCACTGCATAAAAGATGAGGAAGCCCGATATGCCCAGAAGATAGAGTATGGATCCAGGGATCATTTTTCCCTCCCTGTCATGACCTGGTCCAATCTCAGGCTTGTGCCTCCGAGCAGAATGCCACCGATAGCGAAAAGTAGCATCCCATAAGAAAAAGACTCATACAAGTAACCTATCGAAGAGGCAGACAACAGCAGCAATGACACGATAAAAAGGTATGGGTATGTATTTCGCTTGAAGCTGCGCTGATAAAATACCGCTATGCAGTAAGGGATAATAAATAGCAGGACCATTGAAATTATCCACAGCAGGATCAAAAGTGGGTTCATGGCTTTTTATCACCGAACATTTCCATAAATACATCAGATGGCTGCTTTCTTGCCATGCCTGCAAGCACGTTATCGTATCCTTTAATGGCAACTTTCACTTCTATTCCCCTGCCGGTAATTTCGAACTCCCTTATCTCTTTATCATGGTCAGAACCACGGGACTTTAGAATGCTTAGCGCTTTCCTCAGATGCCCTTCGACTTCAACCTGCCGAAGCAATATCACTGTGTCAACACTTCCAGAAAGTGTTTCCAGTGTCGTTCTTATATTGCCGAACATTTCCGGGATCTCGTTCGTCATGAGGGTCGTGATGTCCTGCGATGAGAAGTAATCGATAAGGGAATGAACATAATCCCTTCGTTTTATTACGTCAGGCATGGGTGTGACAAGGTCTTCAATACCATCGAAAAAGACTCTTTTGATGTTATTTTTTTCCAGTATCTCCTTGATCAATATAGCATGTTCATCAGCATGGAAAAGGGCAGGGGGGAAATAAAGGAATGTGACAAGACCTTTTTTCTCAAGCTGTTCAAAGTCCCATCCGAAGGTCTTTGCGTTCCTTTTCAATTTCGAAGGCCATTCTTCCAGTGAGATTATTAGACCCGGCTCTCCCCTGGCAGCGCCTTCGTATATGAAGTGCAGCCCGAAAATCGTCTTGCCGCTTCCGGGGCCTCCCGAGAAAAGGATCACGTCTTCCTTTAAGAGACCTCCTTTTAGCATTGCGTCAAGACCTTCCACGCCTGTACTTATCCGCTGCGTTGAAGCCTCTTTTTTTGGCTCGGCTGGCGGAAGAAGCCTGGGGAATACCGTAATCCCATCACCGCTTATTCTATAGGTATGCCTGCCTGAAATATACTTTCTTCCACGCATCTTTATTATGCTCAGGTAGCGTTCGCTTTTCTCACCTGTTGTTTCCTCTGAGATGTGCAGGATACCGTCCACAAGGTAAGATAGGGGACTTTTTTTCAGGCTTTCAAGTGAGAACTCTCCTGTGAGAAGAACGAGCTGGTTCCAGCTTTTCATTCTCGTGAGGAGTTCAAAAAGGAAAAGGCGTCTATCAAGTTCATTTGGTCTTGATTCCGCGATCACTGTTACCGGGTCGATGACAAGCCGAGTTGGCTTATACATCCTGATCTTTTCTTCGATGAACTGTATTACCTCAGGCGCGCCTGCCTGAAGCATGTTTTTCTCGATGTTGAACAGCCGTATCTTTTTCGTTTCAATTAAGGAGTAATCAAAAAACGAGTAATTGGAAATGAAGCTTTCCATCATTGCGACAGGTTCTGAGATGGCTGAAATGAATAGGCATGTCTCACCATTTC
>CBFFLL010000103.1:0-1112 GCA_965642175.1 Candidatus Methanoperedens nitratireducens | reverse complement strand
GCTGAGTTAACGATTGACTGCATGACAAATGTGGTTTTCCCCGCTCCTGCTGTTCCTGCCACTAATACAGTAGAGGGATGATTGAACCCACCATTGAGGACTGAATCCAGCCCTTTTATTCCTGAAGGTAATATCTTCATGTTATCTCCTTATTGGATATAATAGCCCTGATTAAGTTGTTTAATCACAGGACTATATATAGCTTATACATAATATATAACACATGCATAATAAAAATATTTTTTATTATTAAAGTTTTAACCCTTCAAGCCGCCGCGCAGCCTCCATTAGTGTTTCTTCCTTCTTCGAGAAAGTAAAGCGCAGCTTGTGTTTTCCGGCTTCACCCTTGAAGAAACTGCTTCCCGGGACTGCAGCCACTCCAACTTTGCTCACGAGGTGCCTGGCAAATTCCATGTCATCCATCCCAACTCCATCAGGTATGTCAGCAAGTATATAATAAGCTCCTTCGGGCAGGCGGCATCTGAATCCGGCTTTTGTTAAGGCATTATATAGCAATTTTCGCTTCCCATCATACATTTTTGCAAGCTCTTTATAATACGGATCAGGGAACTTCAATGCTGTAACGCAGGCGTGCTGGAGCGGGGCAGGAGCGCCCACGGTGAGAAAGTCATGTACCTTTCGGATGGCTGAGGTCAGGCGCTTTTCTGCAACCGCATAACCTATTCGCCAGCCTGTGACGCTGTATGTCTTTGATAATCCGCTGATGGTAATAGTCCTGTCCTTCATTTCATCGAGTGAAGCGATGCTGATGTGTTTTTTTCCGTCGTACAGGATATATTCATAGATTTCATCTGTCACGGCAATAACATCGTGGTCAGCGCACAGGTCTGCTATCAGCTTCAGTTCATCTTTTGTGAACACTTTGCCGCATGGGTTATTCGGGGTATTAAGGATAAGCGCGCGGGTTTTTTTATTAAAGGCTGATGTAAGAGCGTCTTCATCGATAGTGCAGTCATCGTTGAGAGGCACGAACCTGGGCACTGCACCTGAGACAGCCGCGTCCGGACCATAATTCTCATAGAACGGCTCAAATACCACGACCTCCTCTCCCTCGTTTATCAGGGCAAGCATTGCGGCCATCCGAAAGGTAC
>CBFFLL010000102.1:0-9275 GCA_965642175.1 Candidatus Methanoperedens nitratireducens | reverse complement strand
TGTGATCTTCCTGTCCACCCTTCCCTTCTGGGTACTCCTCCATCCATCCCGGGAGAAAGTAAAATCTCTTATATTCGTTCTATGTACCATGGTTTTTGGATTCATGTTCTCCCAGTCTATATTCTATTACTGGGGAGAGACGCCCACATTTACCATAATACCTGCAGGCTTTCCGATCCTGGGATATATCACCGGAGGCATCCACATATATAAAGAGGGAGTTGTATATGGTCTCATCCAGTCATTGAGGTTCATGGCATCAGTGAGCGCTGCCATGGTACTGGTAGCAAGCACCCATCCCAGCGAGCTTATTTCTGGCCTTGTACGTTTTATTCGAATTGGGAAAAGATGGGTAGGTTTTCCCGGCGAGATAGCCTTCATGGTATCTTCAGCAGTAGGTTTTGCCCCTTCCATGATCGAGGAGAGTCTTATTACAATAAATGCCATGCAGGCGCGGGGTCTTAAAATGAAAGGGATAACTAATAAAATAAAAGCTATGAGATATCTTCTGTTCCCTTTGATTATCAATGTTCTTAGAACCGGGAGGCAGATTGCCATTGCAGCAGATGCAAGGGCGTTTCGTGCAACCAAAAACAGGACAAGTATTAGAGAATTAAAATTAAAACTTCCAGACTATGTTCTATTGAGCTATACACTCTTGTTTTTAGGAACAGGGATATATCTCAGCTTTGCTGGATATGGTGGTACAGCACCCGGGCTTGGAGGTAAGTAGATTGATAAAGAATACAGTTACTTTAGTAATTATATTGCTGTTATCCCAGACAGCAGAGGCAATATATTCTTTTGAAGGAGTTCCTTATTCAGACAAGCTTAATACAGTAGCTCACGGCACTCTTAATGGCGGTGTATACATAGACGGGGGTTACGGACTTAAATTTACACCATATATTAATACATTTGATGTCCCAGGGGGTGTTAAATGGGCAAGGTTATACGTGGGGGTGTGGGGGGGTACAGAGAACTACGAAGGCTGGGTGCATACGAATTTCAATGGTAATGACATGGGCAGAACACCTCTTCTCGGCAAGAATGATAATGGTGCTAATGTCTATTCCTCTGGTCATGGGATTTACTGGATATATTATGATGTAACAGATAAGGTAACCTATGGAATTAACAGAGCAACAGCAAATACAAGCAGGGGTGAGATGGGAAATAAGCTTGATGGCAGGGTATATGGTATTGTTCTTGCAGCAATTTATGAAGATAAAAGCAAGCCAGAAATTACCTACTGGCTCAGTGATGGAAATGTTAACCTCCATGGTCAGGGCTGGTCCAGTACTCTGCCCACAGCAAATGATTATGCTTGGGTGAGCTTCCCAGGCTTGATGGATACTGGCAATATTAAAAGTGCAAACCTTACTGTGATATACCTGACAGGAACACCAGGTCTGCCAGACTATCTTGAGTTTAATAATTATAGTATTGGCACTGATGACATAGCCAACGCAGGAGATGGCAGAACCCCATATTTTGATTTCAAGACATTTGATGTTGCAAAATACATTAAGAAGGAAAACAGTATGCTTTTCCTCAGGGGAAAGGATATAAACGGGGATGGAAAAATAGCAAAGGATGATGGGGGTAATGAGGAAGGTGAGGACTATCTTCATCCTGTTTTAGCAATGCTTGTTGTGCAGCATAATATTGCAAAGAATCCAAAGCCAGACCTGAGGGTAAACCTGGAAGGCAAAAACTTTGTGGAAGGAGAGAATACCATTACTGTGCTCCTCAGTAATTACGGAGGATTATATGAAAAAGACTTCAAGATAAAAATTTTCGATGATGATGTGGAAATCTATTCAGATACTGTAAGTATTGATGCCAGCGGAATCAAAATATTTGATATTCCATGGAATGCCACACAAGGCATGCATACAATAAAAGCAGAAGTTGATGCTGAAAACGTTGTACAGGAGTATATTGAGACCAACAATACAGATATAATGAAAACTTATGTTAAAAGTAAGCCTGATCTAGCTGTTAAGATCTTAAAGCCAGAGGTAAATAATAACGCAACTGATGTAAAAAAGGCAGGCATGATTCTTGGAGTTCTTCTACTGCCAATGTTTATTGCCAGAAAAAGATGGAGAGTTTTTTTTGCAGTTTTAATAATCATTGCTCTCTCTTTTAGCGGATGTGTTAACAATGAAAAGCCTCAAGAGAATGTGCTCAGTTTTTCAATCTCTGTCGAGGTTATGAATAACGGCGAAGCTGCTGCACAGGATTTTGATATTACTCTATATGTGGGTGGGGAGAAAAGCACAACAAAACAAATTACTGCGCTGGAAGGGGGAACATCTACCATTGAAAAACTTTCCATAGCAATGGGAAGAGGAGACCACAGCATACGTGTGATTGTTGATGAAAAAAACAATGTTAGAGAGGCAAGGGAGGACAATAATGCAGATGAAATCATGTATACTTTATGAGATTGCTTTTGCTCTAATTTTGTTGTTTGTCTCCACTGCATCAGCTTCGTATGCGGGCGATAAACCACTTAATACGATATTTCACGATAAAGTTGACGGCAAAATTATTTATTCACTGGGAGATAGCAGATACAGCGGCGTGATAAATTATAATGAAACATACACTGTCAGCTTTGGTGATCTTCCAGGCGGAAAAGTAAAACTAGCCAGATTATATATCTATTGGGTTTGGAGCAAGGATGGAAACGTGGGCGTGTATCCCACTATGGAAGCAATGGATGCCGGTGGTGTTCTGAAAGAAGCCGTTAACTATACTGATAACAAAGGGTTTGTAGGATTATACGATTTCTTTTCAGGAGTTAATGTATACGATGTAACCCACCGTGTCGGTGAAAACTATAGTGTAGTTATCAGGAATGCAGATGCGAACGGCAGCACGTTTGTCATTCAGGGAATCGGACTGATTGTAATATATGAATGCCAGGATTGTCCGCTTGTTGAGTATTGGGTCAATGAGGGTGCTGATGTGCTCTATGCAGACTACGGCATCACTCCAGGGATGGCAACCAGTAAGATATACTTTAACGGAGACGTAGAATTAAAAAATATAAAAAAAGCTTCCTTAATAACCGCAGCTCCATCAGCGGGATATACGGGAAGTGGAGAAACTGCCCACAACAGGCTCTATTTTAACGAAGAGGGGAGCGGACTTGGCAGCTTTTCATTCCTGAAGGAACTGCTTAAATTGGTATTCGGATACGAGAGCGGAATCTGGAGTGATGTGTATTTTTCAAACGATATCGTCCAGATTGGTGTTGATGAGCGGGATGTCACCAATTATATGAAGCCATCAAATAATTTTGCTGCAGTACAGGATAACTACGATTATATGATTCTCACCAATGCAGTACTGTACATAGAAGAGGCAGCACAATGATGGTTGAGACAAAGGATTTAACAAGATATTACTCACTCGGCAAAGAAAAAGTAGTTGCTCTGGAAGGCGTAAATTTAACCATTGAGGAGGGCGAGTTTATAGCGCTTGTAGGGCCCTCAGGGTCAGGGAAATCCACTATTTTATATATTCTTGGGTGTATAGATGCGCCTTCAAGGGGAGAGGTATATTTTAACAGTACAAAGGTTGATTTCAAAAATAACTCCTCGCTGGTGCTGCTGCGCAGAAAATTAATCGGGTTTATGTTTCAAACCTTTAATCTTATGCCAGCCATGACCGCTGTGCAGAACATCGAGTATCCGATGTATTTCAACAAAACTCCATGGATCAAGAGAAGAGAGCGGGCGATGATGCTGCTTGAGTCTGTAGGCTTAACCAACCGCGCCGATCATCTTCCCTCAGAGCTTTCAGGCGGCGAGCAGCAGCGCGTTGCTATAGCAAGGGCGCTTGCCAATGATCCAATGCTTATACTAGCAGACGAACCTACTGGAAACCTGGACTCTAAGACCGGAAAAACCATACTTGACCTGATGAGACGCTTAAACAAAGAAGAGGGAAAAACCATTATGCTGATAACCCATGATATGGATGTAGCACATATAGCTGATAGAGTGATCAGGATAATGGACGGGAGGATTCAATGAGGGAATTGTTTTCCTTAGCATTCAGGCAGCTTGCCAGGAAAAAACTGAGGGTATTTCTCATAGTGCTGGGAATAGCTATAGGGGTTGCAGCAGTCATTGGGGTAACCTCCCTGGGAGAAGGCTTGCGAATTCAGGCAGTCGATAAGATCAAAGCATCTCATGATCTAACAATAATAGAAGTATCGGCAGGATCAGATAAAGGAAGCACGATTCTGCTGACTGATTCAAAAATAAATGATATAAGTCGAACTGAGCATGTTATTTTGGCAGCCCAGTACGTAAAAGACCCGTATGTTACAATGAACAAGACCTATCTTAGTTTTAAAGGAGTTACTAAAGATTATAAGAATATTCAGAACCTCCAACTGGAAAAAGGAGACTGGTTTCAGGAAAACACCAATCAGATCGTGCTTGGGCGAGATGCTGCCGATAAGTTGTCAAAGATAGAAAATATTAAACCTGGCGATGAGATCACTGTCATGCTCAGATTATACGCAGAGGAGGGACGCCCGATGGATAAAACTGCGGTATTCAGAATAGTTGGTGTTATGAAACCCACAGGAGGGGAGCACGATAATCAGGTGATGCTTGACATTAACAAAGCAAGGGAAATGGATGAAAAGGAGGCTTATGACGGCGGTTTTATTAAAGTGGATGACCCAGCTTTTACCTCTTCTGTGAGAACTAAGATCGAGAGACTTGGATTGAAGGGGTATTCTGCTCAGGATGAAATCGATGCAGTGAACAGCCTGATGGCTGCAATAACTCTTGTTCTGGGTTTTTTCTCAGGGATATCGCTTATCGTTGGGGCATTAATGATAATAAATACAATGACTATCTCGGTTTACGAGCGTACAAAGGAAATAGGTTTGTCAAAAGCTCTGGGAGCATCTGATTTTGATATCATGAAGATGTTCCTTGCAGAAAGTATGATCATTGGGGTTATGGGGGGGATATTAGGCATTTTGCTGGGATCTGCTTTTTCTATGATGATCGATATTCTGGGCAAACCCTTCCTGGTCAGCCAGCTTGGTGAAATGGGAGAAAGACTACAATCCACACGCATTACTGTTATCACCCCATCACTTCTTGTGGCCGGATTCATTATCTCTCTTGTTCTGTCGGTTGTTTCTGGCTTATATCCTGCAAGAAGGGCAGCGAAATTGAATCCTTTAGAAGCACTGCGGCAGATATGAATAAAACTTTACGAAAGTTTTATCAAATCCACGCATGCTTTAGCATGCGTGTGTGCCAAGTAAAGCGGGGCATCGGTTTATGAATAAAAAGCTTATCATTATCATATTCCTTGGAATCGCAATAACTTCAATAATAATATTAACCATGGATGGAGAAAGAGGATGGAGGGGCGAGGGCACTCCTTTATATACGATTGCAGAAGGCACAATCCACGGTAGTGTTTACGTGGCTGGAGGGCATGGATATACGCAGGAGAATCCCTATGAAGAGCATTTTAATCTCCCTGAAGCAAGAATCAGATTTGCAAGACTCTATGTGCCTGTGTGGAACTATAATAAAGGAGATACCCTGGATGTCAGGTTGAACAATGAAAGCCTTGGAGTGAGGGAGAGACCGGATTATGTAGCTGCCTTTGGCACTGCGCAGTATGCTTATAATGTGAGCCGGAAAATCAAAAAGAGCGAAGTTAATGTGAGTGTTTCCTATAAAAATCCAAATGGCGGTCCCTACGGAGTTGTACTTGTTGTAGTTTATGAGCAACAGGATAAGTTCACAAGATTCTGGATCACAGAGGGGAACTATGCCCTGGCTTATACAACAAAAAAAGATGAAATGGCGGTATCTTTTGGGGATGCACCTGAAAATGCCATGAATGCTGCTTTATGGACTGTGCAGATAGCTGGCACTCCCAAAGAAGAGGACATGCTCTATTTTAACTCTCGTCTCCTTGGTATAGATGCAGCAAGGGGGAAAAATGGTTCGTATTTTGATATTGATGAATTTGATGTCAAGAAGGATATTACTGCGGAAAACATTGTCAGGTTTGAAAGAGGAGGCGAGGCATATCTCCACCCATTAAATGCAATTTTAGCAGTACAATATGAAGGTCGGGGAGAAGATAACATCATTATTCATGAGCAGATCGCATCAAATAAATCCAACATTCCCCTGCCTGTAATCGCAGTGATTTTAATAACTGCAGCAGTTGTGTTATGGACGAGGAGGAAGCATTGAAAATGATTCTTGCAGCGGTGCTGCTTCTCATGGTAAGCGCTGCTGCCGGAGGGAGTGCCAATATCGAAATGGTGATCCCCATGAAGGATCATGCCTATGCTCCTGATGTGATTGTGGCGGGCAGCACTCTTGAGAGGGGGAAAATAATCCTTGAAAATCATGGAAGTGAACCTCTAAAAAATGTAAGTATCGAAATCAAGGTGCCTCACAGTCTGGGTTTGCAGGATGATGTAACAAAAACAAATACGATTATTAACTCCTTCGAGGAAATTATGCCGGGTGAGTCAATATCCATAGTATTCAGTGTAAAGCCGCCTGACTCTATCCCCCTTAGAGAGAAATCCTCTTTTGAGATCAAAGTTAACTATGTTGATTCGGCAGGCCCGCATACAGAAACTTTTTCCCACGAAATTGAGATAATTCCACCCCCCTCATGGGCGATATATGGTACTGTGCTGGCAAGCATAATTATAATTGTTTTTGCACTGGTGGCTTTTGGGAAATTTAATATTCTTGAGAGATTCACAACGGTTGATCTAATCACAATAGCTCTGCTTGCCGCCCTTACTGGCGTGGTTTTCAGATGGTTCTGGCAGACATTTAATGATCTTCTTGGACCATTTGGCGGACTGCTTTCGACTATACCAACGACAGCACTGATGATCGTGGCGCTACAGCTTGTGAGAAAACCTGGCACAGCCACGCTGCTGTTTACCACAGACCTCTTAGTGGGCATGATAATATGGGGAACAAACATCACGGTCTGGCTTGGGTGGTACATGATGGAAGGTGTGGTCGTAGATGTGCTTGTTTTCCTGTTCCGGATGGATTATGCTGACAGGCGTTCCACTGCGATCGTATATGGAATAGCGAGGAGCATGGTGGCTTACTGGACTTTCTATTTCCTGTTCGCTCCTGTTGTGTGGCATGTTTATTATGCTCCATGGTATGCCTGGATGAACATAGGAATAAGCGTCATAGGGGGCATAATAGGCGGCGCAGTGGGCTACAGCACAGCAGTGAAGATGCGCGGCGCGGTTTTTTGAATTATAGTCTTCCGCTAAACTTCTGAATTTTTCGAGCGGGATGTACGCGAGGGTGGTGTTCGCGACTGCGGTGGCTACATATCCGGATATTTTGCTGATCGATGAGGTGCTGGCGTGGGTATGACGCTTTACGGTAACCTAATAAAGATGTCGAAAAAATATTCTGACTTAATAATAAAATGTTAACTATTCAAATTTCATCATTTTTATAATTTCCCCTGTAGAGAGCACTTCAACTCTATACCATCAATAAACCGTTGGATTGACTCTCCAGATTTTCCAATCCCCTTCCAATAATCTCGAAAACCTCAGAATCATCATGCTTGAACTTGATTATCCTTCCCCTACGTTCAGCATAGAATCGCTTCTGTTCCAGTTTGAACATCTCATAGGGTACCTGACTGAACACAACAGGAATATTCTCAATGCTTCCATATACCGTTTTTATATATTCATCATTGGTCAAGTTCCAAACAATCGGCAAATAAGAACCATAGAAATTCAGATCATGACCAACATCCCTATTTCCATGAATTCTCCTTTGATTCCTCTTGAACTTTCTAAAATTTTGTTCATTGTATCAATGGTTTATAAACCGTTTTTAATTCAGCCAATAACAGAATAAGCCGCTCAACAATTTTTCTTGCCTTAGAGCATCTTTCATATAACGAAACATAAGGCAAATCGAACGGAAATCCCAACCCATCTCCTTCTTTGTAATAATGAAGAATCCATGATACAATTGCATAAACATAAACCGGCTTATTGTTTCTTAATTCTGAGAGCTTGCAATTTACAATCGAATCGAATGTAGGATTTACATCATAACCGCCAAAATTGATCTCAGTTATCAAATCATCAGCAAGCCTTCTGAGGCTTGTTCTGGTTTTATTATCAATCAGGAATTTTCGGATAGAATCATATTGCTCTGAGAGAATATCTTTACCAATATCTCTCGAAAAATGATAATGACAAATCTTATCTGGCTTGTTCGGGAATACTTCTGAAACTGCAAGTTTCATTCCTTTTCCCATATCTCTTTTAATAGCAAGAGGATCGCCATACCTGCTTTTTATCACTTCAAGTGCCGGTTTGATCTCATCATGGCTTTCACTTTTCATTTTTTTGGAATGAAGAATCCAACCATTGACACTATTCATACCCACGAACACCATATCGCTATCCTCTTCCACGGTTGCGTCGATATGTAAAATGTAGCCACCTCTTTTGTCCTGGACTTCCTTGATCATGGCGGATGCCAGTTCATGGACACACATGCAATATATCAAAAAATTATCTGAGAGATGAGTTATGCCGCTATCTGAAATCTTTATCTCATATTCGATTTTGAGTTCATGCTGTATCTCTGATTTCTGTTTATGATGCAAAAACCTTGATAATCCAATATGAACAGACACATCATAGGCATAATTCGAATATGGTGGAACTATCTGGTTCAATTCAGGTGAATCATATTTTATGATGCTGTTGCCGTCGTATTTATGCTCTGGGCAGAACAGTAATGTCTCAACAGCAATAAATTCTCTATATTTGATTGAAAATACAGTTGTTCTTTGTGTTTTTAGGACATGTAGAACACAGCTGCGTATACCACAAATACCATCGTTGGCTCTAAAGTGGATCTCGATTTTTGATTCAACATATGCAAGGGATATTTCTTCAGGAATGGCATTCTTAAGTTTTATGAAATCATTTAAAAGTGAGATGGAGACCCCTTTTTTTGAATGTCATATTTTTCAAATATATTTTGAATGAAAGAGTCAGGTATTTTCAATCCTTCCTGACGCAATAACTTCCCTATTTCCTGAGGCTGTGCATTTGGATTCTGGATTATTTCCAGAAGTATTCGGATTGTCTTTTTTTCAGAAGATGTCTCTGAGTCTTCCTTAGTTGAGTGTATTTTTAGTTCTTTTTCTCTGTTTGAAATCTGTTTTTGTTGAGTGAC
>CBFFLL010000101.1:0-9334 GCA_965642175.1 Candidatus Methanoperedens nitratireducens | reverse complement strand
AGGCAATGACATATGTTACCGGCTGCCACAACCCCAAGGCAGTCTCTATTATTCTTCGCGGAGGGATCGAGCACGTGGTGGATGAAGCCGAGCGTGCACTTCATGACGCATTGCGTGTAGTTGGAGTTGCGATCGAGGATGAGACTCTTGTAGCCGGAGGCGGTTCGCCAGAGGTTGAACTGGCGCTGCGCCTGCGAGAATACTCAACAACATTAATAGGCAGGGAACAGCTGGCCGTCGCAAAATTTGCCGAGGCGCTTGAAATCATCCCAAGGACTCTGGCCGAAAATGCTGGTCTTGACCCCATTGATATGCTTGTGGAGATGCGAAGCCAGCATGAGAAGGGCAATAAGACAGCGGGGCTCAACGTGTTCACTGGAAAAGTCGTGGACATGTGGAAAGAAGGCGTGGTCGAGCCTCTCAGGATAAAGACACAGGCTATCAGTTCTGCTACGGAAGCAGCCACCATGATCCTGAGGATAGATGATGTGCTTTCAAGCAAAGCTGCGCCTGCAGGAGGCATGCCACCCCAAGGCATGGGTGGCGGAATGGGCGGAATGGAAGGAATGGATTAAGCATGTTATAAGAAGGGAGGAGGTATTAAAATGGTTGTATATCCGGAAGAAATTGCGGAAATGGCTAACCTTTTGATGAAAGATATTGCAGATTCAAAAGATAATATTGATGCTAAACTGGCTGCAAGTTTTGCTGACAGATGCGCTGAATTAATCAAAAACCTTGCAGAAAGTGTAGCTGAACTTCACAACCGTGTGGACGTGCTCACAGAAAAAGATTGATTCGGGAGGTAAAATATATGGCTGAAGCAAAAATATTAATAGTGTATGCATCGAGAACAGGTAACACGGAAAAACTTGCACAGGCGATTGCTGAGGGGGCAAGAAGCGCGGCGGAGTCGGTGTAGAGTTGAAAAGAGCTAAGGATACCAAACCGGTAGATGCGGGTGCCGATGCGTTTGCCTTTGGTTCGCATTCAGCTTTCGAATACATGGCAGGCGAGCTTAAAACCGTATTTGAAGATTTTTATCCTGTAAGGAATAAATTGGCAGGCAAACCTGTGCTGATCTTTACTACTGGAAAAGGAGGGCAGGTATCGGCTCTGGAATCAATAGACAAGGTAGTGGGCGTATTCAATCCTAACTGGGTCAAACCGGGTGTAGCTGTTGAGGGAGCGCCTAAAGAGGCTGATAAAGCAAAAGCTAGAGAGATGGGCAAGAAACTAGCAGAGGCTGCAAAGAAAAAAGCAAAATAAATATATTAAATTACAAAATTTGGATTAAACAAAACAATTGGATAAAAAAAATGATTTTTTATTCAATGAATACTGCAGCAGCAAATACTGTAGTCCGTAATCCATCTTTATTACCCTCGGCTGACTGACAGATATTAGAGGTCTTGAATATATAGCCGCTTGCCTTGTATATCTGCTTTCTCTCATCCCATGCCCTTTTTATATCGAATTCAATACCCAGGGTTGTTGCAAGCATCGTGGCTGCAAGGTCTTCCGCATATTCCCCTGCCTTTTTTGCGATTTCTCCAAACGAATGATGCTCGGATAGATATCCATAAACACTGGTATCTTTCGGAATAGCAACTCCAATCGCTGCAGCCATTAATCGATTAGGCTCATTGATACCAGCGAGTGTAGCTTAGTACGAAGTTGTTTCTCTTTCTTCCATAGAAACATAGCAACCTATTTTCGAGTAGCCCTCTTCCTTCAATCCGTGGTTCATCCGTCTTAAAGGCAGTGCACCACGATTATTTACCCCAAAAAGTGGACTCAGGGCATGGTAAATATAGGCAGTTCTCGAATCAGGACGGCAGTGCTTCAAAAGGCATCGCAAGCCAGAAAAGAGTAATGATCCGATAAACAGGGTTGCGAAAATATTTACTCATGCCCTTTTCCGAGTTTTTGGTCTGTATCAGCTGTAGTTCTGACTCTCAACATATCCTGAGATGCAGGACTGCACTGGTAACATGAATATAAAGGAGAATCCGAAACAATGTCAAACAACGATGTGGCAGAAATACAGGCCACTTTAAAAAACATTGGTGTTACAGCAACACCGGAACAGATTGAGAACAAATTAAAAACTCTTGCCCGGTTCAAAGTGACTGGCGCAGAGGCAAAACGCAACGCCACAAGAAGTCTTGCCAGGGCAGCGGGTGTTGACCCTTCAGCTCTTTATAAGGGCAGTTCAACGCCGGTTCATGTTGCAGACGTGAAGGAAGACGGCAAATGGGTAACCCTGAAAGTGAAAGTGGTGCAGATATGGGACAATACCTCTGATAAGATCACACAGACAGGTCTCATAGGCGATGAAACAGGCATCATCAAGTTCACTATCTGGGAATCTGCAAACCTTTCCCCGATGGAAGAAGGAAGATCCTACGAGATCAAGAGCGCAGTGACCAACCTGTACAACGAAAAGTTCCAGATAAAACTGAACAAGAACACAACCATCGTCCAGATAAAAGAAGACATCAACGTCAGGCAGCAGGAAGAAGAGTTCACAGGCGCAGTCGTGGATATCCAGTCAGGTTCAGGCTTGATCAAGAGATGTCCTGAATGCAACAGACAGGTGAAAAGCGGCATGTGCGGCGAACACGGCAAAGTTGAGGGTGTATATGACCTGAGAATCAAAGCTGTTCTTGATAACGGCAGTGAAATAAGGGAACTGCTTCTCGATGCAGAACAGACCTGTCAGGTAACTGGCATCGATCTCGCCAGGGCAAAAGAGATGGCAGTGAACGCCCTTGACCCTGGTGTGGTCGTCACAGCAATAGAAGATGCACTGATGGGAAAATACTACACCGCAAGAGGCAGTTCAACAGGAAGATATCTCATCGTCAAAAAGATGACTCTTTCAGTGACCACAGTGAATGCGAGTGAAATCATGGCGGCAGCGGAGGCGATATAAAATGGCAGATGAGAAGCAGTTCAAGAGAGAAACAGCGGTCAGGATATTTACCCAGGAGCTATCCCAGACGCAGCTTCAGTATGGAAAGGATGAGTCCCAGAAATCTGACAGGTTCACACCATCTTATGCCTTTTCCCCGACAGGCGCAAAGATCAACAGGGTCTTTGTCTGCGGTGCACTGACAGAAGTGGACGAGATGGAGACGCAGAACGCTAACTTCGTAAAAGCAAGACTGGTAGATGCCACGGGTGGGATCAGCATCATGGCAGGTCAGTACCAGCCAGAAGTAGCAAATATGCTGCGTGAACTGGCAGATAAAACACCTGTGTTCGTATCCGTGGTTGGAAAGCCAAATATTTACAGGCCGAGTGATGGCGGCTGCTATGTCAGCATCAGACCTGAAGATATCCATGTCGTGACAGCAGAGATCGTTGAAACATGGACGGCAGAGACTGCAAAAAGAACACTTGAAAGGATCAAAATCCTGAAAGATGCTATTGTATCGGGCAAGTGCACCGAGGAAATGAAAGCGGTCATTGCAGCCTACAATCCGAAGATAGACGACCTGAAACGCATGGTCATGGTCGCCATTGGAAAGGAGATAGCTGTGGACAACAAACCTGAGACAAACGGCGATGGGGTGGGCGTGAAACAACCAGTGAATGCCGCGAAAGAGGAGTTGGCAAAACCTCCCAATCCAGCAGCATCACCGGCGAAAGCTTCCACATTTAAAGAAATAGTGCAGAAGAATATAGAAGCTGGATACGATCTACTGAAAGAGCTGTGCTCACTTTCCGAAGACGGCACCGTGGGAGCTAACGCATTCGCAGACCGGCTCGTGCAGCGCAGACTGGCATCTCCTGATACTGCCTTGACCTTGCTGAAAGGCATAATGGATGAAGGCAAGGCATACGAGCCAAAGATGGGACGGATCAAGGCGGTGTGCTGACCGCCCTTTCTTTTTTTTTTTCAGCATTTTTAAATCTGACTGGACAGCTTTTCTAAAATCATAGTTCAGTAATCCCTCCTTATTGTGTTTGTCCGGTCGCTTTTTTTCACAATTCAATTTCAATTTAAAGAGCGGATGGCAGTTTAAATAAAAGTGGTTCAGATGAATTGTCTTCCCAAGAAGGCAGTTCAGAAGGTATAACAACTATGACTCGATCTACGAAAAGCGCACTGAGCGCCCATAAGAACACAAGTCAAAAACCTGAATTGTTTATGAACATGACTGCATCATGCAGTTCCAGTCTATCTGAAGTGGATGTCCTGTTATCCGAACTCCTTCCGCATGTTTCTGATCCGACTTCATCCACCAGACAAACTGACAGCGCAGCCCCATATAACCAGTTTCGTAAGGTGATCCTTGAAAACGGAATCAAGGCTGTGAGGCTCCCGGACGGCAGGCACATTGCCAAGGCACTTGACAGAAAGACCGGCAGCACATTCTGGACTATTGTGAGGGATCAAAAATGACCGCTCAACCCTTTTTTCCAGAAGGAACAGGTAAATGGTTTCTCACAAGAGAAGACGAACTAAAGGGAGGCATTGCGCTGGAAAGGTATCAGGGCACACATAAGACGATCTTTGGCAGCAATGTCCCCCAGAAATGCAGGATGTGCGGAGGAAAAACACAGTGTAAACTGAGTGATGGATTCATGGATCTCTGTACTCCAAAACCTGTCCCGAAAGGAACGCTGATAATCAATGGGTGCGCCATCTTTATTCCCAGGCTTTCATCCAGAACAAAGGAAGATCATGCAGCAATTTTCAAGAACAGAAAACCTGTCAGGATTTCTGCGATAGACATAGATGAAACAGGCAGGAATGTTATCATGAAAATCAAGGTCATGAAGCTGTGGGACACAAGATCAGACAGGATCGCTCAGGCAGGACTTGTCGGAGATGAAACTGGAAATATCAGGCTGACCATCTGGAAGAAAGCTTACCAGCCGCCCATACGTCTGGGAAAATGCTACCACATTCACAATGCAGCCACGGATTTCTTCGGAGGAAATTACCAGATCCAGGCGACAGATAAAACCACTATCACAGAACTGAGGAACGAGACTGTTCACGCAAAAACTGAGTTCATCAGGTCGCCAGCATTGAGCATGCTGCGAGATGACATTGATGTGCCAGAGGTTGCATTGAGAGTACCAGGCATAGACGAGCCAAAGCCTACATGGGAAGACTACTGCGCTACTCCATTCATTTCTCATCTGGACGACATCGAGTTTGGAGATGACGATTCTGACATACCGCCCGATATCGATCCGCTGGATAAAGGACTCAAGCTGAAAAAGGCTTTGAACTCCCTCTATGCCAGGAATCCAGCGAAAGCAAAGGAAATGGCAGCCAAGCTGACACCAGCGCAGTGGAAATCTATTGATAAAATCGGCGGTCTGAACAAGGACCTTGCATTTGGCATCTGCAAGGTATGGGAAGAGCCTGAGCCAGAGGGTAAGCTGAGAGCTACTGAAGCAGGGTTCGCTGTGATAACCAGAAAAGAAAAGCAGTCTGCGATAGGCGTAGCGCAGGAAAAGAGACAGAATAAGTTCATGATCAACCATGGCTTCCGCTTAAAGGATAAGCTGGATGACCTGATGCTAAGAGATATTGACAAAGCCAGGGCATTCGCAGCCAGACTGACTTTTAGAGATTGGCAAGCTATTGACCACATAGGCGGTCTTAACAAGGCACCGGTGAGAGCATGAGAGCCAGGTACAACTGGGTTGGTAACAGGATACTTGCCGAAGACATGGCAAGCCTTTACAAGATGAAGCAGAGCACACGCCGCCCGATAACGGTGCTGGTGGCTGAGGCTGTGAGTGAATACATTAAGGCGAGGGGATGCAAGTCCCCTACCCAAGAGATTAAGATAAGGGAGGAATGAGCTATGGGAACATATCTGAATTTAACATTAAAGGACAGGACTGAAGAGAACATCAATACAGTGAATAAGATATGGAACGATGAGAATCCAGGATATGAAGACACGTTTCACTTGAATACGGAGGCTGACATCAGAGCAGACATAGAGTATATCAAAACCGATCCCGATCAGGCACATCTGAGGTATATAAAGACAGTTAAGCAGTGGAATAATGCCTTCAAGTTGTGGGGTTCAGGTCAGTTCCAGGTAAAGATAACTCTGGGTGACTATCTCTGTTCGGAGATGGCAAGACGGTATATCAGGTTCATAGAGGCGCACGAGGAACTGTTTGTAACGCTCCCCGATGAACACGTATGGTTCATTCTCCAGGAGAAGGCAGAGACAAACGAAAAAGCAGAAGAGTGTCTGGTAGAATGTCCTTTTTGCAAGATGTGATTATGAGAGAAATTATGATAGCAGCGGTCAGAGATTTGAAAGAGCGCCTGCTCGCACAGAGATAGAGATGCGCTGAATGCGCGATGGATGTCTGCGATCTGGAAGTCCCCGCATGCAGGGTGATTTGAATGGATGAGACTGGAACTACTTCAAAGCCAGGGATCATCCATAACCTTTTTTCGAGTAGAGCGCCCGAAGCTTGAATGATTACTATGGAATTACCAGAGATCACATCGATAGTTATTGCTGCAATCTCCATATTTTCAGTGGTGTATTCAGCAATCGTAATGAAGAAGGCAGGAGTTTCTGTATTCCTGCTGCAGATACAGACCCCATCAGCATTGTGAAGCGGTTCCTGAGGTTGGGCGGAGGAAGGCAGAGATTCCTTGTCGGGCGTACTAATCTACTCCCGGATGCAATCTTTCAAAAGTTGGTTGCTGCCGGATACCAGTGGGATTATTTCGTTTATAATGACGACGGGGAACAGGTCAGCATGAGGAAGCTGTACAGGGACAGGCAGGTCCATGTCAGAGCTTTCGATGACGGTACGATAAGGATGCACGATGAATTCAATTATGAAATTGAACCTGCAAAGCATCTCCAGGAGCCTTTAGTACCAGCATCCAGGGTTGAGATAGCAGCCGTCATTGCCGCATTGGAAGGAACCCCAGAGATCGACTCTAAAGAATATGAAACGCCGCAGGCATATGCGATGCAAAGGATAGGTGGAAAAGACCTGCCCACAGGTTGATCGCAATATTTTTTTTTCGATTCTTTTATGGCATACCGCTGATCTTTTGAAGAGCAGCAGACAGTTTAAATAAGTCCTGTTTTGTTTGGATTGTCGCAGTCAGCGGCAGTTTTCAGGATAATCTATGAATGCAAGACAACAACCCGTAATAGGCATCACCGAAAGAGGCGATGCAGGACTGGACTTCTCATGGGAGAAAGAATACGAAAGATTTGGCTGCGATGGTGCCATTCTCATCACGAAGCATCTTTCCCCTCATTTCATTGAAAGGGCGAAGGGATACAACAGCATCGTCCACGCAACCATAACCGGACACGGCGGGACTGTCATAGAACCGAATGTCAAGCCATGGGATCAGTCATCCGATCTTTTCGGACAACTTGTTGACAGGATCGGCGCAGAAAGAGTCGTGCTGCGCATTGATCCGATAATTCCAGGCAGATGGAAGGCTGCATATGAAGTCTATCAAACACTCCATATAAACACTGAGAATAAAACGAGGGTGAGGATTTCCTTCCTTGACAATTATCCTCACACAAAGGCACGGTTCATGGCAGAGGGCATCCAGCCTGAGCCCTACAATTTCCACGCACCGCTCACCCAGCGCATGACCATTGCAGCGCATTTCCCTGACGCGGAGATATGCGGTGAGCCAGGCATGCCCTGCACAGGATGCGTGAGTGAAAAGGATCTGAGCATTCTTAATATCCCTGATATACACAGCCTCAAAGGGTATCAGAGGCAAGCCTGTCAATGTCTCGCAGCGAAGAAGGAATTACTCAAGCTCAGAGGACAGTGTCCGAGCGGATGTTTATACTGTTACTGGAAATAGGAGGAATCACAACATGGATACAGATTTAAGCGAACAGAAATGGACTGTCAGGGAACTCACGATGCAGAACATTCAAGATGTTGCAGAGTACAGGAAATTATCCTTAGAAGGCGTAGATATACTGGATATCGTATCTTCGGTTGAGAAGGGCGTTGATGCCGCTCTTGATAACTGGGGTCAGATCATCGAGGAAGCCATAATCAATGCTGGAAGGAAGAAGGACTCAAGAGGGGTGATGCCATGTCATTCGATGATCTAAAATCCTTCAACGGTATGAAATACTCCGGCATGTCTGTCGGAGGCGCTCATCACTGGAATTATCTGGATGGCGTCTGGGATGAGACCAAGGTGGCGCCTGACAGGTGGAAGTTCATAATGGATCAATTGATTGCAGGCAGTCTGAAGATTAATACCCTCAGAAATACAATCTGTGGCAATCATGATAGCAGTTTTTGACATCTCAAAATTCCTGAATTTCTCTTTTCGTTGAGATTCATTCAATGAGCCATCGATTGTTATGATAGGAATATCTTTGTAACGCGATGAACTTTTTATATTGCCTTCAAGATAATCCAGTGTATCCTTATATCTTGTAAATATTATTACTCTTGGATATATCTTGAGCCTCTCACGAAGCTGGTTTTCAAGCAAATCCTGGAGTTTATTATCCTTAGCCGGAGTTACTTTCCTGGCATACTCAAGAACATCTTTCAAAAGAGCAATTTCTCTTTCTTGAGCTTCTTTTTCTCCGAAGGTTATCCTCTCTGATCGAGATCCTGCCTCTTCTTCTGTTATCTTTTCTCCAGGATCATGATCAAAAACATTTGCTTTTGCATCATCCTCTGTTATGCCTGCATCGTCCTCTTCGGTTTCCTCAGAAATTTTCTTTTTTCCTTCATATTTTCCCAATCTATTTTGAAGTGAAAGCACCAATGCGCGGGGAGAACTCAACGAACGTTTATGGAAGTGCATCACTACCCATCTCGCCAGCCTCCTTCTGTATGCGCTTTCTTTTTCAGCAACATTAAGGATGTAATTGCCCAATTCATCAACTTTTTCTATAGATATTCGCTGCGCTTCTGATAAGGGACGGTAAATTTCATTCTGGTCTCTTTCAGGAAAAGGGCTTTTCTCAGTTCGGGATTTTTTGAACCACTCCTCAACATCCTTGCGTCTGCGCTGGCAAATATACGATTTTGCAATATCTCTATTAATTATTGGTTCGTGAAGCTGTCCTGAAATCGCACCTACATCAAGCATCCGAATAAGACTTGCATATGTATCTGTATATCCATTATGCGGAGTTGCTGTAAGGAGAAGTAAATGCTTGGCTTTTTCAGAAATAGCCTCTGCGAGTTCCCACCGATCCATTTTTACTTTTTGATCAGAAGATGCTTGATGAGGCTTTGCAACATTATGGGCTTCATCAATCAATACAATATCCCAGTTTTGCTCCAGTATCTGAGCCTTTATTTCTGGCAT
>CBFFLL010000100.1:0-9360 GCA_965642175.1 Candidatus Methanoperedens nitratireducens | reverse complement strand
GAACGGTATCCCGCCGCACAATTCATTAAAAGCTGGCATTATTATGACCTCGGGATCACTCCATTCCACATCCCCATAGTGCCCCATGATGGCTGTTCCTACGAACCGGGTGCGTATCCATGCAGGCTCTGAAACGCCGTGCCCCAGCGCATCCACGAGCCTTATCGTGGGGTGATTGTGGGACATAACGACATGGGATGACGAAAGAAGTGCAGCATCAGGCCACGTATGGCCGTGGAAATAGCCCACCCCATCAAGCACAAAACCTCTCATCCCATGCATGGTAACGTTTTTCGGGATAAGCCCCTCTATATCGCCATCATGGTTCCCTGGCACGATATCAACATGTGCAAAACCAGCAAGTTCCTCAAGGAATACCGGAACTTCTTGTTTTTCCTGCCATGAAGTCCTGGGAATATTATGTTTTATATCGCCAAGCAGCACAATCCTCTCAGGAGAGACTTCCTTGATATACTCCCTGATTCGCCCCGTACGCTTTTCCACCTGGCTCGGGATGCTTATGCCGCTGTGGTAAAGCTCCCATTCAATGCCAAGATGAATATCTGCAATTACAAGCGTCCTGATATTATTCTCGACCAATAGTGCAGGTTCATTCAACAGGGGGCTTATCATTTTCAGACTTTCCGCAGTACCCCGATCTTTGGCTCATAACACCGCCCTTCATCCATGAGCTCTTTAATGCCTGATTCCACGGTCTCAGCGTCAATTCCGTCCTTCTGGGCAGCCTCTACCACTGTGGAATATTGTATCCCTTTGCCTGTATCCAGTTTATCGATTATACCAGCAATTATTTCTTTAGGTCCGGTTTCAGGCTCTTTGAGTTCGGACTTTGCATTCTCTTCTTCGGAAACAGCTTCCTCTATTTCTTGAGACACTTGATTTTCTTCAGGTTTTACAATATGCTGGTTAATGAATCCCTGTTCATAATTGACCAAACCCTGCGGTGCTTCCTGCACATGTACTTTTGTTACATTATCTGTAGCAACAGTTTCTATAGCATGGATTACGGCATTTTTTAGTTCCACCATTGTTTTATCCAGGTTTTTATAATGTTCAACCGCCTTTACAGCGCCGTCGGCAAGAACGGCATTTACCCCTTTTCCAAGCAGATATTCTTTAAGATCATTCCCGGATTTTCCTGAACTTAAAGCATCCTCAATATACCTTATTCGCTCAAGTGTGCGCTCTGCTGTATCAAGCACCCACCTGTCCCTCAATTTTTCATCAGCATTGTTCATCTCTTCAGGCCTGACTGACGTGTACACGTTTCCGTCCTCAGGCTCGAACTTTCTCGCCTTGCCCACGACTGCCACATACGCAGGGATATTAAGTTCAGAAAGGAAGATCGCAGATTCAGGCTGGTACTGTCCAGCGTACACCGTGAACACTCCTGTTGGATCAGCCACGCGCCCGCGCCATAGTGAATTATCCTTTCCTATGTTCTCCACCTCAGTGACCACACCCACAATAAAAAGTCGGTTGCATTTCACGCCAGTCGGTGTAATGATATAATTCGGTGCCCGTTCATCGCCCATGCTGATGTGCATATTAGACCTGTTGAATTCCCATGCAAAAACGCGCCATGCTACTTCCCTGTCAAGTATCTTTTCCATATCCAGCCCTCAATAGCAATTCTTTTGCTTTTTCCTCTCCCGTATCCACAGGCTCCCATACTTTACTTGCTACAAGAGAAACCCCGAATTCGCCTTTTGACATGTTGCCTCTTGCTTTCAGGAGCTTTCCCAGCAGTTTCTTTCTGACTTCTTCTTCAACAGCCGCTGTAGTCATCGCAGCCTTTGCTATCTCTTTTGCCTGTTCGATGGTGATCCCGCAAAGAGCCTGCGTCAGCTCGGTATTAAGAACGAGGCTCATTGATCCAGTCCCGTCGTCGATAATGGATTTAACGCGCATATCCATCTTCTCATCCACTTTGCCGTGCACCCTGCACATGCTTTTTTGAATTACGCGGAAGCATTCGGGGCAGCGGGCTATTAACCCTGACCCCGGTCTCACTGAGAGGATGTTACCTTCGATAACCACATCAAAAGCCCCTTCACTTTCGATGATATCCCTTATCATGACCTTCTTCGGTTCTTTGAACTCAATAGTCTTTTCAAGCTTCGTTATTTTGCTGTTCTCATTGATGTGCAGTGTGGGGACACCCCTGAATGAGCGCACATAGGCGTTTTTTACATCTATCGTGTTCCCTGTAACAAGTTCAGGCAGCAGCACCCATGAAGTGAACGGAGCCTTTGTTTTATCATCCGCGCCTATCCCGTTCAGGATCTTCTTGCTTCCGTCTTTTGTTATTATCTCACGGGGCTCGATGCTCAGGATTGTGAACGCAGCGTTCACGTTCACATCCCCGTCCCTTAACTCAGCAAGTTTTTTCTGCAAAATTCCCGGATCTATCGTAAGTGTGGTATTGAGTTTTGTGACCTTTGATTTATTCCCGAAATTTATCTCAGGTCTATCCTGCCAGTTCCTCACGTAAGCCGAAGTTATGTGGACAACGTCGCCTGCATTCAGCTCGAAATCATGCCATGCTGTGAAGCTTCTCGCTGCGGTCTCGTCACCCAGGATCCCTGAAAAAATAATCTTTTCAATAGTATTCGAATTAATGGTCTTTCTTGTGAGTTCCATTACCTGCGCAGTAAATTCGATATTACGATCGCTTATTTTGATATCGCAAAGTTTCCGGACAATGCTTTTGTCAGCCCCGCCGTATTTCTTTATAAGGCTGCGCTTTGCTTCTTCAATGGGTACCCTGAACTCAATAAGCTTCTTTAAATCCGCCAATATACTATTTTCGTCTATTTCACTATCAAGCGCCCTTTTTATTTCGTCAACATGAGGCGCAAATTCATCTTCCATAAAGCCTCCTTCAGACTGATGGAACTGGAGTTAATAGGGCTGGAATGGATAAAAAGCCATTGGTTGAATTGGCTGTGGGACCGAATATTCGAAAATTTGGTGCACAGGGGAAAGAATTGATAGAAAACTTTTATAGTATAAAAGTTAATAATATACGTTAATGATTATTAGCATAATCACAATAATGGCAAGTGCTGTCATACTGACTGCTGTAACCGAGTCCATACTGGTCAATAGGGACATCCTGAGCCACCCCCTGTACGGCTATATTCTCTGGCACGTACTGCTCTTTGCAGGACTTTATGTAATATTCCATGAATCCAGGAACGGATTCAGGAATACCATAGGTTTAATAAGCCGGGTTTTTTCTTTTGTTAAAAGAAATAGCAAAAAAAATGCCCTGGATCATAGGATCTCAAGATACAGGGACAGAACAAAGAAAGTCTATCTCAGCACTGTCATGGTGTCTATAGCTCTCACGCTTTTGCTGGCTTTTGTCCTGTATTCTGAACTGATATTTTTCTCTGTTGTGGTTTCAGATTCCATGAATCCCGCACTTAAAAAAGGCGACCTTATACTCATGCAGAACATTTATGCAAAACCGGATACGGGGGATATAATATCGGTAAAAGTCCCTGACATGCGGCTTCCTGTAATGCACAGGGTAGTCTCTATCTCGGATAGCGGCTTGCGGACGAAAGGTGATGCAAATCCCACAGAGGATCCCTGGATCGTAATGAAGGACAGTATCCTTGGTGAAAATGTTCTCATTTCAGGACACCCCATGGTTATCAGCAACCTTGGAACCTACTTCATAATGGATGCAAGTGGTCAGGGCAGGATGTATGGTCCTGAATTCGACGCAGTTTCAAAACTTATAAGAGGCGTCAAGGCTGCCGGGCTTGTGATTTTCTTTATTTGTATTATTCTTTATCTGGCTTTCTCTATCAGGGACGCCAGAAGGATACGATTGTAATGAAACATGTTTGATGGGAAAAAAGGTGAAAATTGATGGGGGGAAAAAAATGCCTCCAGGAGAAAAATAAATGGAAATGGATGAAGGCAAGACCGAAGAAATAAAGGATGAAAGTCGTTTTGTCAGGCATCTCTCTTCTGCGGAGTATGCGGCTGTAATCTCCATGATAGTGGCTTCGATGTACCTGATACTCAGCTCTTTCTTCCCGATACTATACAACCTTACCTCATCCTTTGATCCTGTCGATTTCATTAAGAATCTCTTTTATTTTATTATAGGGATCGGTACTCTTTCCGGAGTTTCCTTCCTGCTGAGAAAAGAGACATATCTCCAGCATATCGCTGATGAAACATTCGAAAGGGTGATATATCACAGGCTGGAGCCAGTTCTTATGGATGTCGCAGAAGTCCAGGTCGGGCTCACAGGAGTGCAAACACAGCTTGACAGGCTGAACATGAACGTCGAACTGCTCTCAAAAAAAGAGATGACTGCGCCTGCGGTCGCCCAACAGAACACATACCATATAAAATATATCGTATTAATAAATCTCACTTTAGCAGTGTTCCTTTTTATGCTTCAGTTCCCGCTTAGTTATGTGCCATACGCTGTAACTGTCGTCTATATTATGTGGTGGGGAGCGATCACGGCGGAATATAAATTATGGAAAGAGGAAGCAGCATGGGCATGGGTATTTGTTCCAGTGCTTGTGCTTCCAGTATTTACGATAGCTATGAACGCTTATTTGCAAAGTTACATGCTGTTCGCCAGTCTTTTCATAGGTCTTGGCATTTACGCATTCTCATACTACTCCTGGTGCAACTATATCATTAGAGGTGTCATGCCTTTTGATATTCAGGAGGCTGTCAGGAGCGCCCAGGAAAAGATCGAGTCTGTAAAGGAACGACCTGAAATGATGCTTAAAAAGCCGGATTTCGCGATAAACTTAAAATTACCCTCCAATATCCAGATGGGCTGGAATATGATCCTGCTTGCAATAGCGTTATTTTTCATAACGTGGAGTGGATACGCCATCCAGCACGGCATTATTCCTAACATCAGCTGGGATATGATCGGGTTAAAAGACTTTGCCTGGCAGGCTTCCTACACGTATGCACTGAATTTGATGGGTTTACTTCTGATCCTGTCTGGATTAACATTTATTAAGAAACCACAGACATGAAACCATATATATTATTAGTGACGATAGCAGTGATCTTGATATCTACTCAGTTCGCGCTTGCAGACGATTGCGGATATATCAACGAAAAGAAAATATGCTGGGATGACGGTACAGTCAGAACGCTGAGCTGGGGATATGCCAGGACTGAGATAAGCGGTTACCAGATAGAAGTACGGGATTTTAACTGGCTTGGCTCTGTGTTCCTCAGAGTTACATATAATAACAGCGCCAAAGAAGGGATGCTCTCACAGGGTGAGGGTTACATCTTTGATTTTTCAAACAGCACTGATTTCCATGGAGTTAAGATAATAGCAGACGAAGTTTCAAATATTAATCCCATGCCTGCAAACACGGGTGTGTATCCCAATGATCCGAGAGCTAAGATCACGGTAAAGTTACCTGTGGAAGAAGAAAAGAAAGTACCTGAACTGGCACTTGGCATATCCACTAAGGGTGAAACAAAGACAGGTTCGACGATAATAGCAGAAATAAGCCTGGAAAATTCTGGAAAGGCGGATATTGTGGATACTGACCTTACAATATACTATGATGGTCTGAAACTGTTGAACGAATATGATGCTACAGGCAGCTATTTCAGCGAAGGAACGCTGTCTGTTCCTGACATCCAGTGGGAGAACGCAAGCAAGTACAGGCTTTCACAGGCTGCAAGCACTATCGTAAAAGATGGTTTCTTTATTGAAGTGTTGAATTTTTCAGATAAGACCGTTGTGCTGCGTGCAATATACAATTTTACTGAAAAAAGGGGAACTCTGGTCGAGGGTGGGTCAATGATCTTTGATTATACTATAGGAGAGAATTACAGGGGGTTCAAGTTGCTGGGCGGTAACTTTTCAACCGGGAAAGCGGAACTGACCCTGCAGCGTCCTATAAAAAACTCACTGAAGCGGAGCTACCCTACCATTCTGAACGGGAACTCCGTATCTGTTAAACTCAGCTTTCTGATACCCGTATCCTTAAGAAAGAGTTTTACTGTCCAGGTCAATGCAAGTGGAAAGGGCAGAAATGGGAATATTTATGAAATAAGCGAGCAGGAAAAGATTTCCACTTCAAGCACTTTTCGTATGACAAAGAGGGTCTCTGATTCAATTCTCGGAGAAAAGATATATCCTGAATCGTATTATGGAGTTGGAGGCATAAGGTCAAAAAAGGATGTGACCTATGTTAATATAAGAGTGGATAATGACCAGAGCTACCCGGTGTACGGTGTGAAACTTGTGGATTCTATCCCGCCCAGTTTCAGTTTTAGTAATGATACGAACAGCACATCCATTTCATGGGATTTCGATATAAATGCAAGCGATTACAGGGAATTCAGATATGAGCTAAAGGCTAGAAGAACTGGTGTTTATAACCTTCCAAATGCAGAGCTTGCCTGGATGGAGTGGGGTGAACAACTCCATATAGAGTCAGATTCTCCACAGACTACTGTATCTGGCCCATACCTGGGCATTGACAGGAGCCTGAATAAGAGCAGCCTGAGTATTGGAGATCGAGTGCAGGTCACTATGTCCGTAATAAACAATGGTGATGTGCCGACAAATGTTGCGGTTAAAGAGACCATACCCCTGAATGCCACTTTTATCTCAGGGAACAGGTCTTTTTCCGGTTTCCTGAATCCAGGTGAGACGGCGCGATTTACATATAATATATCTGTATCTAATATCCTTGAATTTAAACCGCCTGAAATAAGCTCAAAAAATGCCGGATTTGAGTGGTATGCTCCCCTCCCCCAAAAGACTGTCATGGTTTCAAAAACAACAGGTCAGGATGCTTCAGTTCCTTCAGCTTTCCCTGAAGTAAAGACGGATGTTCCACCAATAGAGGCGCAAAAAGGGATCCTGGAATTAATAGATGAAAATGTGCCCTGGCTTGAGGGGGCTGTATCAATGCTGACACTCCTATTTGGGATATTCATACTCCTTAAGCTGAATAAAATAAACAGAACTCTATAGGCGATCATGGGGAATGAAAAAATAATTTATATAGTTATATTGTGCGGGGTCCTTGGTGTGTCACTCGGTCTTGTGATACCGGCTGTAATGTCCGAAAGAGCCCTGGCAGAAATGGAGCCGGTTCAGGCGGATGTATCACCATATGTACCACCTCTACTCTCTTCTGACCTGACCTTATTGATTTCAGTTAAGGGAAATATCTGTGAGGAATGTCATATGTCAGGCAAGGTGACAGCGCCACAGGCTGGCAGGATCAAAGACCATATCGAAGGGGGGTCTTATTGCCTGAAATGCCACCGTTTTTCCCATGAAAAGCATCCTGCGGATGGGAATGTGACCTGTCAAAGCTGCCATGAAGGTCCTAACCCAAAGATACCATCTTCAGGTGAGAGCTGCGGCAAATGTCACGCATATCCTGACGCTCTTGAGCCCAGTTACGGCAATATTGCCGCTATCCACCAGCCCAGGGGAGTGAATTGCATTTCCTGCCATCTTGATTGTGAGAAATGCCATGATCAGGCGCTATCGGGCAGGAAATGGGATAAGAGGCTGAACCATTTCAATACACTACCTGACACGTATAAATAACCTGTTTATTCTATTCATGCTCATGCTAATGTACATCATAAGATTTATATTAGTTTAGGTAATATGATAATACATAATAAAATATAAAAGAGGTGAATTATGAAAGATAGATCCTTATTATTGTTTACAGCGGTCGTACTTGTTGGATTGTTCGCATTACCGAACGCACTTTCTCTGTTCTCAGGGCAGCACTCCTTCGATAAAGCGGGCAACGGTACGATATGTACAACATGCCACTCTGATGTTGCAGCTGAACTGGCAGGGAGCTCTTACCACACGTTCAATGCCGCCGGCAATGAGCAGTGTAAGGTTTGCCATAGCTCTGGTACTATAAATTCAAGTTTAATACCGTTAGGCAATGGGTCTTATGGATCAACATCCAATTATTCAGTTGGTTTTAATCTAACTAATGGCTCATTCACGTATACCAATGGCACCGTCAGGACGGATATGGTACTCCATGCAGCAGTTACAGTGGAATGCAGAAGCTGCCATTATGCGGTTAACTTCACAGATGATGCCCACAAGCCGTTCTATGATAATGCTTCAAGCGAGACATGGCTTAAAGGCGCAAACGAGGCATGTTATGGTTGTCATACCAAGGTAAACGTGCAGATGACATGGATAAGGAAAGGTGGCTACAATTACAGCTACGACTTTATGAATACCACGGGTACTCTAACATTTAATGGCACCAATGTAACAGGTTACACGAACAACACAGGTTAAGAGAATTTTTATTTTTTTCTCTCTTTTTCTTTTTCAGTAATATTTATTATGTTTTAATTTAATTTATCTATATGAGAAAACCGATTATAATTATAATCTTTTTATTAGTGCTGGTGATAATTGCACTTTTCGTTATCTCTATGCAGAGAAATACTGCTGTTATTGTTGTTGAGGTCACACTGGCATACCCACCGGATAAAAACATCGAACATATCATTTCGCATGTAAACGCTTCTCTTTCGGTTGCCAGAAAGATGGAAGTGCCTAAAGAAACGCCTCTTATATCTCCTGGAATAACCGTAGTCTTGATCCAGAATATGCAGGTGAGGAGCGGCTGGTATTCTGTGGGTCTCCCTGATAGCGGCGTCTATGGTAATCACACTATAAAGGTAAAACCTTTTGATGATTTTAACATCTCTCGTCCATTCTCCATTTCGACAAGGGTGGTTGATCGAGCTGGAAAGGATGTAAGTGTGAGATTGACAGAACATAAAGTCCAGTAATAGTTGCATAATTTTTCCTGAAATGTTTAATTTTTAAATTCGCAGGTTTTGAAGGTGATTTTGGCATGATGAATGCAGATACCCTGATAACAAATCTGCATTCGTGGAAAAAACGGTTTAGGGAATCCCATAGTATATAAAGATAAATGATAATTATAGTAATAATAACCAATAACTATTTGTAAAATTGCGGTTCATTTATAATTAAATGAGATAATGAAAAATCCAGGAAAAAACAAGGCTAAGAAAGCTGGTATAAGACTTTCAGTACCGCTGTTAATAGTACTCCTGGTTTTATTCGCGTCAGTGTTGATCATTTACTCCACCCCCGTGCTCACAGAGGAAAAAAGGACGAGCGGGAACCTTTCTTTTACGGACAGTACGGGCAGCCAGATAAACGGCGCAATAGAGATAAGCATGACCGGGGCGCCATCCGGGGGGAGATCGAACGTTAATTCCATAAAATGGAGCAATGCACCCAATGCCTGGATATATTTTGACGCTCATGAAACAAAG
>CBFFLL010000099.1:0-9453 GCA_965642175.1 Candidatus Methanoperedens nitratireducens | reverse complement strand
GAACCCTCCCGAAGAGGTCACGAGTTCCGCGCCAGTCACGCATTGCTATAATTCCTGCAATACCTACGGCGGCGCCGGTCTGTCCTATCCTGAAAGCCCTGCCGTTCGTATCTATGATAATAATGCTCACTTTTTTTCCTGTTAATTCAAAAAGCGAATCTTTTATTTTCCGTGCGCTTTCGTCTGGATCTTCAGGAAGCAACAGGATGTTATCAGATCCCTCAACATTTGAATGGTCAATACCTGCATTGACGCAGATGCTGCCGTTTTTTATGCGGACAAGAAGGAACGGGGACTCAAGAAGCACTTCCATGCTTTCATTAAGCACAGCCTGTGCGAATCCCGGCTCAATGTGGTTCAGTAATGCGATATTTTTTGCCTTTTCTGTGATAGGAAGGTCGCGTATGGAACGGATATTGTTCTCAGATTTTGATACAACTGTGGATGAGATTATGACGATATCATGATCTTTGAGCTCTGTTCTTTCAGATATTAACTGCCCGATATTGTCACCCGGCTTTATAAGGGGGATTTTTTCAACGGTGAATGCGGTTGCTTTCAATGGGATTCCTCGTCCCTTAAACCGTGGTTGTGATGATAATGGTTTCTAAAGAAAAATTACGATCTACGCAAAAGGATGCTTGGCTTTATCTTTCTTTGCCAGCGCTTCTTTCACTGTCGTCTGACCTTCCACAGCCCGTTTTATCGCGAGCTTTGTGGCTTCGTAGTTAAACTTATAGATCTTGTCCTTACCAGGGAACTTTTTTTGTCCTGTTGAGGAAATGGTGCACCAGAAAAATAAAGAACCAGAAAACCAGTGCGCCGGATAAAGCGCTTTTCCAGTCAATAACAGCATTCTGTAAGGAAAATTTTAGCATAATATATATGATAAAATATGATACCGATGCTGCAAATGCCACAAGGATCGTTTTTTTCATACATTAAACTATTATATTTTCCTATTAAAAACCTTTTCCAGAATTACATCCAAATTTTTTACATTTTTTCGCCCAAATCTATTTATGTAACTAAATGTCTATTCCAGAGTGGTCTGAGGAAACGATGCATTTAATCATTACAGAGAAGCATGACACAGCAAAGAGGATCGCGGCGATACTATCCGAAAAGAAACCTAAAAAGGAACGAATTAACGGTGTTGATACCTATAAATACGATGAAACGGCAGTAATAGGTCTTTCCGGGCACATTGTGGAAGTGGATTTCCCAAAAGAATATAATAACTGGCAAAAGACTGATCTTAAGGAACTCATCCATGCCGAGATACACACATCGCCCACGCATGCCAACATTGTCACAGCTCTTCGAAAGCTCGGAAAAGTTGCAAAGCATATCACAATAGCCACTGACTACGACAGGGAAGGCGAACTCATCGGCGTTGAAGCCCTGAAGATCATACAGAAAGTAAATCCCGATGTTCCAGCAAACCGCGTGCATTACAGCACGATAACCCCCTCAGAGATAAAACAGGCATTCGCATCTCCCACGAAGATCGATTTTAACCTGGCTGCAGCAGGCGAATCCAGGCAGATCATAGACCTTGTCTGGGGCGCTGTGCTAACGAGATTCGTTTCGATAAACGCCGGACGGTACGGGGACAAGTTCCTTTCGGTAGGGCGCGTCCAGTCGCCGACGCTTGCTATACTGGTAAACAGGGAAAAAGAAAGAGATATTTTCGTGCCTGTTCCGTACTGGGAAATATTTGCGATACTTGCAAACGGCGGCGAATTTGAAGCCCAGCATAAGAAAGGACGATTCCTGGACAAAGCCGAAGCAGAAGCGGTACATGCAAAGCTTGGAAAGACAGGAACTGTCAAAAGCATCGAAACAGGAAAACGAAGCGAAAAACCACCCACTCCATTTAATACCACAGAGTTCCTGAGAGCAGCAAGCGCCATAGGGGTATCTCCGGCCAATGCCATGCGGATAGCAGAGTATCTCTATGTTAACGGGATCATTTCATACCCCCGAACTGATAATACCGTTTATCCTGCAACTCTTGATACCAAAGGCATTATCGCCTCATTCTTGAATACGGAATTCCATGAGTATGCAAAGAAGCTCCTCGCAGGAGAACTCATACCCACAAGAGGTAAGAAAGAGACCACCGACCATCCGCCAATACACCCTGCAACGCCTGTTAAACGAAGCGAACTCAGGGAGGATGAATGGAAGATATACGAACTTGTGGTGAGGCGCTTCTTTGCCACATTCGCGCGCGAGACGCAGTGGGAGACACTGGCTGTTATCGTGGACATCAGTGGCGAAGAGTTCGGCGCCAACGGGGCCCGGCTGATCGAACAGGGCTGGCGATGGTATTACTCCTACAATGTTCCTGAAGACAGGATCCTGCCCCAGCTCACGGTGGGACAGGTACTGACGGTCAAAGAGACAAAGCTTTTGGGAAAAGAAACGCAGCCCCCCTCAAGATATGGTCAGGGGCATCTGATAAAGATAATGGAAGACCTGGGACTTGGAACCAAATCCACGCGCCATGAGATAATCTCGAAACTCTATTCCAGGGCTTATGTTGTGGGCAATCCCCTGCAGCCTACAAGGACAGCATACGCTGTTATCGAAGCGCTTGAGACGTACGCAAATACCATCACAAAACCTGAGATGACAAGTAAACTCGAGAATGATATGGATGAGATATCAGAAGGTAAGATCACTGAGGATTTCGTGATAAAGGAATCAAGGGAGATGCTCGGCGGGGTGTTCAAGGACATGGACCAGAACAAAGAGCATATTGGTGAAGCGCTCAGGAATGGTCTTTACGAAGACCGCATTATCGGTACTTGCAAGAAGTGTTCATCCGACCTTATCATAAGGAAGTCTAAAAAAGGCTCGCGGTTTATAGGATGCTCTGGTTATCCGAAGTGTGATTTTTCCCTTCCCCTTCCGAAATCAGGACAGATTGTCGTCACTGATAAGCAGTGTGAACAGCACGGCCTTTATTTCATCAAGATCGTTACCAAAGGGAAGCGTCCCTGGGATATCGGATGTCCTCACTGCAATTTCATCGAGTGGCAAAAGAAACTTGAAGAGGAGAAGAAGAACGGGTCAGTAAAAGAGCCAGAAAAGGAACCCGATAAGAAAGTTAAAAAGGAAACAAAAAAGAGACCGAAGAAAAAAGGGACTTTAAAATAGTTTGGTTTTCTAAGTTAAATACAAAAAAGACTGATTTTTATTTTCGCTTCCTTAATGTTATTTTGAAAAAACGTTCTTCATCTTCTATTTTTACTATTTCCTGATCGTGCAGTCTGCTCCATTTCTGGATCGTCTCTTTTGCAGTCGAGTCGTCCGCAGTGATCTCGAGCTCTTCTCCAGGCTTCATTTCCGTTATCTTCCGTTTTGCATAAAACAGCGGAAAGGGACAGGTTTTTCCCCTTACGTCAAGTTTTTCCATACCATTGTATTGGTTTTTGTGATATTTTAATTTTGCCCGCGGCAAAAACCTATAGCGAAACCTTTTGAGTCTGATAATTTAATATACTTGACAACAATATTAATTAATATGGGAATGATCGTGATCGCAATAGGTGGGAATGCAATATTGAACCCTGCAAAGGGGGACCCACAGGAGCAGCAGAGGCTGATAGACAATACATCAGGGGAGATAGTAGAGATCATCCAGAAAGGTTACGATGTCGTCCTCACGCACGGCAACGGGCCTCAGATAGGAAACCTCCTTGCGATGCAGGACGAGTGCGGTCTTGTCCACCCTCAGCCCCTTGATGTGTGCGGGGCACAAACACAGGGTATGCTTGGCTATTCGCTGCAGCAGTCCATCGACAACAGGTTGAAAGAGAAAGGTGTGAATAAGCAGGTCGTGACAATATTGACGCAGGTGCTCGTGGATGATTCCTGCACTTCATTTGAGAACCCGACAAAGCCTGTCGGGCTCTATTATCCCGAATTCAAGGCGCGAAAGTTAATGGAACGAGGAATACAGATGATAAGGGCTAAAAAAGGTTACAGGCGCGTGGTTGCTTCGCCCATGCCGAAAAAGATAATAGAGGAAGAAGCGATAAAAACTCTTGTTCATGCAGGCACCATAGTCATTGCCGCTGGCGGAGGCGGGATCCCTGTTGTCCGGAAAAACGGTAATCTCACCGGTGTCGAAGCAGTGGTAGATAAAGACCTGACCGGGGGCCTGCTTGCTGCTGTGGTGGGAGCGGAGACTTTTCTCATACTTACAGACGTAGAGAAGGCTGCCCTGTTTTACGGGAAAGAAAAACAGGTGGATATCGATGAAATGACAGCGAACGAAGCAGAACGGTATATCAAAGAAGGGCATTTCGGGAAGGGCAGCATGGAGCCGAAGGTGCTCGCTGCGGCGCGGTTCGTAAGATCAGGTGGAAAGCAGGCGATCATTTCAAGTCTCAATAAAGCGCTTCCGGCTATCGAAGGCAGGGCAGGCACAAGGGTAACTAAATAATATTTGGTAGTGTCCTTAAATTGTGACCTGTCTGTATTAATTGAACTTGTTGTTTGGGCGGATGAAATAATATTCATCAAGGAGGAAGGAACACGGATGAAACTGAAAGTATTATGATTTAAAATACTTGTCACACGTCCCATAGGTAAAGCTTTGATTTTCAAAGCCAGGACACATAAAGACATCAGGTCATGAAATTCAGGACACCACCTAATATTTAAAGGATATTAAAGCAGCCTCTCTATCTCCCCGAAATCAACCCTTGCGGTAGAATCAAGCGATAGCGGCGTGACTGAGATATGTCCTTTTTTCATCACTGCCCTGACATCGGTCCCTTCTTCTGCGTCGCGGATAAGTTCCCCGTTTATCCAGTAATAGGGTCTGCCCCTCGGGTCAAAGCGCTCCTCCACGCCTGTTATGAATATTTTACGCGCAAGTCTTGTTATCTCTATCTCTGTATCCATGGCTGCATGCCGTGGTATATTGACATTGAGCACGTCAACACCCTCTGGAAGCCCTTTCTCAAGTACGTTTTTCGCTATACTGTTCACGATCTTTACACCCACTTCAAAGTCATAACTGTAAGCGCGGTGGTCGTCGAACTTATCGCCCTCATCCAGCACCTGTATGGAAGCTGCAATGGCAGGTATCCCGTAGCTTGCGGCTTCAAGCGCAGCGCCTATAGTCCCGCTTGTTGTCACAGTGTCTGTGCTGATATTCTCTCCCACGTTGAAACCCGACAGTACAAGGTCTGGATTCTCTTTCATTATGGCGAAAAGACCAATGATGACTGAATCCGTGGGAGTGCCTGCAACAGCATACGCCCTGAAACCGTTCACATTAGCCTCTGAGACTCGAAGTGGTTCAAATATGGATATTCCCCGCCCCACACCGCTTTTTTGCGATGACGGCGCAACTACGGTTACATTTCCAAGGTCCCTCACACTATCGTATGCTGCTTTTAGACCCGTGGAATAAACGCCGTCGTCATTGGTTATAAGTATCTTTTTCATTGTGACAAGATAGATGTTGAATAAAATAAACTTGTTGTCATTACAATACCTTGAAGATCGATCAGAACCTCAAGCGATATCCTTTGTAGTATCTATCTGGATGCCATCTCCTACTCTGAACTTAACCGTTTCCATTGTCGGCACCCTGCCTCTGAGCTTGGGGATCGACAGGCGGTTGATAATCTTATCCCCGACCTTTTCAAGTTCGACATCGAATATTACCTCGCACGATTTCAATATTTCACTCTCAAGCTTGTTCTGATTCGAATCATTAAGTCCGTATAAAAAGGATAAGCAGTTAAGGGTTTTTGACGTTTCATAAATCGTATTTATAAGCCGTTTGATAATACCAGGATTAACATTCAGGTTAAGATAAAACGAAAAGGAGTCTATGATTATGTTAATATCAGATTCTCCCTGGACCAATATTTTTTTCAAGGTGTTTTCTGTAAATTCCACTATCTTGGCATCCACAAATTCATTCCCAACATTGTCCACCATTTCTCCTTGTGCGGTAAGGTAATATTGGCTATATATGTCCACGAATGTGACATTATCTGGTTTAAATCCATAATTCTTTATATCCCGCATCACATATGTAGGACGCCTTTCGTTCGAGAAATAATAGGTTTTGCGCGCCTGTGTGAATTGATAAAGGAATACCTCGCCCATGGATTTCGGGTCTGCCAGGATATATACTACTGAGCCAGACGGCAATCCTCCTCCCATCGTGCGGTCAAGGATGGATATTGAAGTACTCCGGCTTAACTGCTCAGGAATCTTGTCCGCGTTGATTTCGGCTTGAGTAGCAGCTTTTGCCTGCTCCTTTAGTACAGCCTTTATGGGGTTTTCAGCAGTCATTTTTCCCTTCGATTATATTCTTTTTTTCAAATAAAGTAATGATTATGATGTTGCAGCGCCCGCTTTTTTTCCTGATTTTACGAAATATTCGTTGCACAGTTCTATGCCCTTGATAGCAGTCTTGCTATCCGGATTTTTCTCAAGAGCAGTCTTATAACATTCCAATGCCTCACTGACACGCCCTTTCTTAAAAAACGCGCTTCCTTTATTATTGAGTACAACCGGGTCTCTTGGAGCTATTTCAAGCGCTTTATCATAGCAATCTATTGCTTCAAAGACCCTTCCGAATTTTCCAAGTGCTAGCCCTTTATTGTTCCAGGCAGTTTTGTTTTTATCGTCTTTTTCAAGCAACTTTGTAAAGCATTCAATTGCTTCTTCGTACTTACCTTGCGAATATAGCAAATTCCCTTTCACCATGTTTTCATCGGGCGCTTTGACCTGAGAAGCAACAGAAGGTTTCCCGGACACAGGTTCATGATACTCTTTTGGAGGGGCATCTGGTATAATTGCCCGGGGAGAATCAGGAACAGGTCTTGACACCCTTTCAGGCGCAAATGCTTCTGCTTTCTCAAAAACAGGCGATGATTTTTCCATTATGGATCTAATTAAAGGATTTTCAAACATATCAGTCTTTACTGACGGCTCTTTGGGTGGGGGCTCTTTCCAGGGAACAGAAGTTTCTTCCTTCGGTAGTGTAACTGCGATTTTCGCAAGATCGATCTTATCTCCCTTTTCATTCATTTTTGCGATAGCAAGCCCTTTATTACTCCATATCTTCTCGATCCTTGGATTGAGTTCAAGCGCTTTATCATACGATTCTATGGCTTCTTCATAGCGATTGAACTTTACAAGTGTCATTCCCCTGTTATTCCATGCAGTCTCATCAGTTGGGTTTAACTGTATGGATTGATCATACGCCTTTAGAGCCTCTTCATAATTCCCGGCCTCAAAAAGCACATCGCCCTTGCTGCACCAGGAATTGAAATCATTGGGGTTCGCCTCAATTAGCTTATCATAACAGGCAAGAGCTTCAGACGTTTTTCCTATTTGCGCCAGCGCGATCCCCTTGTTGTATAATACTTCGGGGTCGTCAGGTTTCAAATCCAGCGCCCGGTCATATGACAGTATGGCGTCCCCAAGCCTTCCTGTTCTGGCAAGAGCAAGTCCCCTGTTGTTAAGGACTTCCAAGGATCTGGGATTGATCTCAAGGGCTTTATTGTAACACCGGATCGCTTCAGCATACATGCTGCTCTCGACAAGGTTGTTACCTTTGTCTGCCCACATTGAAACATCCTTATCTGTCTTTTCACCTGCGCCTCTTGAGGGAATGTCATCTTTTCCCTTTGAATCCGGTATTAGTTTCTTTTTTCCAGGGGTCATGTGATAAATTACCTTATTTGAGTTTCAGTTAATGAATTGACATCTAACTATATAATACTTAGTTAAGATTGTCATGATCATTATGATATACTTATATATTCCAGGCCCCATCAGGCCCTTTCATCAGCTCAATACTTGTATCTCCGGAATCCCTGACCATTATCACCGACAGCATACCCCCTGAGGTATCATCCTCTCCGGGTTCAAAATCGAATCTATATGGTTCTTTAACATTCTTATACATGGGTCGATACGTTTCAAGTACCTGCACTGGACTGTATCCCTTGCCTGCCCAGTAGTCCTTTGTTCTCTGAGACATTATAAAATAAAGCGCCTCTGCATCATTGTTCGCTAATATCTCAACAAACGCAAGGGTCGTTTCTTTCGGGTTTGAAAGGTTATAAAGCAGCCTTTTATGCCCTGAACCCCACCTGACTTCCAATGGGACGATATAAGCCATATTCTTCCCTGAGATAGTGACAATTTTCAAATTGACCGGAATAGAGTAGTCGTCCTGTACGCTCCGGGCAAGCGCAGGGTCAGGAGCTATCAATGCAGCAAGAACGAGGATGATGGAAATTATTATAAGGGTTGGTCTGCCGGAAGGAAGTTTCATGATTATTTACATTATATTATATTAGGACATAATATCTTTTATGGTAATTCTTGATAAAACTGCGCAATCTTAATATAGTTTAAACATATACCATTATTATTATTATGATTGTACGTAGCTTAGAAAATGACCGCGGACAGGTAAGCATTGATTACATCATTGGCATTACCTTATTTATTGTTGCCTTTCTATTTATGTATAACCTGTTGACCAGCCTGCTTCTTCCATTCCAGTTCAACGCAGGAGAGGTTGTACCTATGGCAGAAAGAGCAAGCACGGTGCTTGCGGAAAGTTCTAGCGGGCTTGCTATCAGTGAATCGAATCCAAATGTCATTGATAAGGACAAAGTGAAACAGCTTAACAGCGACCTGAATACTTCTTCGTTATACGATACTACTTTAATCAAACTTGGTCTTTCGACTACAAATATAAATTACAACATAAATGTCTCGCTTCGCTACATAAATAATACATTATATCCTAATCCTGTCAGCCCGATCCTGAAGGCAGGGGCAACGCCGGATGAATCCTCCAATGTTGGGAAGATCACGCGGGTCGTATATCTTTCCCAGGACTCACAAATCTTATTACTTGATGTGAAGGTGTGGCTATGATACGAAACGATAAGGCCCAACTCTATACAATGGAAGGAATTGCTTCAGCCATGTTAATGATCGTTGTGGTTATCTTCGTCCTGAAGGCTGCTCCTCTTACCCCAAACTCGGCTTCTGCCACGCACATGCACATAGAAAAGGAGCTTGAAATGCGGGGGCAGGACCTGCTTACAGTTCTTGATTACACGCCTTCTGGCAGTCAGTATTCGCAGCTCAAGCAGTGTATACTGGGATGGACAGGTTCACAATTTGACGGCCAGGCCGCTATCCGGCCCCTGGGCGGTCCCACAAATGTTACAGCCGGGAGATTCATGGAAGTGCTCGGAGCTATCGGAATAGCCTATAATGTTGAGGTTTATTACAACACGCCTTCAGGCTCTGTATCAAGAGCTATGCTCTGGAACGGAAGACCTTCTGATAACGCGGTCATAGTGTCAAGGAAGATAGTACTGCATGACGAAGAAATGAGCGCTAATCCGGCTTTGAGCGCGATCATACCAGATATTGATT
>CBFFLL010000098.1:0-9526 GCA_965642175.1 Candidatus Methanoperedens nitratireducens | reverse complement strand
CGAACAGGATCGGAACTGAATATCTGCGTGGCGTTGGCAAGATGGAAAACAGGCTTCTTATCCTTCTTAAAATGGATAAGATACTTGGGGCGGAAAAATTGAACAGCATAGAAAAAATATCTGTAGAAAATAAGCCACAGGCCTCGTAATCCATTTTTTGAGGTTCTAAATGACAGTTAATACAATTTAAGAGGAAATCATGGCAAAGAGTCCAGAAATATCGGCTAAAGGATTTGGAGATGAAGAGCTTCAGCTTGTCGTGTTTAAAATACACAATGAGGAATTTGGTGTTGAGATCAATACCGTGCAAGAGATCATACGCATGGTAAACATAACAGAAATTCCCAGGGCTCCACCCTATGTTAAGGGTTTGATCAACCTTCGAGGGCATATAATCGTAGTAATTAGCCTGAGCACTATAATGAGAGTGCAGAGCAGGGAATTTGATGCCAACACCCGCATAATAGTGGCTGATGTCGACGGTACTGTAATGGGTTTTATTGTGGACTCGGTGAGTGAAGTGATCCGTCTGCCAGCTAAGAGTATCGAACTTACGCCTTCTATAATCACGAATAAGATACGGTCGGAATATATCAAGGGCGTTGGTAAGATAAATGAACGATTGTTGATCCTGCTGAACCTTAATAAGATGCTAAGTTCAGAAGAATTAATTCATATCCAGAATATGTCCTCTGAAATTGCTGAAGTGGCAGAAACATAATATATTACAATAAAGTTATTATGTATCCTTGTCAGTTTACGGCAGTAACTCCATAATTCTTCTTAAAATAACCTCAATGCTGTACAACAGCAGCGCTGCCAGAAGAAATACCGGCCCCAGGTAAACGACTTTTCGCACCATGCCTGTTTTTGCAGCAGTTGTGTCGGAAATAAGCCCATCAAGCTCCGAAATATTATATACCTGCCCGCCAGCGCCGGTTATTATATCTGGTATTAATTCACTGCGTCCAGTATTCCGGTATTCAGATAGTGCGTTCACGGCTACAGTATAACCTGAAATGTCATGGAATCCTGTTGAATTCGGATAAACGGTCGCATGGTACAGTTTTTCCCCGGTTTTTTCAAACTGAAGCTCATTTCCTTCAAATGTGAGGACAGGTTCACTTTCTGAAGATACGAATACATCGATCGGTTCGGCGACTTCCCCATCATGGGCGCGAAGTTCAAAACCATCAGGGGTCCCGATCGCATAGTTCATTGAGTTCGCGACAAGCTTTGAATTTCCTTCGGCGTACAGGGCTGGAGCCCAGGCATTCCCGTTATCAACGGTTATAGCGACCACCCTGCCGAGCCCGGCTCTCCAGGCAGTGATGACCGGATTACCGTTACCTGTCATGACAAGCGCCTGTGCGTTCTGCTTTGCATGGACGTTATTATACCCGTAAACCGTCGCGTTAAGCGCGATGTCCTGTGTAATAAAGTGACCGCTGTTCATTATCAGAAGTGGATAGCCTTCTCCTCTATTCCTGCTTTCTTTTTCGCCGAATAACACTTTAATACCGTGAGCAGCATCCCGCCTGAGATATCCGCCTCCTCCTGCTTCTGCAAGCTGTGCCATGAACTCCACATCAGTATCCCCGCCCACCCCGATAGCATATATCGTTATCCCGTCATCCGACATGGAGCGGGCGGCTTTTAATGAAGCGCCGCTGTCAGCGACCGCGCCGTCAGATATCACTATTACATTCATTCCGCCGTCGAAATTCCTTAACATGTTATGCGCTTCGGCAAACGCAGGCGATAAATGGGTGGTTCCCCCGTACATGAGCCGTTGTATGATATCCCTGACATCCGACCTGTCGGCATACTGCGAAAACGGCACGACCGTATGCGGGACATTATTGAACGCAATGACACCCAGGAAATCCCTGTCGCCCATATCATCTATTACCTGAAGGGCAAGCCCTTTTTCAACTCCAAGTTTGGGTTCGGCGCCAGAGATGTCGCCTGTACTTCCAGATATATCCACGATAAGGATAACGGCGGTTTTAGCAGATATAGGGGGAACCCCGCCGTATTTTACAGGAATGAGTTGCTCAAACAGCGGCAGTTTATTGTAGTCAGAATAAGAGTTTTGGCCTCCAACAACAACAAGACCTCCACCGTTTATGACATAATCGCTCAGGGCAAGGGCATCTGAAAAAGACAAATCTGCTGCGCTTGCATCGTCAAGGACGACAGCCTTATATCTCGCTGCATCTGCAGGATTTGCGGCAGTATACACTGAATACGAGTTTTTCAGTACCTGCGATAGCGGGGAATCTTTATCTGATACCAGAAGAACCTCAGGTACTGGCGCCACATGCACTGATCTGTAGAAAACATTGTTCTGCGGGATTTCGTCATCTAATGCTTCCAGTTCTGCTTTCATTGTATGAGTCCCTGTGCTTTCAAAGGAATATGTCAGAGGGATATGCTTTGAGCCGTTTATACGATCGATGAATACGATTTTGTCATCGATCCAGACTTTCAGGTCGCCTTCGATATCTCCTATGGACTTGATATTGATATTAAAACCTACCTGTGTATCAAGAAAAGCCGCAGCATCGCCTTCGATTGAAACGCTCATGTCTTTTTTCACGGGCTCCTGCCCGAGATAATATACCGTGGTATTAAGGCTCCGGGCAAAAGAAGCCGCTTCAGGAATGCCTCTACCGAAATTGTTATTCCCGTCGCTGATAAGTAGTATGCTGCCCCCCGACCTCACGTTCCTGATAATTGCATCGCCGATTGGGGATTTTGTGCCTGAGATATAGTCAATAGAAGTTGGCGTCCTGTTCGAAAGGTAGCTGTAAATTTCATCAGGGGGAGGAAAAAGGCGCATGCTCTCAGTCCTGTCTGCTATTATGGTTATATCCGCAGTCCCGGTCATCCCCTGCACGTACTCTTCTGTGTAGGGAGAGGCTATCGAGAGCAATATAATAGAAATTATCACAAGCTTTGATGCAACAAGAATAATAGCTTTTGCTCCTCCTGGTTTTAAGTAATAAAGGATGGCAAGGATTACCGGGATTACCATGAAAGCGACAACAGGATATTGAAATTGTATCATATATCCCCCCTGTGCTTCCGATAATAGAGTTCAATGGCCACAATAATGATAGCAATGATGGAAAAAAGAACGACTAGGTGCACCTTTTCAACTTTTGTGCCCAAAAGCATTTCAGACTCTATTTCAGACTCTATAAAACTGATTTTTGTTACAGTGATATCCGACTCTTTTTCATCGAGAAGGTTTGCGGCTATCGTCCTGTCCCCGAACACATAGAACCCGGCATCGCCAAGATAAAGATCAGATGTTTCAATAGTGGCGTGCGGCGCTGCTACTGTTTTTGAAGTCCCAGGCGGCAGGACAGTACCTGTTTTAAAATTAAGTTCAGCGGCGGCCGGGAATGAGGATTCAAGGAGCCTGTACCAGAATATCGGATATGATGTCTGGAGATGGAAATCTCCCCACCTGTCGTTCATTCCAAGATATACAACTCTTCCCAGGCCCACGTTCCAGTACGCCAGTACCGGTCCCTCAGGTGCTGAAGCTAATGCTACCCCCCCCTCTTTGAGTGTTGCTTTCAGGTAACCGGATACTCCAAACTCAAGTCCACCTGTCAGGTCTGAACTTGTGACCTCAAAACCAGATGCTTTTGCCCTTCCCGATATCTCAACAGGAAGGAGCCCTTTTGTGTCCATGAACGCAAGGTCATCTTCAGCTTCAAAGACAAGCGTCCCTCCTTCCTCAACAAAATTACGCAGGTCGTCCATGGTTCCGGGCAGCAGTGAATCTCTTGTGTAATTGTGCAGCACGACAATACTGTGGTCAGGTTTTCGAGGCGCCCGCATGAAAGTAGTTTCATCAACTTCCACACCAGGAATGGAATTAAAAGCGATAGATACAGGAGTTTTTTCAACCCTATCTCCCAGAATTAGAACCCCTTTTCTTGAAATAACAGGCATGCTGATATACAGGAAATTATCTGCCTGAAGGTCATCCAGAGGCTCAATGGATATTGTATTTTTCCCCGGGAGAGCTGGGATGCTGAAAAATTCCTTTGAGCCGGGTTTAATCCTTCGGGTTTGTGATATCCCGCCATCCTGTCTGATTGTAATATCTTTTGCAGAAGCATCGTAATTTTTAACCGTGAATTTCAAGGAACCCTGCGAAACTGATGCATCTATTATCCCGATATTGCTTCCTGCCGTCCCAACCTGCCTGTAGTCAACAGGTATGCTTTTCGCTTCCAGCGTTTTTTTGGCGTATGTTATATCCTGACCTGAGAAATCAGATATAACTACGATTTTAGATTCGCCTTTACCTGCCAGTTCCGCAGCCAGAAGCATGGCATCGGAAAGATCGGTGCCTGTTGAGCCAGCTCTTTGGCCCCCGAGTTCCTGAATGGCTTTTTGGCTGTCAGCATCCTTAAAAAGCAGCAGCGGTGTACTGCCTGCGAGTATCAGGCTTGACTTACCGCCTAAAATGTATCCTGAAACAATATCTACTGCTTGCGAGAACCTGTCAGGACTTACATCAGTAGCAGACATGCTTGCAGAGTTGTCCAGTACTATCACCGTGCTGCTGTATTCCGTATTTGCAGAGAAATATGGGTTCACAAGACTAAAGACGATAATGGTTATTGCAGCAAGCTGGATAAGGAGAAGCGGGTCACGAATAAGTGTTTCAAAGAGCGACCTGAGACCTCTCTTTTTTCCCGGCGAATTAAGCAGCATGATCGAAGGCATTTTGAGAGTCTTTGGCTTTGGTTTGAGCAGGTATAATATAATGACAGGAAGAAGGAGCAGCAGCAATACCAGAGATGTTGGGTTTTCCAGCATATCAATCCTGAACTGTGAGATTTGTAAAATAATTTTTCACTATCTGTTGATATAATACAGGTACTGCTTCAGAATATATATCAGACGATGATGCTTCAGGCGGGAACAGCTTTGAATACCCTGAAACCTGTTTTCCATCTCCCCGAACATTGGGTTCGCTCCCATGACTGCGATATATCAAAACTCCCTGGGAATCATTCCCGATATTTACAACAGACGGTTCTTCAAAGATATCCTGGGCCGAGCCGCTTCCTGTGTCTTCCGGAAGTCTCATGGCGCCGGGACTTTCGGTCTGTATTGGATTTTCCGGAGAATGGATAAGCGCAGAGGACAGTACGAAAGTTACGAGAAGAAGGATAACAGCCGTTCTTATCCCGAGACGCGATGTGGATATGAACGAAGAATATTTCACACTATCCATATCAGAATTGACTGAAACAGCAAGGTCATCTACAACTGTATTTTTCTCATCCCTGTTGTCATAGAGAGTGCCCAGCCGTTCCCTGAGTGATGGATAGCGTTTTTCAATGAGCTTTATGATGTTCGCATCAGCCCTGTATTTTAACACTATAAAGAAAAACAGTACAGGCGGCAGGAAAAGCGCCCATTTAGAGCTTATTCCGGCGTAAGAAAGAACTACAAACAGCGATAAAAAGATAATTACGGCATCAAGGGTGGTTTCTACAACCCTGAACCTGATAAGGACATTCTTAAGTTCATTGATTCTTATTATAGGTTGATACATGGTCATTAGCTTTTAAGCGTTTTCAGTTCAGTATCGATGTTTTTTAAATCCTGCAGGATAACAGTTTCATTTGCGCCGTTTTCAACATCGGATTTTAACGTGCCGATCAGTCTCTGAAGGACTTTATTTGAGACCGCCCAGCCGGTGCTCACCGTATCATAGTTCTGCTGGCATTCGAAAAACTCCTGCTGAAGGGAAGCAAGCTCCCTGCTGATATCCTCAAGTTCATGTGTTTTCGTATCCAGCTTTGAAGCTAGCGCAAGTTCCCTGTTCGCAGATACATTGAGTTCGCTGATATTAGAGTAGAGGTCTTTTTGTTTTATCGTAATATTTTTAAGGGTATCATTAAAATCCTCAAAGGTTCTTTCATAACCAGACTTCATGTCATTGTATCTTATCTGGTAAAAAACAGATGTGCCGACAAGAGCCAGCAACAGGATCATGATAATATAGATCAATTTTATATTGACATCTCGTTCCATCATATAAAAATAGGTTAATAAAGTACTTATAACCAGCGTGCGAATGTTATTTATATAAACATGTCAATATTGGATTACAATGCAGACATTGATAATCTGTATAGACCGTGATAACGATCTCGGGGAGAAGGCTGGTGTATCAAGCCCAATAACAGGCAGGGTAGCTAACCTTGATGCTGCTATCAGACTTGCGGCTGTCGACCCGGAAGATTCTGATATCAACACGATTTTCGGTGGTATCAAGGTATTTGACGAAATGATCGCTGAAAATATCGATGTTGAAATAGTTTCGATCGCAGGGGATAAAAAAGTCGGGATAGCCGCGGATAAGAAAATCGCAAGACAGCTTGAGATAATTCTTGAACAGTTAAAACCAGAAAGAGCGATACTGGTCTCTGACGGCGCTGAAGACGAATCCGTGCTCCCCATCATCCAGTCAAGGATAAAGGTGGATGCAGTACACAGGATCATAGTCAAGCAGCATGAGAACCTGGAAAGTACATATTATATTATAAAGCAGGCATTTAACGACCCTAAGATATCTCATACTTTTTTCATGCCCATTGGCCTTGCGTTCATGATATACGCCATTTCATTGTATGCAAACAGACCCGAATTGGGCAGCGTTGTCATATTGGGGGCAATAGGGGTGTACGCGCTCTTTCGCGGCACGGGCCTTGATGACGCTTTCAATGATTTCAAGGGTACGATAATGAAATCGCTCCAGAGAGGGAAGATCACTTTTGTGATGTACCTTGCAGCCATAATACTCTCCCTTATCGGTACGGTACAGGGGGGGATCGAACTCTGGGACTTTTATAACCGTGAGATCATGGTAGGTTATCTTATACTCTTGCTGGGGTATGTGAATGCCTCTATCTGGTGGTATGTGATCTCAGGGGTTTTGATAAGCTCAGGCAAGATCGTGGACATGAATATGGCAAATGAGAAAATTGGCAAGCAGTGGTCGCATCCCTTCTTTATCCTTGCTGGCGGCCTCCTGTTCTGGAGCGGCAGCATCTATATCATGGTCATAAGCGGAACGCTTGAGAGTTTTCCACTCATAGCTGACAAAACTCAGTTCCTTTTTATTACCATACTTGCAGCCATCATAATTGCAGCGATCGGAGCAAGGATTTCCATTAGATCAGAAAATGCCCGGTTGATCTAAAAGCTGTTATGTCGTTCCACAGCTTCTTCAAGAGTCATTTCACCTTTTGCCACAGCCCTTGCAAGAAGGCGGGGGATCGTGGAGCGCCCCTTCGAATGCTCCCTGCTGTGTTCCTGTACCACCCTTACTTCACCATGCGACGGCTCTATGAACTGCTTTCCCACTCGTTTTCCTTTGATCCTGGCGATGTTTATTGCCGCTATTATATCAGATATTACCTGACCGTGCACCCCTCTTCCAAGTCGGGGCGTTGTACCGGTCTCATCCACCATTTCGACATGCAGACCCAGATCAAGCAGGTCATTGACAAGTCTGGAGCGGACGAGCCTTGCGCCGTGCCCTATACGTATGAGGATATTTTTATTATCGAACTCCCCCAAAATCCTTTTTATGAGCGGGCAGACCTCGCCGGCGGATACATGATGAACAGAAATGGTTTTTCCGTTCCCGAGCACTGCAACGCCCGGAAATTTACCAGGATCTATCCCGATTATGATCTCGTCGAATTCTTCAGCGTGCAGAAGGGAGTATGCCCTGTCAAGTGCTGCCTGTGGTCGCCCGTCGGTAATGATCATCATGTCGCGGCTAAAGTCGATGTTATGTGATTCTTCTTCGGTTGTAATGATCACCCCAATATTTGGCGGGATCGGCTCACGCGGGGTGAGAACCATAAGGTCAATATTACTTCGTGACCGCGTCTCCTCTATAAGGGAATGATATGTCGAGAAATCGTCGGTTACAAGGGCTATCCGTTTAAACCTTTAAAGCCCTCCATAGATGTTTTTTTTGGATTTCACTAATTTATTAGATTATAGTTCAGGGTATATTACCCTTTTCAATCTTCATTATCTTTCAGGTCGAGAAATCCCCTGCCTGGAATTGCCCTGCCGCGCCCTCTTTTTGCAGTTATCTCCCCATCTTCGACCACTATTTCCCCTCTTGATAACGTCATTTTCGGGAAAATCCCCTGCATCCCGCTGTATGGCGTCCATCCTGCCTTGCTGTGCATCTTTTCATTTCGTATCTCCTGTGTGTCGCCAGTGATCACAAGGTCTGCATCATAGCCCTGTGCTATCACTCCTTTTGGAAGCCCCATGAGCTGTGCAGGGTTCACACATGCTAACTCAAGAAGCCGCTTTAGTGTTATAAGGTTGCGTTTAACAGCCAGAAGCATTAGCGGCATCATGGTCTCAACACCAGGGACGCCTGCCGGGGCGCTCCAGATGTCGGTCATTTTTTCGGCTTCAAGATGGGGGGCATGGTCTGAGGCGATAATATCTACCGTCCCGTCATTCAATCCCCCCCATAACTCTTGCTGGGAATAGTAATCGCGAAGCGGAGGGTTTATCTTTCCAAGGGTGCCCAGGCGTTTGTAGTCATTTGTGGAAAGGAACAGATGGTGCGGCGCTACCTCGCAGGTTAGATTCTTATTATTCACTTTTTCCTTTTTTATTGTTTCAAGGCTTTCAGCCGCGCTTATGTGACAGAAATGGATTTTTGCGTTCCCTGACATTTTGATAGCTTTTTCCACGGCGATCTTCTCAGAGAGCGGTGGTCGCGACTTTGAATAATATTCAGGCCGTGAAGCGCTTTTCAAATGATGGACCAACGATTTTCTTGTCCCCTCGTCCTCGGCATGTATGCATGCGACCGCATCAAGGTCCTGTATTATATCAAGCGCTTCTTTCAGCGTCCTGTCGCTCACGTTAAGGGCGCTTGTGGACTCTGCCATGAAAATCTCCCCGAACGCTGTGGCGCCCAGTTCCCACAGGCTTTTCAGGTGATTCAGGTTCTGCGTCACACCTGCGTTTATCCCGTAATCGATGATTGACTTTTTCGCTTCTTTTTTCTTTTTCTTGAAGGATACAGGGTCTATCGTCGGGGGGATCGTATTGGGATGATCGATGACCGTAGTGACACCTCCTGCCGCAGCCGCGCATGAGCCAGTGTACCAGTCCTCTTTTTTTGTCATCCCTGGGTCGCGGAAGTGGACATGTATGTCTATTGCGCCAGGCAGGATGAGCGCGTTTTTTGCGTCGATTACCAGATCGACCTCCTGCGTTCCGATGATCTTTCCAACTTTAATGATCTTGCCGTTATCTATTGCGATCTCTGCTGGCTGGATGGCATTGTCTATGAAAATCCTGGCATTCTTTATTACAATGTCTGGCATGGTGGTTACTCGATTGGATAATTAACTTTAGATATAAGGCTTCCTTATAAACGTGACCGTTTCAATTCGTGTTGTTGAATTTTAATAAGTTGATTGGTGTCTGAGTG
>CBFFLL010000097.1:7482-9583 GCA_965642175.1 Candidatus Methanoperedens nitratireducens | reverse complement strand
TAATATATGCGGGAAGCGGCGCGATCCTTCTTTTATTGAATCTCCTGAGATACATTTATAAACTCAATATAAGCAGGTTCACTATCGGGCTTGGAGTTATTGGAGTATTGATGGGCGTGGGGAATTATTATGCTCCCGGCAGCATTTCAATATGGGCAGCGGTTGTGCTTATTATCGGAGTTAGCATGCTGCTCGGAGCGCTTAAGAAATAGATCAAGAATTTTGTCAAATTAAGGGGAACGAATGTGGACTAAAGGGATCTAAATGCTCGCTTCTTTGAATCTCTTTACCACGAAATCCTTCTCAAGCGACGCAAGGAAATGCCCTGCGCGCGGTCCTGACTTAATCCCCAGGAGTGCAAGATATACGGTTTCAAAGACGTCCTTCCCTTCAAGTCCGGTCTCCTGTGCCACTTTATACAGGGTGTCATGGATATCCTGACCGCTCATGCCATGCTCAAACTCATCAGCTAACATAACAAGCGCCTTCTTCTGCTCTTTCGTAAAGCTCTTAACCTGCGGTGGAAGCGTTTCCTGTACCTTGAATTTCACGAACAACGGCGCGTATTTAAGAAGCCAGTTCCTCGCATTGTCAGCCCTCTGCCTGATTGCTTCAACATCTGAGGTATCATAATTCGTGCGCGCAATTACAGTAAGCAGGTGATCAAAACCCCTGTTGTCCGCAATCTGAACCGCGGTCACCATATGCCTGTAAGGAATATTTGAGGGTTTTGTGCCTTCTGTCTGTGAAAGCTGGTATGCGCGTTTATCGCCTTCAACCATGTCATACTCATCGATCAGGTTGAGGAGGGCAAGTCCTGGATCAAATTCGATGTGTTTTTCCGGCTTTTGCCTGATTATGAGGTAGCGCAGCACTTCTGGCGGTACGATCTCAAGCATATCGTTTATTGAGATAGCAAGACCTGTTGATGAATGCATTGCGCCTTTGCCTTTGAGCATGATCCATTCGTACACTATCGGATGTGGGGGCTCATAACCATATATCTCACGGCTTATGCGCTTTCCGGTATCGTAGGAACCGCCTGCTGTGGCGTGGTCCTTGCCGAACGGTTCCACGGTCGTACCGAATATTGGCCATCTCGCTGGCCAGTCCACGCGCCAGGTGAGTTTCCCTCCGCCTTTCATGGAAACAGAGCCTGATGATCCGCATTTACAGACATAATCCACGGTCTCTTTTTCAGGGTCAAACCCTGTAACCTTTGTTGAGTTCAACCTTCCACATGCTGTGCAAATGGCATTGAACGGGCTCCAGTCAGGTTCCAGTTCCCTTCCAGACACTTCTGAAAGTATGGCTGCTATTGCGTCCCTGTCTGCAAGGGCTTTCTTTATCGCTTCAACGTATTTCCCTTCTTTATAGAGTTCATCAGCCCTGTAAACATCAGGCTTTATCCCCAGCGTATGCAGTGCCTCGATAAAAGGAAGCAGGAAATGTTCTGAATAACTCTTATGGCTGCCGCAGGGGCAGGGAATATCTGAAAGGGGTTTCCCCACATGGCTCTCATAATCTTTTGAAAGAAATGGATACACCTTACGGAGAGGGTCAAGCGTATCAGCGATATATATGAGACGCACATCTGCGCCTTTATCCTTTAGCGCCCTGTAAACCGCGTCTGCTGTTACTACTTCTCTCATATTGCCGATGTGAATAGCGCCTGAAGGGGTAATTCCCGAAGCTACTGTGTGCTTTTTGCTCCGCGAAAGCGCCTCTTCTGCTATGACATCAGCCCAGTGTATTGTTTCGTTATTCATAATCTTATGACCCTAAAATCGCAGAAGAGATATTAAAAGATACCCTTATCTTTTGCTTCTCCAATCAGAGAATATGTCACGAATAGCTGTAGGAGGAACTTTTGACCCGCTGCACGCAGGTCATAAGGCTCTTCTTGCAAAAGCATCTGAGTTAAGCCGTGGAGGTGAATTGCTTGTAGGGCTCACATCCAACGAGATGGTCAGGAATAAGTTCCATGATGTTGCGGATTATAACCAGCGCTTTGAAGATGTTTTGGGGTTTGTCAGGTCGCAGGGAATAGAACCTGTTATCGTCAGGCTGGATGACCCTTACGGCCCTACTATTAAGGAAG
>CBFFLL010000097.1:5520-7472 GCA_965642175.1 Candidatus Methanoperedens nitratireducens | reverse complement strand
AAAATAAACACGATACGCAGGGAAAATGGCTTGAGACCATTAAAAATAGTCCTGGTGGACTATGTACTTGCTCATGATGGTTTACCGATATCAAGTACGCGCATAAAGAGAGGGGAGATAGATGCGAGCGGGCGCGTATTGGATAATTTTTGAAATTTCTAAGTTATCATGCAAAGGATAAAGTTTAGCATGACTATTTTCACAGGTTTTATCATAAAAGAGAATAATATAAACCCCTAATAGCCCCATTAAAACAAGTCCAGGAGAAATCCATATAATATCCATCGAAAACCTCTCGAAATCATTCGGAAACAACATCGTCCTGCGAAATATCAACCTCAAAATAGAGCAGGGCGAATTCCTTACGATATTCGGACCCAATGGCGCGGGGAAGACAACGCTGATAAAAATAATGTCCACTCTTGTAAGCCCGACTTACGGCAAGGTCATGATCGATGGTTTTGATATCCAGGAGAACGCGATCGAGATAAGGAGAAACATCGGCGTCATCTCGCATGAGACATACCTTTACCACGAACTCACAGCAGCCGAGAATCTGGGGTTCTTCGGGAGGATGTACGGAACACCCGACCTCCAAGAGCGGATAAACGACCTGCTGAAACAGGTCGGCATGAGCTACAGGAAGAATGACCGCGTAAGGACGTTCTCACGGGGTATGAAGCAGCGTCTTTCGATAGCTCGAGCACTTGTCCATGACCCTTCTATTTTGTTCCTCGATGAGCCATACACAGGTCTTGACCAGCACGCAAGCGCCACTTTTGACAGGATACTCTCAGGCACCAACGCGCACGATAAGACCCGCGTCCTCATCTCCCACGACATAGAGCGCGGCATCTCGATGTGCGACCGCGCGGTAATCCTCACAGGCGGGAAGATCGCGCACGAAATGAGCCAGAGTGAGATAAAAGACCTGCTCCAGTGCAGGGCAATATATGAGAAATTCGTGGAGGAGCGAAAATGAAGTTCCTTGAGATAGCAAAGAAGGACTTAAAGCAGGAATTCCGCACCAAGCAGATGCTCAATTCCATGATAATATTCTCGCTTCTTGTGATGGTCATTTTCAGCTTCGCCTTCGGGAATGAATCGTCGATATTCATCAAGGACATCAATAAAAAGGTCGTTGACCTTCTTGCACCAGGGATGCTCTGGATAGCGTTCACCTTCGCAGGGATGCTTGGCCTTTCAAGATCGTTCGCAGGAGAAAAGGAAGAAGGCTGCCTTGAAGGGTTGAAGTTGTGTCCTGTGGACAGGGCTGAGATATACAACGGCAAAGTGATCTCCAATGCTGTACTAATGTTCATCATGGAGATGACAACGGTTCCGATCTTTGTTGTCCTCTTTAATTATGACCTCAAGAACATTCCAGGTCTTGTTCTGGTTATCTTCCTCGGGACTTTGGGTTTCATATTTGTGGGAACGCTTCTCTCTGCGCTCACCGTAAATACAAGGACAAGGGAGATACTGCTTCCAGTAATATTATTCCCTGTACTCATCCCCGTGATACTTTCTGCCGTGACCGCGACCGGGACATTGCTCTCAAAAGGGGATATTTCAGAAATATGGAGCGAGCTTCAGATACTTGCCATATATGATATCATTTTTTTTGTTGTGGCGCAGCTTGTGTTCGAGTATACGATCGAAGATTGAAAGATGCTGATAATAGCAAAAAACATTGTGGGTGTATACGATACTTCGCTTCCTCCCGGGGAGAGCATCCCGCCCCATTCCCATCCAGACTTTGAGGAGTTATACTATATTCTCTCAGGATATGGTATTATAACAATCGGGGAAGAAAAACAGGAGATATCGCGCAGTGATGTGGTATATATACCGAAGCAGGAGCTTCATACATTGGTGAACACAGCGGAAGTGCCCCTGCGGTTCGTGACTGTATCCGTTAACGCAGTTTCGAAGAAAATGGAGGATATCCA
>CBFFLL010000097.1:0-5510 GCA_965642175.1 Candidatus Methanoperedens nitratireducens | reverse complement strand
TTATACTGCAAGTCCAAGTTTTTTTCTGGCCTCCGTGATATGCTCAATCAGCAGTTGTGATGCCCTGACCGGATCGATCTCCACAATGAACTTACCTCCGAAAAGCTCTTCAGATTTCTGCGTGAGCAAGGAAACCACGGCAGAACTTCCAAGCACAGGTGGTGTGACCCCAAGGCGTACCGTGACTCCAAGCGCCACTGCCCCTGTCCCTATCGCTGCGGCTTTTTCGGTCACCCATTCTGCTGCTGAGGCAGCTACAGGCAGGTCTTTTATCGGAACCCCAAGTCTTTCACAAAGATGCCCGTTCGAGAACTCAACTGCCGGAAATGCGCAGTTCATAGCTTTCACTATTCGTTCTGCCCAGACTCTCTCAGCATCTTTTCCGATCCTGTCCCTTATCACAGCCTGCACAAGTCGGTGAACGCTGTAAGCGCTGGCATCGCGGGTTATGAGAGAATACCGGGTGAGAGGCAAAAGCAGTTCATGAATAACTATAGGGTCTTTTTCTATACCTTCAATGGCAGTTGATATCGTTTCTCCAAGTTCCGGCGCTCCCTTGATGATAAGTTCAAGAGGGATATTGTCAGGGTTTAAAAAGGCGCTGGCTGTCAGTAGATCGGCAGAAGCTTTTGATGTTTTTTCAACCTGTTCAAAGTTCAAAAGCCATGTAGTAGCGACTGATTTTGGATATTTGCCAGTTACAGGAAGAGTCTTTTTGAACATATCCAGACCTCTTGTGCGATAACTGGACAGAAAGTTTGAGAAACCTGCCTTCAATTCTGTAATAAACGCTCCTGCCTGTTCCAGAGCCAGCGGCAAATGATCAAGTTCCTCTGCTATTTTCAGGATGGCTTCATTTTCCGACTGAGACATGTCACTCCGTACCGTGCGCTTGAGCAGGAATTCTCTTGCTTCACCAGGCGGCATTTTCGGAAGTTCAACTTGCTTTGAAATTCCAAGGTTATCAAATAGCTGCGCCCTCGATGTCAGGAGAATATGACCTTTCTGATCTATCGGGATATAATCTTCCAGAAGTCCGGGTTCATCTGCATTATCAAATACCAGAAGCCATCCTGAATAGTTTTCAAGCCAGCGCTGCATAATCTGAGATCAGCGCCTCGCGAGAATCGGATTTAACCCACAGCACATCGTCATATTCGTTCCGGTATTGGTAAGCATATTCAACTGCGGTCTGCGTTTTTCCGATGCCTCCAAGACCATCTTCAGTTTCTTCTTTTCCTCTGAACCTACGCTCATAGGTCTCGGTGCATACAACAAGAATAAAATCAGCCTCAGCGATCTGATTGCTCATCCAAATAGCCCATCCTTCTGGTGGCGAAGTCTCATACTGGTCGATGATGCAATCGATCCCATCGGCGCGCAGAAGGTCGGAGAGAGCCAGCACTCTGTCCTTGTGATCCTCTGAATCATGGCTGTAGCTTATGAAAACTTTTGGATTTTTCTTGGATTCGGGCATGATTTTCGCCTGATGATGCTGAATATATTTCCTGCATGATAATAAAGGGTTTCTAAAATTCTTGAGATGAATGCTTCAAATGACAGAAGTAAACAGTGAAGCAATACGGGAACACGGATGACGCGGATTGCGCGGATTTTCACGGATACGTGGGTATCCGTGTCATCCGTGCAAATGTGTTCTATTTCATGATTTTTCTCTTAGCAGATGACGCATAGGAAGAGTTTAAGGGATAATTTGGCGTAATAGATATATTGGAATAGCCTGAAAATAGTATTAGAATTTCCCAAATAACAGTATAAAATATTAACCACGGATGAACGCGGATAAATGCAGATACCATGCAACTAATCTGCGTTCATTTGCGTTTATCTGCGGCTCATTATTTTCATAGGTTCACCGGAATAATAATTGTATATAGTCAAGTTCTTAAATAATCGTAAAAAAAAGCCAAATCCGGACAGGATTTACAGGATGGACAGGATAAATTTTATTAGCAAATCCTGTAAATCCTGTCCATCCTGTCTAAAAATACTTATATACCATATAAGAATGGAAATGATGGGAACTAACGAACCATGCTATAATATTCAGCTCAGTAATCGGAGAACAAAACCAAAATGAACGAGATCGATAACATCCGCGCCTCAGTCATCTCACGCATCAAACCAAAAGAGCCTGAAAAACAAAAGCTTGTGGCTCTTGCAGACAGCCTGATAAGCAGGATAAACGCCATCGGCATATCTGAAGGACTGGACATCAGCGCCATACTCGTGGGATCAACCGCGCGCGGCACATGGCTTTCAGGAGAACACGACCTTGACATATTCATAATGTTCCCCCCCGATGTCTCAAGAGAATATCTTCAGGAAAAAGGACTGTACGTTGCCCGAAAAATGGCAGCGCAAGCCCAGAGCAGCGAGGAAAGGTACGCCGAGCACCCATACATCAACGCCATATTCGATGGCTTCGAGGTCGATCTTGTCCCCGCATTCGGTGTGGCAAGCGCGTCGGAAATAAAATCTGCGGTTGACAGGACACCATTTCATAACAAATTCGTGCTTTCAAGGATACAGGAAATCGAGGATGATGTGCTTCTGCTCAAGCAGTTCCTGAAAGGGTGCGGAGTCTATGGCTCAGAACTCAGGACACACGGTTTTTCTGGATATCTTGTGGAACTTCTGGTCATCCAGTACGGCTCGTTCATGCAGGTACTTGAAGCCTCGCGCGAATGGAAGCCTGGCATTACTATCGATATAGAAAAGCACGCCAGCATTGCGCACGATGACCCGCTTGCGGTGGTCGATCCAACTGACCCTGCGCGGAACGTGGCTGCGGCTCTCTCTCTTGACAAACTTTGTATCTTCATGGACAAAGCCCGTGAATTCCTGAAGAACCCGGAAGCCTTGTATTTTAGCATGCAAGCAGTTGTGCCTCTAGAGGACAGCGAATTTAATAATATGATGAATAAAAGGAGAACAGCGCTCATAGCTATCGAATTCCCAACTCCCGATGTCGTGGAGGATGTGCTCTATCCGCAGCTTCAGAAGATGGAAGATTCTGTGCGCGAGATGCTTGAACGATATGGTTTTCGCGTGTATAACAGCGGGGTCTGGGCTGAGGAAAAAGCCGTTTTAGTGTTTGAACTTGAATCTGGTTCGCTTCCAGCCCTGAAGAAGCACGCAGGTCCTCATGTATGGGCAGAAGAACACGCCGCAGCCTTTAAATCCAAATACGCCGGCTCGAATGCGTTTTCAAATGTGCATATCAGGAACGGGAAATACATGGTTGAGATCCCGCGAAAATACATACAGGCAAAGGAACTGCTGGAAGCAGAGCTTACAAAATGTGGTCTTGGCAAGCATGTGGCTTTAAGTATTAAAAAGGAATATCATGTCCTCGAAAACGAACAGATATTAGATATAAGGGAAAAAAACTTCAGAGAATTCCTCCATACGTTTTTCAAAAAATAGATCATGACAGAATCAACCAGGCTTTACAAATTTATTCCGCTTATCCTTATTATATCATTTCTTGCGCTTTCCGGGTGCATAGAGGGTTCCCAGAATGGAAACATGCTCAACATATCCACTGAAAAGATGGTGTATCATTCGAACGAAACCCTCAAAGTTCATGTCGAATTCAACTCAACAAAAGAGGTGAAGGCGCATATCCAGGTTTCAGGAATAAATAATGCGTTCGGTCGCGCCATGGTGACAGAAACAAGAGATGTTATCTTGAAAAAAGGAGATAACGGGTTTGATTTTGAGTTGATGACGCCTTCGTGTGAGGAATGTTCTGCAGTGTCTCCTGGAGAACATTATATCAATGCAACTATCGCAATAAACGGCAACACCTACGAGGTTTACGGGAAAATCACCCTTGAAAGAGAGGAAACAAATGTTACCGGAGAACAGAGCGGCAATACATCGGCACAGGTCGAACAGACAGCGCAGGTTGAAACAAAACAAATTGAAAGTGCAATAACAGTTGAATACTTCTACGATCCTGCATGCCAGAAATGCTCAAAAGCCGCTCCTGTGATCGATAGTGTTGTGATATCATACGGCCAGAAAGTGAGTTTTTCAAAATACAATGTGCTTGCTGATGATGGGCTTTCACTTGCTAAAAAATACCAGCTTCCTGGAGTGCCTTCAGTTGTCATAAATGAACATAAGCTCATCTCATACGAGGATTACGAAGGGGACATGACCCGCCTTGAGGAGATTTTAAGGGAGGGGATCGAAAACGCCTCTTTATCACTATCAAGCGCCCCGGTCCAGCAGAAGATAGTTCTCTCTGTGCCTTCCGTATTTGTTGTGGGTTTCGTTGCAGGATTTAACCCCTGCCTTCTTGCAATACTTGCTTTTATCGCATCGATCTCCCTTGCGACCACCGGCAGGAGACGAAATGTCCTGCTGATAGTCCTGATGTTCAGCCTGGGGATCTTCGTGACCTACCTTATAGTCGGGATAGGGCTTCTTAACATAATTGAACAGCTGCCTGCGCTTCAGGCATCGATCAAGAACTTCCTTGTTATTCTGGTTGCCGTCCTGGGGTTGTGGCATGTATACGATGCCTGGCACATGCGGAAAAACACTGAATCCTCCTTCTATACCCCGAAATCCTTCATCCGCCTCACTGAGAGCGTAACAAAGAACGTGAGCCTTCCTGCTTCCTTCTTCATAGGCGCACTGTTCTCGCTCATAAAAGCCCCGTGCGTGGGCGCTGTCTATTTTGTGATAATTGATATGGTAAGGAGCGGCAACGGAGAAGGGATGTTATATCTTGCAGCCTATAACTTTGGGGTAGTGCTGCCCGTGCTTGTGCTGGGCTTTGCTATCGCGTTCGGGCTGAACCCTGAAAAAGTGGAAAAATTCAGGAAGGAGAAGCGGGTTTTAATGCGGTTATTTACCGGGATCACGCTGCTGATAATCGCCGCCCTGATGCACGCAAATATAATTTAATTTAGTTCTAAAATATATGCGTTTCTTTGCGCAAGAATGCCCTGATATTAAAATTGGTCAGCAGCCTGCTGACCAATTACCCTGGTTCCATATTGTTACCCTGATCACAAAAATCACAGATTCTACGCTTAGAGGGTGGTATGCTCGGGAGACAGTAAAACAGGCATGGTCCCGTGATAAACTTGTGATGCATATTTAAAATCAACTCCACTTACGTCAAGGTGCGGCTGTTACCAATTTTAATAGGCGGCTTATGCCTCCACAGGCAAGTATGGCTGTTGAGATTCTTAAAGACTCTTATCATTTCGATTTTCTCGGGCTTGGAGTCGAAGCCCATGAGCGAGATATAGAAAACACACTTATCCGTCACATCACCCGCTTTCTGCTGGAGCTGGGGGCAGGTTTTGCTTTTGTAGGTCATCAATTTCGGCTTGAAGTTGAAGGGGATGAATTCTTTATTGATCTGCTTTTTTATCATACCCGGCTTAAATGTTATGTCGTTGTTGAGTTTAAGTCAACAGCGTTCAAACCTGAACATGCCGGTCAGCTAAATTTTTATCTTGCCG
>CBFFLL010000096.1:6125-9610 GCA_965642175.1 Candidatus Methanoperedens nitratireducens | reverse complement strand
TGTCAATTTTATGAAATATACGGTGTTGACCGATAGTTTTCACACAATCTGACGTTTCCTGGCGGATTTTAATACCGCCAGGGTTTCCTTTTATCGAGCAAATAGAAAAACATGATGATTCTATTTCGAGTTCAGAAGCTAGAGTTTGCTCTGTTTTCTATCGTAACATTTCAAGGGGTTCGTACATCCACTACCCTTGAAGGGTAGGGTATTGCTCACCCCTTCGTATGAAAAAATGAAATTTTTCATACAGTATCTATGAGCCAATTGGCTCATGATTAGTTGACCCCATTTTAATAATATACATATAGATGATTCACATTATATATATGTAAAGGCTTATTTTATAAGCAATCATATAATTAATACTTTAAAGAAATAAACGAAGGAGAAATAACGATATGATAACAAAGATAGTTCATGTCCAATCGGTATTGCCATATGAAGATACCATTGCACTAAAGGCAAAAACAGGAGAGTCCTCCGTTAAAGAGGCGATTTCAAAGGCAATTTACCATTATTTAAAATGCCAAGATTCAGATGGGGATAGAGGCAAGAATACAGGAAAACTATCTTCTTTTTTCTATAAAAATGGTCGTCGAAAAAGTGCTTGAAATAATATGCCTTATTGAGCTTAAAGAAGTTGATACATGACATTTAGGACAGCGAAGGTTCTTTCCTATTCGACCTTGAATTCGGGGCTAATATAATGCAGATGGTGCAAGTTTCATCCCGCCTGAAATCTATTTCAAAGTAATCCTTTTAACCAGTGTGTTCTGCTTTAAACGTTACAATATATCAAAGACTATCATCTATCTACGGGGATTGTTTCAAGTTGACAGGACATGCCCCAGATAAGTGTTCTTGTATGAAGCGGAGCGTTGCGGTCATTCCCAATATCATCAAGCATGGAAACAACCATTGCAGCTCTTGTCGAAGGAGAGTCTTTTTCATTGGAAAGCGTGTTTTTCATACTTCCAGCATTGCGTCTTATGTTCCTAGGAACAGAATCATCGTTGATGATACTGTCAAGTCCCCCAATGCACTGCCTTATTACTTCGTTCGGATTTAGCGTAATGATTATGGCTCCATGAATATTACCTACTTAGAATAAGAATGAATGAACTGAAGTAAGAAAAGACTTTCGGTGATTCAATTCTGCGTTTGAAAAATTTCGCCTTTATTAAAGCAATATGCTTATGAAACATTAGTTGTATAATGATATTATGAGTGTTTCGATGGTGGGCAACATTGACCTAAAAGTAAAAGACAGGTTGATAAGATTTCTACTGAAAGATAAAATAGGTATTAGGAAATCTCTTCTGAGTTTATTCTCAGAGGAGAAGAACTGTAATACCGTTGAAATTTATGATTACCTCATAAAGCAGGGATTTAATGTTAATTATCGAGCTGTCTCTTCTATGGTGGGACAGATGCATAGCAGGCTTGGGATTCTACGGGTCTATTTGAATTATGAACATAATGTCTATACTATTAAAGAAGATTATTTGGGCATCGTAAAAATGGTTTTGACTCCTTTTTCTAGATGGGATTCAATATCCGGGACAGTGACAACCATAAAGTAAACATTTTATAAATTAAGCCCATGGAAAAAGGTGAACAAGGATTCCATTCTCAGATGTTATTGCAGTGGCTGGAACCGGCAGGGGAGCAGATACTGCTGCCGTTATTAAGGCAAATTCCTCAAATAAATTTTTTGACATTAAACTAAGGGAATATCTGGTTAAGCCCTCTGATTTTTTAAACAACTCAGGGTAGGGGTATTGACTTGGATTGCTAGGAATCTATCATAATTAAAAATTTTCATTATTATTAATTATCAAATACTTTTATATTTATAGAACTCGTTTTGGATTATAAGGAGGAAGGTTACACATGGACATATTTGAAGTATTATCCGCTATCTCGAAGAGAAAGAAAGCATTCATGCATAGCGGTGTAAATGAACACGAAGCCCTTATAAAAGCAGAACTCGATGTTTCCAAAGAATATCACATACGGATTTTTGACATAAAGAAATTAGTCAGGGCATAATATATATTAATGGAGTCCAAAGACAATAGTTCTCATTCATACGGTCTATTGCTTGGATTTCTATACTTTTATATCTTTGTTTTATTGTTTAGGGTGTTCCACCAGTTCAATCAGCACACCATCAGGGTCTTTGAAGGATGCAAGTTTCATCCCGCCTTCCAATTTGTTTTAATCATTGTTTTTCCTCTCTATTACTTTTTGAGAATGCCTCTGGAATATTAAGTCTTTTACATTTCATAATTTTTGAGGAGCAACATCCAACCCATTGGAAAAATATGATACCATTGCGTCCGCTCAAAAGTATATTATCTTGGGTCGTTAAATGGCATTTTTCAAAATCGAATGACTACTTCGATTATTTGCGGATGGCACCCATAACCAAAGCCTGCTCAGCCCACACCATATCTTTCATTACGAGAACTATTTTATCCCGTAACGGATAACTTTCTACTGAGTTTTTGAGAAGCTCGCCGTATTTCTGATACTTACCTATTTCCACCGTATAGGGGGCAGCGTCTTCGATAATATTTGGGTCAAAGCCTTTCCTATCCAACTGTTTCATGACTTTATTTCTTGCACCATTCATTCCTCTATTGGGTATAACACACCAGAGGAATTTGAAATGATGGGAGAGGATTTAAATCGCAGAGTTTCTTAACTGGTTGTACACAAAATGGGGTTCACTCCACCCTTGTTGCCGCACGAGCGCGTTCCTCCTTAAATAAATGGATTCAACTATATAAATAGGTGATGCTTGCGCAAAACGGAATGATTTATCTTATTCAGACTGATGATCTTTATTTTCTCAGCTTTAACTGATCTTTCTTCTTCCCGGCAATTCCATCCAGTATTGAATGGAACTTCCTGGATTTGCCTTTGATATCCAGCCCGACAGAAATCTTCTTCGCTTCATCCAGCGCCATTTCAATCTCATCAATTTCCAGAACGGTTGCAGATATGCAATAATAACTCTTTGAGCGCCCCTCGTTGAATTCCCATAACATCTCCCTTAATAAATTCTCCCTTATCTTATGCAACTTTTCAAACATATCAACCCCGTTCTTCCTGATAAATAAAATATCATCCTCAAGTTTTTGATAGCATTTGAATGAGTCATGCCGTTTGCCTGATTCCCTGTGCTTCATCCATTTATCGCAGGTTGAATTCTCTTCGCAATCCCAGCAGAACTCTATTCCTTTTTTCTTAACCGCGCAGGTGATAAAAGGACACCCTACTGCCATTCTGCCTTCGGTCTTGCACCCAACGCATCTGCTTTCACCTGCAATATGATACATAGGGCAGAGTCTGCATGACAGCCCGCACACACCAATTTCGGGATATCTGATTTTCATTGTATCATTTCCCCGAGGATTATCTTCGGGCTCTTTGCCAGACATCTTCTGAAATCCTTGAAAAAATGTCCAAGACCC
>CBFFLL010000096.1:0-6115 GCA_965642175.1 Candidatus Methanoperedens nitratireducens | reverse complement strand
ACCCGACCCTGTCACTTTTCCATGAGTTATGTCGCTGTCAAGCTCACAGTACAGCACGTATGTAACTGAGCCTGCCGCCCTGGTCAACCTGATCGGAGGCTCACCTTTTTTCACGGACGAGAACTCGCCCTGCCTATGCGTGCGCTTCATGTATCTTACCGGGCTTGACCTCGTAGATGCAGACCTCGACGAAGGGAGTTTTGTTCATAGCATGTTCACAATGAAACCCAGGATAATCCCGCCTGCAATCCCTATCCCGATAATAGGAGCATAGGCTCGTGTTATTATCGCAGACGGAAGGCTGAGTCCAAGACCAAGCAGACCCCCTGTGATCGCAGGATGGATATCAAGGTCGATATTGGGGATTAGAAAACCCAGCATGAACCTGTCGATAAAAGCTCCTGACATTGCTTCGAGTCTTTTGCGCCTGTCATCAAATTTCAGCGGAAGCATTATCAAAACATCGATGCTCCCGAAGGCAAATCCACAAATTAGACCGATGGTTAGTTTGTCCATAATTCTGCCGCCATTCTATTTTAAATGATCAACCTTCCCGCACATTGGCTGAGTCCATTTTTTGCACAGCTTCCATCCATGCCTTTGAGTACTGCGGAGACTCTCTTAAAAATACTTGAAATACATTGCTCATTAAATCTGTTTCACTCATTTCATATACCTCCTTATTCATTGTTTTTAGGGATTATTGAAATTTACTTATCCGTTTTTTTTCAAGCCATCGTCCGATAAACCAGGGATATTTTCCGATCGTATTTATTACACCTTTATATTATCCTATACTTAATCCCATGTCTTTTACTTCTGATACTTTTGTAAACATGTCATAACATGCAGGATGTTTTGAGCAAAGTCGGACATATTGCCATCATGCACTCATCCGTATTCTATCAAGGTTTTCTTTTGCATGCTGATGAAGGGAGAAAAAGCCATTCAGCATCCCGCAAGTTTCATATTCATTACTGTCCGCGCGACGTAGAGTTTAGACCACTCTATGGCGGTTTTTTGCCTCAATCCGTTGTCGTTATTTGCTGTGGCAACGAAAACTGGACAGTCTTCACAGTTCAATCCACAATACCCCAATTTCTTCATATCTCGTTCCTCCTTATTTTCTCAGCTTTACGTAAGCGAAGTAATCCTGGCTATTGAACATAATAATATAAATGAGTACATCCAGAATAAAATTCACAAGAAAGATCACGGCGAGGCTAAGTTATAGGATCGCTTTCAGTGACATTATGCCTGACCTCACAGCCTTAACAGACCTGTCCAGCGCTTTCTTCTCATCATCAGTAAGCTCAAGTTCAATAACCTCCTCCACGCCTTTCCTTCCCAGCTTCACAGGCACGCCAAGATAAACATCCTTATTCCCATACTCGCCATCCAGATAAGCGCACACAGGCATTACCCTTTTTGTATCCTTAAGCACAGCCTCGACCATGTTCGTAACCGCTGCGGAAGGCGCATAGAAAGCGCTTCCCGTCTTGAGAAGATTAACGATCTCAGCCCCGCCGTTAACCGTCCTTTCCACGAGCCGCTGGATGATATCTTTTGACATCAGTTCCGTAATTGGGACACCCGAAACGGTCGTAAAGCGCGGCAGCGGGAGCATCGTATCCCCGTGCCCGCCGAGAACCATAGTTCTGATATCCCGTACAGAGCAGCCCAGTTCCATCGCGATAAATGTAGCGAACCTCCCCGAATCGAGCACGCCGCTCATACCAAAAACGCGCCGCGGCTCAAAACCAGTGGTCTTCAGAGCGACATAGGTCATAATATCAAGCGGGTTCGTGACCGTGATGACAATAGAATCAGGCGCGTATCTGGCGATGTTCTGCGAGACCTCCCGTGTTATTTTCCCGTTTATCTTGAGCAGGTCTTCACGGGTCATACCCGGCTTTCTTGCTATCCCTGCCGTGACAACAACAACATCCGAGCCTTCTATGTCCTTATAATCGTTAGTTCCGGTAACTTTTGAGTCGTATCCGCACAGGGGTCCAGCTTCTGCAAGGTCAAGTGCTTTACCCTGCGGCAGACCCTCTACGATATCTGTCATAACGATATCGCCTAATTCCATCTCTGCTATCCTCTGCGCTGCTGTTGCGCCCACGGCGCCTGCTCCTATGATCGTGATCTTTTGCATTTTGTTCACCTGGATTTGGGGTAATGAGGATTTAGGGGATGATAATATTTGTGTTCATTCGGTGATATTTATCCCCACGCCTGAAAGTCCAATGACCCTGCCCTCCTCATCCTTTAACGCTGCGCTGTTCCAGCGATATGGAATCGGTCCCCTGTTCTTACATATGATATGTGCATCCACCTGGGAATTTCCCGTTTCTTCAGCTGACCTTATCGCTTCAGCCATTTTTTTCCTGTCCTTTTTATCGATAAAATCCTGAATCGGTCTTCCCATAACCTCGGTTCCCAGATTGCCTGTTGCTTCTGTCAGCCTGCTGTTCCACCTGATAAGATTTCCATCCACATTAAGTGCATAGATAATAAATGGGATCCTCTCAATGATATGCTCAAGTTCATTCTGAGCTTTTGCCAATTCCTCAAAAGCCCACTTTCGCTCATTTATCTCCTGTTCAAGAAGTACTATTTTTTCCTCAAGCTTCCTGATTATGCGCTCGCTGTACTGTCTGAGGTATTCCTCCTCTTTATATATCAGGGATGTGACTGGTTTTATCGAGCCTGCTTCATATTCCCTGAGCACGGCTTCAATTTCTTTCAGCAGGTCCCTGAGATTTGCAGGCTTTAAAATGAAACGCGACGCTCCAAGCTTTAAAGCCAGGTCGCTGTCTTTTTCACTTATATAGTGAGCGGTATAGAAAACAAAAGGTATATCCATGGCTGATTCGCTCTTCCTGAGTTCACGAAGCAGTGTGAACCCGTCCATTCCCGGCATCATTATGTCAGATATTATGATGTCAGGTTTTGATGTTACGACCGCCTGGAGAGCTTCAATGCCGTTGCATGCCTCAGCGACCTCATAATTCCTGGATGACAGCAGCTCTTTGAGCATGACCCTGTCGTTCTTGGTATCATCGACTACCAGTATTTTCATTGTTCAATATTCCCCTTAATCGCCTTCGTCAACTTTGGTATTCTATCATTTATAACAGTACTAATCATTTACATTATAATTATCATATCTTATAGGATAAATATGTTTTGTTTGTTCATTTCCCCGGAAGAAATAAAGAAGTCTTTTATCTGATGGATGCTATGGGCAGCGTGAAGGTGAACGTGCTCCCCTCTCCGTATATGCTTTCCACTTTTATCTCGCCGCCGTGCAGTTCCACAAGCTTCTTTGATATCGCAAGACCAAGGCCTGTGCCTCCGTATTTTCTTGTAATGTCATAACTGACCTGTCCGAATTCCACGAACAGCCTTCCTATATCCTCTTCCTTTATCCCGATGCCAGTATCCAACACCCAGAACTTTGCCATATCCCCTTCTTTTTTCGTTCTTATGGTGACAGTCCCGCCCCCGGGTTTGCTGAATTTTATTGCATTGCTGATAAGGTTGAAAAGTATCTGCTTGAACCTGAGTTTGTCAACCTCGATAAAGTCAAGCAGCGGGTCGAATTCCCTTTTGATGAGAACATTGCGCTTTGAGGATATATCTTTCACAATAGTTTGTACCTCACTTATAGTTACAGGCACAGATATCCTTTCCAGCCTAAGCTCTATCTTCCCCGCTTCGATCTTTGACATGTCTAGAATATCGGTGATGAGTTCAAGCAGGTATTTACCGCTTGTAAGCACATTATCCACATAGTGCCGCTGCTTTTCGTTCAATTCCCCGGCCATTCCGGTGCTCATGAGTTCTGAAAAACCTATGATGGCATTAAGCGGGGTTCGAAGCTCATGGCTCATGTTAGCAAGGAATTCGGATTTTGCCTTGCTAGCATACTCAAGACGCATGTTAAAAGCGCGCATTGTCTCAGCTTTCTTGCGGTCGGTGATATCAGTCGAGATGACTGTAACAGCAATCACATCTATTGAATCATCGCTCTTTACAGGGCTTAGCGTCCGCAGGAACCACCTGCCCCTGAATTCATGCTCCTGCTGCTCTCTCTTACTGGTCTCGTAAACGCGAGCCACACTTTTGCTGAAACTTTCAGTCTGATTTTTCAGGTGGAAGTCGGCATAGTTCTTACAGGTAAATCCGGTAACCCCCAGCCGCTTCCTGTGATTGTCGTTGATGAAAAGATAATTGCAGTCCCTGTCCACCATGTATATCGAATCATCAGTGGATTCTACGAGAGAACGGTATTTTTCCTCGGATCTCTTAAGCTCTATCGTCCGTTCTTCAATCATCTCTTCAAGATGGTCGCGGTGCTTTCTCAGTTCACCCTCAGCCCGGCGCTGGTCTTTCTGCAAGCGCTCAAGGGCTCCAAGCATATTGTTAATGGAGCCTCCGAGGTTCGACAATTCATCCACCTCTTTATCAGTTCTGACCCTTCCGGAGAATGCCGTATTTACCTCGATGCCGTTGACATCGGTATTGAGATGGGCAAGCCTTAAGAGAAAAAGTTTCTCCAAAAACAATAAGAACATCCCGCTAAAAACGAAACCCACCACCAGCAGGGAAACCAAAAGATAGTATACGCTTGTCTTTCCCTGATTGTAAATTGGTCTGGATAAGGAGACCTCTATCAACATGGCCGGATCCCCATAAATATCTTTCAATATTGTATATCCTGATATTGAATCCTCATTCACCGCCCGGACTATTATCGACTCTGAAATAAAATCCTGTGCATTCAGGTCAGCCGGAATATCAGGCTCATCAAGAGGATGCAATTTTAAAGATAGGTGGGTTATCTCAGACAGGTGGGTTATCTCTTTTTCATCCAGATAGCGCCCGAAAATAAGCGTCCCGCGGACTGGACCATCCCCATCGCTTGTCAGGATTGGATATGATGCGACAAACATGGGGTTTTCAGGGAGGAGAACCAGACCGTTCAGGTATTGCCCTGTGTTGTTTTGGAGCAGAATAGAATCTTTTGTGTAAAGTAAAGCGAGCAAGCTCTCTGATACTGGTGCTTCTGATGAATTGTCAAGATCATACCCTTTGCCAAAGACTATGCCGCCTGTTGAGTTTATATACAATATAAGGTTGAGCCTGAGACCTTCAAAACTTCCATCCGTCGGGTTCGATTCAATATATTCTGGATTGACATCCTCTATGAATTGATATGTATCATCCCACCATGCCCAGTCCCGCAGCATAGTGCTTATCTGGTTTATATCATCAGAAAACGCGTCCTGAGCCCTTTGAACATTCCTTTGAGTATTTTGCTCCTCTACCTGGATGAAACCGTTCATAAGGAAGGTTGATGAAATAAAATACAAGAATGCGATGAGACAGAACATTGTTACACCGGTAAAGAGCAGTGTCTTTTTACGCAGCGTCATGGAGAGAAATTTCATGTATTCTCTCCTTTTTTCGCCTCTATCGGCAGTGTAAAGGTGAACGTGCTCCCCTCGCCGTATCTGCTCTCAACCGTTATACTGCCACCATGAAGTTCTACCAGCTTCTTTGTAATGGCAAGTCCGAGTCCTGTGCCGCCGTAATTTTTAGTGATCCCTGAATCAAGCTGCTCGAATGCTGAAAATAGTCTATCTATATTTTCATCCTTGATCCCAATGCCGGTATCAGAGACAGAGAACTTCGCTGTTTTCCCTTCCTTCTTCGCTGTTATGGTGACAGGTCCTCCCTCAGGTTTACTGAATTTTATTGCATTGGAGAGCAGGTTGAACAGTATCTGTTTGAACCTCTGCTGGTCAGCTTCAAAATATGAAAGAGCGGGGTCAAGTTCTTTCTTCAGATGTACATTATGCTTTAACGCTTTTTCTTTTATGAGAGTTAAAGTCTCTTCTATCACAGAAGGCAAATATATCTTATCGATAACAAGTTCGATCTTTCCAGCCTCTACCTTGGAGAGGTCCAGAATATCATTAATGAGGTTGAGCAGGAACTTACCGCTCGTGTGAATGTTCTCGATATAATGCTTCTGTTTGTCATCCAGCGGTGTATTCATTGTCATCAGTTCTGAAAAGCCGATTATCGAGTTAAGAGGCGTGCG
>CBFFLL010000095.1:5875-9616 GCA_965642175.1 Candidatus Methanoperedens nitratireducens | reverse complement strand
TCTTCGATGATGACTTTGAATTTCATAGTTGTTAATTTGCATATATGTATTTATAATGTTATCTGTGAATTTGGGCTTCTATAGCTCAGCACGCTAGAATTTCGGCGCCGGGAATTGAATATTTTGGAAAGACCCGATTCAAGCTAATTTTAAAACTTTTTCGAAGAGTTTAAGCTTTGCATTAGGTTGGATTGGATTGTTCTTGTTTGGCACTAATTATTACCAGATGCGCCGCTTGAACCTGTTGGAAAGATGCAACAGGAACAATGCAAAGATTGCAGAGAGTGTATTGATATCTGTCCTGTAAAGACATTCACTGGAAGACTATTCAGGACCGACGAACCACGAGAGGCCAGATATGATGCAAGAAAATGTGAAAAGTATTTCAATTCCATGGAACTGTAAAATGAAATAGCAGTCTGTGGATTGTGTTTGTATGTGTGCCCTTACGGAAGAAAAAAGGAACATGAATGACTAATGATGGTATGATCGTATAGAGTTCATTGTTAATTCCAATCTATTGCTGTTTTTCATTGGATCTTGATCAACAGTTTTTAAATACTATCAATAAGTTTAATCGTACGTTTATTTGAGTTCATGCGGTTTAATAAAGATCCGTTAATTTGAGAAAAATGCTATAATACAACCCTGAGCGTTATGATAAAACCCAATTCCATCCTAGAAATAAGCTGCGCAGATCACTCGAAGCTCTATGAGACAAAAGGCAAAGAGTGGTCACTGTTCGTAGGCATAGACATCAATATGGACCTGTGCAGGAAGGCTAAGAAGCAGGGGCTTGAAGTCGTGTGCTGCGACGCTTTCAACCTGCCCTTCAAACAAGGATCATTCCAGGACGTATACATCCAGTGCTTCACGGCGCTGCTTGAAAAAGACGCTTATAGCGAGGCTTTCATGAAAAGCGATCACGATGAGTTCTGTGAGTTCATGGGAAACGAGATAGACTATGCCTGGCAGATAGTTGAGCCATTCTACGAACTGCTGATGGATTGCAGGCAGGTAAGCCAGCATATAATATGCCTGCCGTCATGCAATCTTGAAATGAACAAATATCTTGTAAATGTTGTCAAGAATTTACCCAGTGTTACCATTGATGTTGATGATCCAAAAAGCTGGGGCGGAAAGAAAAAAAAGTGTGTGATGTACCTGGACATCGACTGTACCATACATGTATGATTACAAACATTTTTAACAATCAAAAATAATATTGAGGTTGATGGTTCGAGTACTTGCAACAGGCACTTTTGATATACTGCATCCAGGGCACCTGCTCTTTCTTTCTGGGGCTAAGGAGCTGGGTGATGAGCTTTACGTGATAGTGGCGCGCGATTCTATGGTTAAGCATAAGCCGAAACCTGTCGTGCCTGAAGCTCAGAGGCTTGCAATGGTGCAGGGTCTGCGCATTGTGGATAAGGCAATGCTGGGGAGCGAAACCGACATGTTCGAGCCACTTTGTGATATAAAGCCTGATACAGTCGCCTTAGGTAATAACCAGCATTTCGATGAAAAAGAATTGGAAACGCAGCTTCGCGCACACGGCATATATGCAAGGGTGGAAAGGATCCATGCGTTCGATCATTGCGCGTTATGCAGCAGCGGGGCTATCATCAGAAGGATACTTGAGCGAAACGGCAGGATATGATCCGGATTTTTGCGCCGATGGCAGGTAGCATCATTCGAGTCTCGATGATAATAATAATTATTTGTACCACAAATCTTTTATAGTTTAAAATTGTATTCGATTTGAGACTAATTGAATTAAGGTCTTAACACAATGGAGTCGTGGAATGATGTTAAAATACAATAACAGTGGAGCCTGTACTCTTGGTATCAAACTTTTTATAACGATGATGTTTGTCCTGTTTCTGACAGGAAGCTCGTTTGCAGAAACCATATTATGGGATGAAAGCCAGGGCAGCCCCCTGCCTTTCACATGGAACTCTACGAATTTTGATGGTTTCAACATAGGTGGTGTGGGGACAGAGAATTTGACTGTCTGGCAGACCGACCTGAACTCGGCTCAGAGGACAATAGCCGCGCAAAACCTTACATACTCAACAACTGCACAGGCTAAGAAATTAAATGTAGTCGTGGCCCTGAACCTCACAAACAACCAAGAGATGACGAACAAAGGATTGGAACAGGCTGCACCGGGGGAGGCATTTGATAATGGGGAATACTATATAGTAAACTGGCAGGCAAAGCATTATGTGGCCCTGAACAGGAAGGTCAATAAGCTTGCGAAGCTGGTAATGGAGCAGGGAGTGTCAGAGAAGAAGACCATGCTGATGGGTGAGACATGGGATGTCGGAGGCGGCTGGGGACTTTTAGTCAACTCGATAGATGCAAGAGCATCCCCAAGACAGGTATGGTTATCTCTTTACAAGGATGGGATAAAGAAGGATGATAAAGTGGTCACAGCTGATAGCGAATATTCAGCACCGATATACACCTACGTAGAGGGGAGCCTTGCAGGCGAGAGCGATGTACCGCTCTTCGTAACTTATGTTGAAAGAATATTTACCGGGACAACTTCTGATATTGTGCAGTTCGGCGGCGCCTGGGCGCTATCGACAGATGTAAATGTCATTCAATCCGGCAGTACATACGGAAAATTCGGGGATGCCATGGTCTCATTCATGACCCTGTCTCTTATGAACTCAGGAACGCCAGTGACCCTGTCCCCGAATTTCACCATAGATCTGATAGGAAATATAAAATTTAATGTCATCAATGATACTGCATATTTGAAATTCTATCCGTCTGATGAACCGGGGCTCAATATTTCAGCGTCTTCATCAAACATACAGGCAGGGACTCCAGTAAACGTTTTATTTTCAGTAACTTCAGGCAGCTCACCTGTGGGCGGAGCGCAAGTGATACTTACAGGAGCGGCAAACGCAAGCGGTATCACTGATATCTCAGGTCAGGTAAATATGACCATCACTGCCAGCTATGCAGGAAATATCACAGCTAACGCCGAAAAATCCGGATATACAGACGTTACGACTACATTACTCGCTTACATGCTTCCGGCCCCTGCACTGGATTCATGGGCGCTCGGTGAGAACTATACACTTAACCTCATAGATATCGACCCGCGTATTTATCCGAAACAGGTAAGATTACAATTATCAAAAGATGGTATTCTTGTCAAAGATAGCTTTTTAGAGCAGGATGAAATGTTCGAATACTGTCCGAACAATTGTATATTCAATGCCACAGTGGATGTGATCTTCAACGGGACACAGGGCGTTGCAGTCAGGATCGGAAATGCCAGCCAGTATTATGAAGTCAATGGGACGCCAGTCATGACAGATGCAGTTCACCTTTTCAGGTCAGTTAATTTTACTGGTATTAGCTGGCTTCTTGACGAAGGCTACGATCTGAGGATGATGAACATCGACTACCGTTCATATCCCCGACTTGTCTATTTTGAGCTTTTGAAGAACGGCACAGTAATGGACTATGCTTTCCTGTCAACAGATGAAAGGTACACTTACATTGCACCTTTCAACTCAACAATATTAACAGCTCTTGTGGACGTAATCTTTAAAGGTGATTCAAACATCCTGGTAAAACTTACGGAGGTCTACCAGTATTCGGAAACTTCCGTGCTGCTTGACAACGCCACGCATTCGTATATTTCAGGAGAGATTAGCAGGACTGACCTGCCATTATACGAGGGTTACAATCTCTCTGTTATCGGGATCGATGCATTTG
>CBFFLL010000095.1:0-5865 GCA_965642175.1 Candidatus Methanoperedens nitratireducens | reverse complement strand
AAAGATCATAGATCATGGGGATATTTACATATATGAGAACTCGTCAGGAATAATATTAGATGGACAGAACAGTGTCCTATTTTCAGGACGCCAGCTTAGCGCAGTTCAGTTCAGGAATTTTACACAATATTCTGAAATAGACAGAAGCGAACTGATAAGCAATGCAACAATTACGATATCTCTATATGGTACACCGCTTCCGGTTCTAATCCCATCACTCATGCCCTATAATGCATACGGGACATACGAGATCAGGGGAACACCTGCGGCAGAGCCGGGGCTGGAAGCCCCTATCGTCTGGACACCTCAGAACTTTGCCGGATTCTACTATGACATCAACAGTAATACCGGAAAAGAAGAGCTCAATATTCTACAGACCGATCTTGCTTCCACAAGAACGATAGATAATGGCAACATGACATACTCCACAACAGCTCAGCTAAAAATGCTAAACGTCGTAAAATACGCGTTTGGTGGAAATATCTGGTCAGCGGAAGCATCGGGACTTGCGGGATTTGATAACGGCAGCTACTATATCATGGGCTGGCAGGGCGAAAGATACTCTCCCCTGAAAGGCAAAGTAGACAAAATTGCAGGACTCGTGCTCGAACAAGGAGATATGTCAGGAGACAAAAAAACACTTGCTACTGGCGATAGCTGGGATATTGGAGGCAACTGGACTCTTACCGTGCAGTCCATCGACGTAAAAGCCTATCCAAGGCAGGCATGGCTCACACTTGGCAAAGATGGAGTTAAAGTTGAGGATATATTTTTGGCTCAACAGAACATATACACTTATATTGAAAAGAGCATTTCCAATGAGACCGACGTACCCCTGTTCATGACGCATCTTGATACCGTATTTTCTGGCGCAACAACCGATATGGTTCAGCTCAGGTACACATGGGCTCTCAATACCTCTGTTAAAGAGATCATGTATAATGAAACCTATGGGATATTCACAGATGCGGAAGTATCCCCTGACAAAACACTAAAATTAAAGAATTCCAATACCACTGTAAACCTGACTCGCGGATCAACAATATACCTGATGGAACCCCTGCGCTTACAGGTCGCTGATAACGATTCGCTGCGGTTCATGCCCGTGGCTGTAAACAAGCAGGCAGGGACTGTAGATATACGAGGCGCCGTCTGGAACGAGACCCCGATAGAAGGGTTCGGGGGCATCGGTAGCGGCGGAGAATGGAATGCTTCCAATTTCGCAGGGTTCTTCTACGATATTGACAACGATCTTGGAAAAGAGGAGCTGAACGTACTTCAGACAGACCTGTATAATTACCAGAGAACGATATACCAGAACAACCTTGTCTATAACACATCAGCACAGCCGAAGATGCTGAACCTTGTAAGATATGCATTTGGCGCCAATGTTTCAGCCGCTGCTGCTGCTGGTCTGAACTTGACCGCACCGGGTCAGGCTTTCGAAGGCGGGATCTACCAGATAATAGGCTGGCAGGGTGAAAAGCATGTGGCTGTTAATGGAACGGTGAACATGCTAAGTGACCTCATTCTGGAGCAGGGGGCATATTCATCTGAAAAGAAGACTATGTTGCTGAACGAGACCTGGAATGTGGGTGGAGGCTGGAGTCTGACGTTGGATTTCGTGGATGCGAAGGCTTCCCCGAGGATGGCAGGGATCACATTAAGGAAGGAAGGCGAGATAGTTGGCGTTAAGGTGCTCACATCAGGTCCCTATGGTTCAGGAACACCTGTATATGCCTATGTGGATAGCAATACCAGTGTACCGCTGTTTGTTACTTATGTTGATAGCATATTCCAAGGCGCGACCATAGATGTGGCGCAGTTCAGGTACACATGGGCGGTATCGCCTGAAGTGACAACGGTCAACATCGGTGATGGGTTCGGAGTATTCAATGTCACTGAAGTGAACACGACAGCCAAACGGATCGGACTTCGAAATATCGATACAGCCGTCACCCTGTCCCAGTATTACAGAACATTGGACCTGATGGGTGAATTAAAGTTCAATGTCGCGAATGATAACGGCGTGCTTCGATTCTCTCCGTACAAGATAGTAACAACACCATATGACTCAAATATGCCTGGATACATTAACGGCACAGTTCTTAGCAGCGGTACCCCGGTAGCTGGTTCGATCGTCTCGGCAAATGCCAGCGTCGCGACAATAACTGATGCTTACGGAGCCTATTCACTTCCTGTTTCTGCCGGTATCTATCATCTTACGGCGACCCTTGAACCCGAATACTACCCGAATAGCTCTATTATTGTCAATGCAGAGTCAGGTGTGACCGTCGTGAAGAATATTGAACTTGATATGAAGCCGACGGGAACTATTACCGGAAGTGTTAAAGTCCAGGAGTAATTTCTCATGAGGAAATTTTGGCATCAACTGGGGCAACGGTTGACGCAGATGCGCGATTCCGAGGTGCGACTAGAGATGTTCATCTCGGAATTTTTTTGGATTCACAGCGCAGCTTCCATCCGCCTCAGCGCTTCCTTTATGCGCTCCTGTGATGTCGCATATGATATCCTGATAAAATCATTTCCAGCTTCACCAAAAGCAGAACCGGGCGTGGTCGCAACAAACGCCTTATTCAATAGAAGTTCAGCCACCTTCTCGCCGCTTCCGTATTCGCTAACATCTGCAAAAGCATAGAACGCCCCGTCAGGAGTGGCGCACTTGATACCGATCTTATTCAAACCCTTAACAACGAGGTCCCTTCGTTCCCTGAATTCACGCACCATATCAGCCACGCATTTCTGGTCGCCCTGAAGTGCAGCAATACCTGCATACTGTACAAAAGAAGTAGCCTGGCTCACTGAATGAGAATGTAGTTTGAGCATTTGCTCATATATTTCCTTAGGGGCGCTCACATAACCCAGCCTCCAGCCGGTCATTGCGTATGCCTTTGAGAAACCATTGACAGTGATCGTCAGATCCTGCATGCCGTCCATAGAGCCAATGCTGATATGCTCTTTGTCATAGATTATCTTCTCATATATTTCATCAGATAAGACGAGGATATTCTTATCGACTGCGATATCTGCTATCTCTTTTAATGTGCTCCGGTCATATACGCCGCCTGTGGGATTGCATGGGCTGTTTATGACTATGATCTTTGTCTTTTTCGTAATATGATCTGCAATATCCACGGGCTTGAATCCATCATCTGCAGCAGTGGGCACCCATGCAGTCCTTGCTCCAGCCAGGCTTATACAAGGATCGTATGAAACCCAGGCAGGATCGAAAAGTATAGCCTCATCGCCTTCCTGCAGGACAGACAGCATCACTTCAAAGATCGCCTGTTTTGCGCCCGGAGTAACTATTAGATTTCCTGGCTTGATTTCAAGACGGTTCTCGTTCTTCAATTTTTCTGTTATTGCCTTTCGCAGTTCAGGGATACCGGGAGAAGGGGTATAGTGCGTCTCGCCGCGCATAAGGGAAGCTTTCGCAGCTTCGATAATATGTCCTGGTGTGGTAAAATCCGGTTCACCCAGGCTAAAGCTGATTACATCTTTACCCTGGCTTTTCAATTCACTGGCAAGGTTCGATATCCGCAGCGTGGCGGATTCCGTTATCTTTTGAAGCCTATTTGCTGTCATAAAGTATAGCCCACTCACTCTTTTATGATATTTAAGCCATTCTGAAAAAAATATAATTAATATAAGTGATAAATCTTTTATTTTTTTCGGATCTCCATCGTAACATATATATACTCATTATGCTGATAATTATTATTATAATGATGAGCAAACTGGAGGAAAAAAATAAAAAAAGAGATTTGAATACGATGAGTGAATCCAACGAAGTCATCCTGTGGATGGAAAATTGCGCTCCAGAGAGACTAACGGCAAACAAGGTAATGCTTTGCACAAGGAACATCTTTTTGCTCCAGAACATGCGGGATATATTTCCAGATGAATATCACGCAATAATACAGAGCAGCAGCAGTGCGGGAATAGTCAAACTTTAATTCTCATGACACGAAAACGCTGTTCAAACTGCATGCGCCCCGTTTGCCAGTGCGTTTTAACGTTGAATGGATGCAAAGATAAAAGGCACCTGGATATCAAGGGGGTACCCCTGAATCCCTATACAATGCACGATTTATTTACAACCGGCTAAAAAACTATTCTTTTAGCATCCTTATCATTTTTACGGCAGCTTCGACTGCGCGTTTAGCATACTCAATGCGCTCAAACGCATCAAGCCTGCTCATCCCGGGACCTGAAACGCCAAGTGTAACTGGCTTTCCATACTCCAGGGCAAGGTCGGCCATCTTTCTCGATGCATGCTGGATAACTATCTCATCATGTTTGGTGGCGCCCTGTATTACACAGCCGATAGTTACAATAGCATCAATGTCTTTGTCTTGCGCGAGTTTCTTGACTGCCAGGGGCATATCAAAAACACCTGGCACATATAGTACTTTATCCACTGAAGCACCCAGGAAAGCTGCATGTTCTTTTCCGAGTATTTCCATCTGGCTTGTCAAATCACGGTTAAATTCCGAAACTACAAATCCTAGTTTAATAGTCATTATCACACCTGAATTTTATATAATATTCGTTAATGTGACTATATAACTTACGATGGTTTGCATGAGACAACATTATTTTCCAATCACTATTTCTATTATGGAAACGTTCGAAGGACCGTTTTCAGACTGCATTTTTTCCGTACCTATCGTGATGCCATTTATCTTTGCTTCAGTTAAAAATCGATTGCGTGAAACCTCTGCAGCATCTACTGCCCTTGAGATGGCTTTTCCTCTGGCTTTAAGAATGACTTCACTTGCCCCATTGTTGAATTCCTTGATTACAGCGAGAACATAGTTCATTACTGGTTTACTCCCGACATAGACTACGTTGTTGTCCGTCATACTGCCTCCTCACATGCTGCTAATAACGATAATGCTTCAGCTACATAAACTTAACTAATTGAGATCAATGCAGGAAATGCCTCATTCCGGTAAATACAAGCGAAACCCCTAGCCTGTCCGCAGTTGCAATAACTTCCTTATCCCGTATGGAACCGCCGGGCGATACGATGTACCTGATGTGGTTCTCTGCCGAGTACACGATGCTGTCATCGAACGGGAAAAAGGCATCGCTTGCCATAACGCATTCGCTCATGATATTTCTGATGAATTCATCCTCGCTGATGTCCGGTTTCTCCAGTTCATACAGCAGTTTCAGGTTATCAACAGCCTTTGTGGCAGCAAGTTTCTTGATAGCGTCCACGCGGTTGGGTTGACCTGCTCCTATGGCAAGTATCTGGAAACAGCCTTCTTCATACTCCCGCGCGATTACAACGGCATTGGATTTGGTATGCTTGCACGCAGCAATAGCGAACAAGGCAAGTCTGCGTTTTTCTTCAGGGAACGCGGTCCCTGTGACAACGTCCCATTTTTCGTATAATCCTCTGTTCCTCGACTGGACCAGCATACCCCCTGCTATGTAATGATATGTGTTAGGGAAAGGTTCTCCGTTATCCATTGGAAGTTCAAGGATTCGAATGTCCTTGCTTTTGTTTTTCAGGAAGAGAAGTGCGTCTTCATCAAATCCCGGCGCGATGATCAATTCCACGAACCTTCCTTTCAAGAACTCGACGGTTGAACGATCGGGTTTGCGGGTCAGGCATATAATGCTGCCGAAAGATGATACCGGGTCGCCATCCCATGCCCGGGAGAGAGCTTCTATAAGCGTTTTCCCTGTCGCGAACCCGCACGGGTTCGTGTGCTTGACCACTGCCGCAGCGATCTTGTCCTTATACTCAAGCGTAATATTAAGCGCGCTTTCAGCGTCAACATAGTTGTTATACGAAAGTGCTTTTCCGTGCAGTTGTTTTGCATTAGCTAT
>CBFFLL010000094.1:0-10058 GCA_965642175.1 Candidatus Methanoperedens nitratireducens | reverse complement strand
AAGTCTGCCGAGTGTTGAAGAAATCGAAGCGGAACTTTCGGGGGGCGGAGATGGATAATATACCTGAAGGATATAAGCAGACGGAGGTGGGGTTTATTCCTGCGAATTTCATATTTATAAGGTTATAAATTTTCGGCGCCGTCCGCAAACCACGCGCGCATCCGCCAGCCGCACCGTCTGCGCGCGAATGAGAGGGGCTAGGGAGGTTATGGATGGGGGGAGGGTTGGGATAGATATAAAAATAGCGGGGCGGGAGAAATCAGCATCCAAAAAAATCGTAATGTAGAGTCATTACGAGAATATTTTATTGAATCAACTCATAATGATATGTTCTTAATATCGAAAAGAATTACTAATTTCCGGTCAACTTCTTTTAATTCATTCTCAACCAATTGTCCAACTTTACCCATTGCTAAACCATGATCTAGCGTAGCAATTTTATTCATCTTCACGAGCGAGTCTTTCTTTAAACCATTGGAAGAACTCTTGCGCAATAACATATCTGTATTATTGACCTGCTGCAAGTTTGTTGTTATAAACGCTACAGTGACATCTTCTTTGTCAGCGGCTAAAACTAAAGCCGGACGCAATTTGCTTCCTGATAAATCCGTAAAAGGGAATGTAATGAGAATAATTTCGCCTTTGTTCATTTGAACCGCACTTTCAGATCATCTAATGTATATAATTCTTCTTCTTCTTTTAAAAACTCAAAAGATTTTGAATTGGAGACGATCTTATGAATTCCTTTTTTCAGAATATACTCTTCATGTTTTTGATATAGAAATTCAACGAATTCCGCAACTTCAATAATTTTATCATGGGGGAGGCGACTTAAATAATCTAATGTCTTATGCAGTAGAATTTCTTTTGATTCAGGACTATCTGTTCTATGCATTGTTTGATATATTGGAGTCTGTCTATATTTAAGTTTTGGATAACTTCCGAATAATAAAGATGATGTCACTGGCTGCCCTCATCCCAATGTCCCTGACATTTTCTATATCAAAACCAAGACGTTGAATAACTTCGCCGCTCGACCTTGGCATATCAGCATCCAACAGGAATTTCAAGCTATGCATATATGCCGATTTCTTCATTCGCTATTATTTTCGTTGCTTATTCTATTGCAGCCTGGACATCTTCTTTTTTTATCCCGTATTCGCTTGCTATCTCCCTTATTTCCATACCCCCGGCTAAAGACCCCAGGATCACTTCAACAGGAACTCTCGTCCCTTTTATTATGGGTTTACCATGCCTTATTTCAGGGTCGATAACTATTCTGTCTTCGAACATCTTCACTTCCTCTAAGGGTTTAATTGGGTTTATAGACAATTAAATGTGATGCAGCAGGAAAATCAATTCACCGCAAAGGACGCAAAGATCGCAAAGCATATAAATATATTAAAAAATGTATAAATCCTCGGCCCCGTACGCAAACCCCGCGCGCATCCGCCAGCCGCACCGCCGGGGCGCGTGTGAGGGGGCAGGGGAGGTTGTGGTTGGTGAGGGGGATGGGATGAATATTGGGATGGCGGGGAGAGGGAAAGAAACAACGTATAAAAAATCTCAATGTAGAATAATTACGAGAGTTAACAACTGACTAGACGAACTCATAACGAACTCGACATATTGCTATATATTCACTTTCCCCCCGCTCTCCTAACCTTTTTTAACCATAACGACCAATTAACATCCCATGAACTTCATCCACGCCAGTGACTTTCATCTAGGCTACGCGCAATACGGTCTCGTCGAGCGCTTCCGTGACTACGCCCGCGCCTTCCATTCAGTCATCCAGTATGCCATCGACCACAAAGCAGAGTTCATCCTCATCTCAGGCGACCTTTTCCACAAGCGCAACATCAACGCCCCCACCTACGAACAGGCGTACAAAGTCCTTTCAGAACTCAAATCCAAAAGCCCCTCCACTCAGGTCTTTGCAATCGAGGGGAACCACGATCTCGCCTTCCACCAGGACGGCAAGAGCTGGCTTGAGATACTCAACTCACAGGGCTTGCTCAGGCTCATAAGGCTGAAGGAAGCGAACGGCGTAAAGCTCATGGGGGATTATGTTGAACTGAACAGCGTTCGCATATTCGGGGTGAGATACCTTGGCTCAAATACCGTTTCCACATTTCCACAGATAGCAGAAGAAATAAAAAAAATAAACGCAGCGAACGGGGAAAAATTCACGATCCTCATGATGCACTTTGGCATGGCAGGACAGATGCGGCAGGAGGCACCGGGTGAGATACATTATAACTCTCTTTTGCCCCTGAAAGATGCTGTAAATTATCTTGCGCTCGGACATTATCACATGCAGTATGAACTGGATGGCTGGCTCTTCAATCCAGGCAGCATAGAAATGACAGCCATGAACGAGTACGGCCTGCCAAAAGGCTTCTATCATGTCAGGGACAGCGGCGCCAAACTCATAACACCGATCACACGCCCTGTGAGACGCATTAAACTTGACATAAGCAGCATTGCTACGCCTGATGAATTGTATTCAAGTATCGACTCAAGACTTGACAGGGAGCCATCTGCGCCATCAGACCCCCTGATAGAGCTTTTGCTCTACGGCAGCATGAACTTCCCGAAATCAGAAATCAGTCTGGACAGGATAAAAGCCATGATCGCAGAGAAATTCAAACCCCTCTGGAGCGATGTCAAGATCATGAACACCGGTTCGCAATATACGCTCAACGAGGGAGATGTGCGAGGGCTGACGCGTGAGCAGATTGAGCTTCGGGTCTTTTCCGACCGGGTAAAACTTGATGGAAGATACAGGGACAATGTGGATGAGATAGTTAAAACCATGATCGAAGTAAAAAGGATGGCTGCGGCAGGGATCGATGAAAATTCCATCCGGAAAGAACTCAGATGGTGTTTTGAAAAGCTCAGGACCTCACAGGCTGGAGAAGGGAAGATATTTGAGAAAAAACCCCAACAAAAAACACTTGCGTCTCTTCTTTCGCGCATGGAGGATGCGTAGATGCTTATCAAATCAGTGGAATTAAAGAACGTAAAATCCTACCATCACGAAACTATCGAATTCCTTGAAGGCGTCAACGGCATCTGCGGTCAGAATGGGCACGGTAAAAGCACGATCCTTGAATCGATAGGATATGCATTGTTTGATTATCCTCCCTATAAAAAGATCGAAGATTTCCGCAGGCATGGCGAAAAGTCGGGATATGTTGCAGTAACTGTGGAAGGGAAGGATGAGATCGATTATACCATATACAGGAAACTTGGCGGAAGCGACTACTATATTAAAACGCCAGTCAGCGAGATCAAAGGCAAAAAAGATGTTACGGACTGGATTGCATCCAATCTTCTAAGCAATGTCCAGTCGCCTGAGGATATGCCATCCATCTTTGAAAATGCTGTCGGGGTGCCCCAGGGCACATTCACGACCGCATTTCTGCTGAACCCTGAACCTCGAAAGAAGATCTTTGACAATATCCTGCGGGTGGAGGAATATAAGACTGCTTACACCAATTTAAGGGAAGTCATAACTGATGTTGAAAAGACGATGGATTCAATGGACAGGGAACTGATACCCCTTCGCACACGCACAGAGAATTTTTTTGAACTTAAAGAGGAAAAAGAAAAACTTGAGATAGAGATAGACGGGCTGAAAGCCGGGATCAAACAAATAAATGCAGAACTCTCATCGCTGACCCTGAAAAAAGAAGAACTGGCAGCGAAAAAATTTCAACTGGATGCTCTTTCCTCGCAGATAAAAAGCGAGCGTGTCCGTCTTGAAGGGGTAACAAAACAGCTTGAAAGGGCAAATTCCGACCTCCAGCGCGCCGAATCCTCCCTGAAGATCGTAAATGAACTGCTTCCTGTTGAGGAATCGTATAAAAAACAGAACCTTGCTCTCAAGGAATTGAACAGCGACCGCGTGAAGAGAGATAAATTAAAAGATGATCTGGCAAAGCTTGATCTCAAAATAAACTCACTTCTGGAAAAGCTTGAGCGCTCCACAAAGCTTGCCCATGAGAATAATGACCTGAAAGGAAAAAAGAAGCTTTTGATCCCGAAGATCGAAGAGATGCGAAGGCTTGAAGAGATAATCAGGGAGTTTCAGAAAGAACTGAAAGAACCTATGAACGAAATTATTTCCCATCTTTCTAACCTCAGGGAAAAATCAAAACGCATAGAAGAAATCCGACATGAGATAGAGGAACAAAAGTCGAGAATAACTCATCTGCTGCCATTAAAAAATCAGCAGCAGGAACTTGAGGCTAAGATCAAAGACCTGAAAGATAACCTTGTGCTGCCGCTTCGTGAATTATCCTCAGAGGTATCAGCCTTAAAACAGAAAGGGGCTCAGGCTGAAAAACTGCGAAACGAGATAACGGATCTCACGACAAGAAAAAACAATCTGCTTCCGGCGCTGGAAAGGCATACGGCACTTGGCAGGCTTGGTTTTGAATTAAGACATCTTGTTGAAAGGGAAGAGCGCGCGAATGCGCTGTCGTCTGAAATTGAAATGCTCAAGAACAGCATGGCAGAACTTCATCCACTTATCGAAAAGCAGGCATCTCTTGAGACTCTCAGGCAGGAACTCGAAAAACAGCTTGCTGCTGTAAACTCTTTGTTAAAACAAACCCGCAGCAACATGAAACTTGCAGGAACACAGGGTCTGTGCCCCATTCTGAACGGGGTCAAATGTAATTCAGTGGCTGATTTTACACTCTATTTCAATAATGAGATTGATTCCAGGAAAAAAGAATCAAAAGAGATAGAGAACAAACTTGACCAGGTATCAAAAGAACTCAAACATCTCAATGATCCTGTAAAACAGCATGAAAACATGATGGTGCTCATTGAGGCTAAAAAAAAGGATATCGCTGCTTATGCAGGTGTTCAAAATGAAGTGATCGCATGCCGTTTGAAGATAGAATCTCTGGCATCGTCGTATCAGTCTCTCGGAATAGATATTACGACAGGAGACGAAGTTGAGTTAAAAGCAGTTTCCATGAAGTTGCAATCTCATAAAAAGGAACTTGAAAAAATAAATAGGTCGGTTCCAGAGTTTGAAAGTATAGAATCTCTGATAACATCAAAAAAAAGAGACCTGAAAGACCTTTCTGACGTTCCAGCCGCACTTTCTGAATGCGAGCAGAGGATAGAAAAACTAAATTCCCTGTTCGGAATGTTTGTCGGGATCGATAATATTAAAGCAGGTCTTGATAAAGCGATACAAGATATAAAAGCGCTTGAACTTTCTTTAACTGAGTTGAACGATCCTGCTGGCAAGATCGCTACGATAGAATCATTGACAGCCTCAAAGCAGAAAGACCTGAACTCCTTAAAAGATGTTCCAATGATGATCGCCACCTGTTTAAAACAGCTTGACGAACTTAATAAAAGGTTCGCCCTGAAAGATGCACTTGTTGGAAATCCTCATGAACTCAAAATGGTGGATGAACTTATCGAGTCTAAGACCATTGAACTCAAAGCGCTGAATTCACCGGATAAGGAATTTGAGAACCTGAACAGGAATATTGAGAAAAACGGGAAGGAACTGAAAATCCTTGAACACGTTCCAGGATCGCTTGAGTCATGCAGGCATGAAAAGGACGCGCTTGAATCAAAATTTCATGTATTTTCCGGGGTTGATGAAAATATCACATTGGCGCAGGAAATTATCTCAAAGCTAGAACCTGAGCACGATAAATACATGCAAGCTCTTCCACTTGCTTTGAAAATGAACGAATACGCACAGGAATGCGAGAAACTGAATGAAAGCATAACTTCTGTAAATTCTGCGTTAAATGAGGATATTCAAAAGCAGGAGACTCTTTTGGAGGTATTCAGCGAGGCACTCCTTGACGAGACTATCTCCCGGCTTGAAAAACTTAGAAATTCCGCAAGCAGCAATGCTGAAGCCCTGAAGGGAAGAAAAAAGAGCATGGATAAGCTTGCCCGAGACCTTGCAATTATGGAAACAGAGTTCCTGAAAATAAAAGATATCGAGAAAAAGCAGGAAAACGAGAAACAGTTCTTATCGTTCTCAAATTTCATACGTGATACCATTAAGAATTCTTCAGAGTATATAGTCAATGAATTTATCGGTGAGATCAGCCAGGATGCCAGTAATATTTATTCTGAGATAATGGATGACTTCACATGCGGACTTAAGTGGCAGAATGATTATGATATTGAGATAGAATCCGCAGGTGAATTAAAATCGTTCAGGCAGTTAAGCGGCGGTGAACGCATGAGCGCGGCGCTTGCTGTGCGGCTTGCGCTCTTAAAAGCGCTTTCAAGCTGTGATTTCGTATTCCTGGATGAGCCCACGCAGAATATGGATGAGATACGGCGGGAAAAACTTTCGCAGGAGATCATGAACATCCGCGGGTTCAAACAGGTTTTCGTTATCTCCCACGATGATACGTTCAACGAGAAATACGCTAATGTGATAAAGATCGAGAAGACAGAAGGGGAAAGCAGGGTTGTATCATGCTCGATTTGAAAAGCATTTCTGACCAGTTCGACGCAAGGCTCTCAGCGATAAGATCGTATGATGTGGAGCGCTCCACACTTTCAGAGGAGTACAGGACTGAACTTAAGAAACTGAACATCATTGATATTTCCATGAACGAGCGCCTTAATGCTTACAGCGGCGCAAGGCTCCTTGAACCTGGAAAACTTATCCGTTCTTTTCCTTTCAACTGGAAGAACAGGCATGATGCAATTGAGTGGGTTGATTCCGTGCTCTCAGGCGTCGCAGTGGGGGCAGTGGACGGCAGCCAGATATATTCAGATAAGAACTATGAGATACCGCTTGCAGTAATACAGACTTCGCAGATACTGAACAGGCATACGAACGACAGCGATTATAGAGAGAATACAGGGGCCCAGATCATCACTCCCGATGAATTCGAGGATGCAAGTGTGTATTCCTTCGGCGCCGAATATGTCGATGCGCGCCGATTTGCCCTGGAATGCGACAGCATCATGCAACTCATGAAAGAGCATGATAAGCCCGTCATCATGTTGGACGGCGCACTCATACTTTCCCACATCAATGTCCTTAACAGGAATATCAGGGATATTTATGTCAGGGCAATAAATAAACTGCTTGAAGCTTCGGAAAAAACACGCGCTCCTGTCATCGGATTCATAGACACGACCATGCCGCGCGATATCACATTGATGATGCATTTCCTTTTCGGGTTAAAAAAAGGGAAGCTCTCTGACACGCATCTATTCTCGCATCTTTTATGGGGTGAGAGGACAGCGGCGTTCCTCTGTGACAGGGACGACAGAAGGGGCGATGAGGCACGTTCTGTGCTGGATAACTACGGTAAATTCAAAGATAAGATCGCGTTTTTCTATATGAGGGTGAGCAATGGTCTTCCCGCGCGCGTGGAATTTCCTGTGTGGATGTATGAAGAAGGCATGGTCGATAAGATCGCGGATATTATCAGGGCAGAATGCGTTGTCCGCAGCAATTATCCTGATATTCTCATGCGGGCGCATGAGGCTGCTGTTATAAAGATGAACGAGCATGGATTGTTCTACGGCATGCTTGATAATTTCTGCAAAGTGCACGGGATCAGGATCAATAAGAGCGCGAAGAATTTTCATAAAATGATCAACAGGTGATGGAAACAAATGAGAGAGTAATTCATTCGTTATCGGTGAAGAGACAAACCGGACGATGGAACACGGATTGCGCGGAGTACACGTCCACGTATGCCAGCGCACTGGCATACGTGTGCACGCAATCGACTGGCGTGACAGTCGACGCGGATGCGCACGGATCCGTGAAAATCTGTCCGATCCGTGTCATAGGTGTTCGATTTACATTAATTGGAGAATATGAAAAAATTTAAAAATATTACGATTAACAACGAACTTATACGAACTGAAACGAACTCCTGTAGCGTGAGTTCGTATGGAGTTCGTCCCAGTTCGTTGTTTGGTCATAACTCTTTCAAGCCTGAAGATAATAAAAAGTATCACAAATGAGTTGGTAATATGGTAATAGGAGACATAATCAGGGTCGAGAATGCGAATACGTATCTTGTAAAAATACCGCCTGATGCCCAAAAGGAGCGCATCGGCAGAATGGTGAAAATAGAAAAAACCGATGAGACGATCGTCGGTGTGATAAAGAACATCACGCATACAATACGCGAGGAACTTATTCCATATATCGAGCCTGATAAACAGCCAAAGTATGCTCCCTTTAATGAGGATTTCAGGAACAGCTATTACGTTATTCATGGGCTCGGCACTATCCGCAACGGAATTGTGAGGTATGATATAGATTCACCGCCCGATATCAGGGATAAACTCAAACTTTTGAGTCACGATGAAATGCGGGAATTCCATACCCAAAACGGCAAACCAAGCGCCGCATATTTTCATACAAGCAGGGATGCACTTGAGAAGACGCTGCTCCTTTGCATAGCTGAGCAAGTTGAATCTGTGTGCCAGGAATGCAGACCGATGATGAGGCTTGTCAAGAAACACCTGAGGAGGGATTAAATGCTCGGGACAGTAAGTAATTCAGATGAAGAGGGTTTCACATTTATCTCATGCGAGCGCCTGCCTGCGGGGATGTTTGTGTGCTATGACGATACGGGAAAAAATATCCTGTGCAGGGTGGGGCATGCGCAGCCCCTTAACCATTATCCGCAGGAGTTCCTCATGGATACGGAGCTTGATGCAGATGAGGTTTCAGGATTCTATGGTCTTGATCCTGAGGATTTCAAGTATTATTCCTATGCCGCGTCGGTCATCGGTTATTTTGATGCCGCAATGGGTGAGTTCGTAAATCCCCGTACCAATCCTGCATGCGGGGTAAAGATCGCACGCGCAGGCGAAGAAGTCCTGAAAGACATAAGCAAGATCAATAAAGGCGCTGCGGGTTCCGCATTTATGGGAAATGTCCTGGGCGCGGATACTGGCGTCGTATTGTCTGTCCGGGATATCGTGAGCCAGCATGTGTCTGTCATCGCCTCGACGGGAGCAGGAAAATCATATACAGTGGGAGTCCTGGTCGAAGAACTGCTGAGACCCTATAACATGGCTCCGGTCCTGGTATTTGACCCGCACGGTGAATATTCATCCCTGAGTGAAGTCCAGAACAATCCGGATTTCATAACTCCAACGTATCGCCCGAAGGTCAGGACTGTCAAACCTGAGAGCATAAAGATCCGTATCAGCGACCTCATGTTCAGCGATTTTGTAAGTATAATGGACGACGGTACGATGTCGGATAAGATGAAAACGCTCTTTCGGTCTGCGTATCACAGCCTCAAGAACAACAGCAAGAAAAAGTTCACACGGAATGAACTGAAGCAGGAGATAGAGGCTCTGCAGGATTCCACAAACGAATCCACGATAGAAGGAATAAAGTGGAGGTTCGGGAAAATGTACGGCTCAATATTCGACGACTTCCAGACCATCCCGCTTGCTGATTATTTTAAGGTGGGTCAGCTCACGATAATGGACGTATCAGGGATTGAGGAGACGTTCCAGCAGCTTATCGCATCCGTGATGCTTCGCCGGCTGTTCGATGCGCGCGAGGGCACGGAGAACAACCGATATAACGAGACGCATGTGGATAAGTTCCTTCCCTATCCTGTTTTCGTGGTCATCGAGGAGGCGCACAGGTTCGCGCCGCATAGCGGAGAGGCTAAGTCAAAGAGCATCCTGAAAACGATACTTTCAGAAGGCAGGAAGTTCGGGGTGGGCGTGTGCCTTGTTTCCCAGAGACCGAGCAAGCTGGATGCAGATTCGCTTTCGCAGTGCATGACCCAGATAACGATGCGGATAATCAACCCGACAGACCAGCAGCAGATAGCCCAGAGCATCGAGAGCGCGAGCAGGGAGCTGATATCAGAGCTTCCTTCACTTGCGAAGGGTCAGGCGATAATCTCAGGGGTGGCGATCAATACACCGACATTAGTGAGGATCAGGAAGAGGCTGACGAGCGATGTGAGGGGGAGGAGCAAGGATGCGCCCGCGATGTGGGCGGCGCAGAGGAAGTATGAGGAGAAGCATGAGAGGGCTGAGGTGAGGGC
>CBFFLL010000093.1:0-10361 GCA_965642175.1 Candidatus Methanoperedens nitratireducens | reverse complement strand
GTGCCTGTGAAGCTGTTTCCAATTTCAACCACCGTATCGTTTCCATCGAGCATCTGGAGGAGGGAATGGATGTTTATGATATCGAAGTTCCGCATACTCAAAATTTTGCTCTTGCAAGCGGTGTATTCGTACATAACAGCGCCAAGCAGGGACGCAACCGCAGATATCAGGCAATACTCCCCCTTCGCGGCAAGATCTTGAACGTGGAGAAAGCAAGGCTTACAAAGATCCTGAAGAACGAAGAGATACGCGCGCTGATTACCGCGATAGGTGCAGGGATCGGAGAGGGTGAGGAATTCGATATCAACAAGGCGCGGTATCATCGTATAATAATTATGACAGATGCTGACGTAGATGGAAGCCATATCAGAACATTATTGCTAACGTTGTTCTACAGGTACATGCGCCAGCTCATCGAAATGGGCTTCATATACATAGCCCAGCCTCCCCTTTTCAAAGTGAAGAAGGGCAAAGTTGAATCTTATGTTTACAATGAAGATGAATTAGATAAATGGTTTAGCAAATCCACTTTAGATAATATTACTTTATTTTCGAAATCTGATGGGAAAAAATATACAAAAGATGAGTTATCTAATTTTTTAAATCAGCTAATAAAATATAAAAATTATTATGAAAAATATCAAAAGCAAGGTTTACCGGCAGAACTGATTAACTCTTTTATTAAGAGCAATACTATTAGAGGTGAAACCAGCAAATCAAAAATGGGCAATTTGGTAGACCAAATCTATTCTATTATTCCAAATGCCGAAGTTAAAACTAAACCAAAGAGCACCAATAATGAAATTATTATATACGAAGTAAAAGGCGAATTTGACGGAAAAGCAATTAGTTTTCAAATTGATGAAAAATTTGAAGAATTATATGAAATTAATCTAAAAGTTGAATCGATGGGTAAACCACCTTATATTATTATTGAATCGGATTCAAATAAAGAGCAAAATATTAGTTCAACATATGAATTAGCTGTTTTATTGTCAGAATATGGCAGAAAAGGAATCGCATTACAGCGCTACAAGGGTCTTGGCGAGATGAACCCGCAGCAGCTCTGGGACACTACAATGAACCCTGAAACAAGGACGATGCTCAAGGTTACCCTTGAGGATGCCATCAAGGCAGATGAGATATTTACGATACTCATGGGCGATAAGGTGGAGCCAAGGCGAGAGTTCATAGAGAAGCATGCGAAGGATGTAAGGAATCTGGATGTGTGATGCAAGAATTTTACTGAACGGAGTGGCAAAAATACATGAGATCATCAGCGAAAAGAAAAAATCCAGAAAAATTGATAACAGAAGGCATTGCATTATTCAATTTGAAAAAATACAATGAAGCAATAGAATATTTTGACCGGATATTAAAAGTTGATCCAAAACATGTGGATGCCCTGTTCAATAAAGGTCGTGCCCTGCATAATTTACATAAATTCAATGCTGCATTAACTTGTTATGACAATGTAATACGCATCGATCGCCGACATTCAAAAGCATGGCGCTGGAAGGGATTTGCACTTCGAAGTCTTGAGCGGTTCGAAGAAGCTTCCAGGTGCTTTGATAAAGAGATAGAACTCGAACCTGATGGCGATTATGCATGGTATATCTGGCACAATAAGGGGCAGATGGTGCATATCATGGAACAGTTCGAGAACGCGATAAAGTGTTACGATAATGCAATAAAATTATTTCCTGAGAACGCGGATACATGGTATTGCAAAGGACTCGCTTCTTATGGTATTGATAAATATGATGAGACGATAAAATGCTGTGAAAAGGCGCTTGATATCGAACCTGATTATTTCTATTCATGGTATGGCAAAGGGCTTGCCCTGCATAGTTTAAATAATTATGAAGAAGCGATAAAGTGTTATGAAAAAGTTATCGAGAATGACCCTATGCATATCGACGCATGGTTCAATAAAAGGCTTGCCATTCAAAGTTTAAAACATATCCAAGAGGCTTTAAAATGAAAGTTATTCCGCGGTCAATTGAATTAAAGATATTATGTTGTTTTCATCTGAATTTTTACTTGAGCTGATACCATGGCAGAAAAAGAACCCAAAGACCCCCAGCAGAAACTTGTAATTGAGAAGATCTCACCAGTCCTTATTGAGGACGAAATGAAACGCTCATACATCGACTACGCCATGAGCGTCATCGTGGGGCGCGCGCTGCCTGACGTGAGAGATGGCCTCAAACCAGTTCACCGCCGCATCCTTTATTCAATGAACGAGCAGGGTATGACTTATGATAAGCCCTACAAGAAATCCGCAAGGATCGTGGGAGATGTTCTTGGTAAGTATCATCCGCATGGCGATATCGCAGTGTATGATAGCCTCGTCAGGATGGTGCAGGATTTCTCGCTGCGATATCCTTTGATAGATGGACAAGGAAATTTCGGAAGTATTGATGGGGATTCAGCTGCTGCAATGCGATATACTGAGGTCAGGCTTGGAAAGATATCCGAAGAAATTTTCGGCGATATCGATAAGGAGACCGTTGATTTCGTACCAAACTACGACGATTCATTAAAAGAGCCTTCAGTAATGCCATGTAAGCTCCCCAATTTGCTAATCAATGGCTCCACAGGTATTGCAGTGGGCATGGCGACAAACATGCCGCCACATAACCTTGGCGAAGTAATAGATGGTATAACAATGGTCATTGATAGACCCGAGGTTGGATTGAACGACCTTTTGACCGTTGTAAAGGGGCCTGATTTTCCCACAGCCGGTTTTATCTATGGGCGTCAGGGAATATTAGATGCCTTTTCGACAGGCAGGGGCTCTATAAAGATGCGCGCCCGCGCTAATATCGAGGATATAAAGGGTAAAGAACAAATAATAGTCACAGAACTTCCTTATCAGGTGAACAAGGCAAAGCTCATCGAAAATATCGCTGGTCTTGTGAGGGATAAGAAGATTGCCGGGATAACCGACCTCAGAGACGAATCAGACAAAGATGGTATCCGTATCGTAATGGAGATCTCCAGGCAGGCACAGGCCAATATCATCCTGAACCAGCTTTATTCGCATACTCAGCTTGAGGACTCGTTCGGAGTTATCAACCTTGCGCTGGTGGATGGGCAGCCGCGTCTTCTTACACTTAAAGACCTGATGGTCAATTACATAAACCACAGGAAGCAGGTCATAATAAGGCGAACCCAGTTCGAACTCAGGAAGGCCGAGCAGCGGGCTCATATACTCGAGGGCCTGATAATTGCGCTAGACCATATCGATGAAGTAATAAAACTCATAAGAGCCTCAAAGACGCCTGATGAAGCGCGTGCTGGTCTTGTGGCGACTTTCAGCCTGAGCGAGGAGCAGGCAAAAGCTATCCTTGACATGAAGCTGCAGAGGCTTACCGGGCTTGAGCGCGAGAAGATCGATGCTGAATACAATGAGCTTCTGAATACCATTGCCAGGCTCAAGGAACTTCTAGCAAGCGAAATAAAGATCCTTTCACTTATCAAAACTGAACTGGCAGACATCAGGAGCCGATTTGCGGATAAAAGAAAGACTGAGATCATAGAGAGCACAGGAGATATTTTAACAGAAGATCTTATTCCAAAAGAGGATGTCGTTATCAATATCAGCAATAGCGGATATATCAAGCGCATCACTGTGGACTCATACAGGCAGCAGCATCGCGGCGGAAAAGGTGTTATCGGCATGGAGACCAAGGAAGAAGACTTCGTGAGCGACCTGTTCATAGCTAATACACATAATTACATGCTGTTCTTCACTGACTGGGGCAAAGTGTACTGGCTCAAGGTGTATGGGATACCCACAGCAGGCAGGCAGGCGCGCGGGACTGCGATAGTGAACCTGCTCCAGATAGAACAGGGAGAGATGATAACTGCTTACACCCCAGTTAGTGGATTCGATGAGAAGCACTTCTTATTAATGGTCACAAAGAAAGGTACAGCTAAGAAGACCGCGCTGACCGAGTTCTCAAATCCCAGGAAATCAGGGATAATTGCCATCTCACTTGATGACGGGGACAAACTCGTGTCTGTGAAACTCACTGACGGGACAAAGGATGCGGTCATCGGCACAAAGCACGGGAAAGCCATCCGCTTTAACGAGAACGATGTGAGGTCTATGGGGCGCACAGCCGGAGGTGTCAGGGGGATCAGACTTGTAGGCGAGGACGAAGTGGTGAGCGCTGCTGTTGTTGAAGCTGACTCGACACTTCTCACGGTCACAGAGAACGGCTTCGGGAAGCGCACCATCTTCGAGGAGTACCGCTCCATGAACCGCGGCGGGCAGGGCGTTATTACCATTGATGTGAGCATCAGGAACGGCAACGTGGTGGATATCAGAACCGTGCACGAAGATGATGAGATCATGGTGACGACCTCCAAAGGCATTGTCATCCGTGTTCCTGTGAGTGGTATCAAGGTTCAGGGCAGGAATACCCAGGGCGTTAGGATCATGAAAGTGAATGAGGGCGACCGTGTGGTTGGTGTGGCAACGCTTGCAAAGGAAGAGGAGAATGTGGAGCAGAAGAAGCTGGAGGTTGATGCTCCTGAGGAGATTAAACCGGAGAACGTCGAGCAGAAGGAGCTGGAAGGGGTGGAGGAAGGGAGGAGAGATATGGGTTAAGTAAAAAATGTATCCATTACTAAATAAGAACAGGCACCGGTTAGCGCAAGGTTTATTGGCAGCGAACTGATACAAACCTGTACGAACTCAAATTCCGTATCCGTGCGAATCCGTGTCATCCGCGTAATCTGTGTTCTATTCGTTTTCACACTCTGTGCATTTATGATATCCCGGAAAACCATCACTGATATTACCAGGAAAATCGCAGAGTCCCTTAATCCTGAAAAGATAATCCTCTTTGGCTCTTATGCATGGGGAAAACCTGACAAAGACAGCGACCTTGACCTTTTTGTGATAATGGAATCCACAGAAAGACCGATAAAGCGCGCCACATCCATCAGGGATTTATTTAAGGATTTATCAATATTGGAAAAAATACAATATTGGAATCACAACAATCTTTATCTCATTCCAGCCTGAAATCAGCACATAATGTTAGTTAAAGGGTCGAATCAAATAATAAAAAAACCACAGATAGCGCAAAGAATGCAAAGTAATTTCGTATCTGCGTTTATCATGCCGAAACCTCGCGGGTTCTCGACTCCGCGCACACGTATGCCCGCAGACATACGTGGACACGCCGGCTCCGAAAGCTACGCTTCTCGACTTGGTACCCACGTATGCCCTGTGGGGGCATACGTGTATGCGCCCTCCAGAGGCGCGACTCTGGAGGCTCGTGACTCTGGGCGCCATCATCTGCGGTTTGTATATAGAGGGTTCAATACATGAAATTCGCCGCCAGCGACACGATGCTCTCATATTTCAGCACTCTAGAAACAGAGTTGAACCGCGCCATCGACCTTGCGAACCACGCCCGCGCAAACGGCGCCGACCCGACGCCAGCGATTGAAATACCAATCGCTAAAGACCTTGCAGACCGTGTCGAGAAGCTCATCGGCGTCGAGGGAGTGGCAAAGAGGCTGCGGGAGCTTGAATCCACGATGTCCCGTGAAGAGGCTTCGCTGCAACTTGGTTTTGAGGTGGCGAGCGGAAAGATAAAACAGTTCGAATCAAAGAGGGACGCCATCGAAGCTGCTGTAAGGATATCGATGGCTGTCCTTACAGAAGGAGTTGTAGCAGCGCCCATTGAAGGTATCGCAAAGATAGACCTTGCAAAGAACGACGACGGCTCTGAATACATCAGGATATATTACGCAGGACCGATACGAAGCGCGGGCGGGACTGCACAGGCGCTCTCTGTCCTTGCTGCTGACTATATCCGCGGAAGTTTAGGGATCAACCGCTTCATCCCGCGACCTGAAGAGGTGGAGAGATACGTTGAAGAGATCGGCGCATACCACAGGAACGTCCATCTCCAGTACCTGCCCACAGATGATGAAATAAGACTTATCGTCAGTAACTGCCCTATCTGCATAGACGGTGAGCCCACGGAAGAGGCTGAAGTAGAAGGGCGCCGCGACCTCCAGCGCGTTGAGACCAACAGGATACGCGGCGGCATGGCGCTTGTCATCGCTGAAGGCATCGCTCTGAAAGCACCGAAAGTTAAGAAGCATGTGGATAAACTGAAGCTTCCAGGATGGGACTTTCTTGAGAAATTCGTGGTTACAGTTAAAACGGACGATGCCTCTGCGCAGCTTAAACCAAAGGACAAGTACCTTCAGGACCTTATCGCAGGCAGACCTGTTTTCTCATATCCCTCAAGACCGGGGGGGTTCAGGCTCAGGTACGGAAGGGGCAGGAATACAAGTTTTGCAGCTGCGGGCTTAAGTCCTGCCACGATGGTAATGGTGGACGATTTCATAGCAGCAGGCACGCAGTTAAAAGTGGAGCGTCCGGGAAAAGCGGCAGCGATAGGACCTGTTGACACACTCGAAGGACCGACTGTGCGGCTGTTCAACGGGGATGTGCTGAGGGTGGACACTGTGCAGGAAGCTCTCAGGATAAGACCGTCTGTGCAGAGGATACTTGATGTCGGTGAGATATTGATCAACTTTGGGGATTTTATTGAGAATAATCATCCTCTTGTGCCGTCATCGTACTGTTATGAATGGTGGGTGCAGGAACTTGCTGCAAAGACGCCCATAAAGGATCTCGGTGATCTGAAAAACCCTGACCAAAAAACTGTGCTTTCTTTATCTGATACATATAAAGTGCCGCTTCATCCTAAATACACATATTTATGGCACGATATCAACCTCGATGATCATGCTGCCCTTGCTGAATATATCCAGAACAACGGGAAGTATGACGAAAAGCTCTCATTCCCTCTTGATGAGAAGATCAAGACCTTCCTTGAGACACTTCTTGTGCCTCATACCGTCCGGGAGATGCAGATAATCATCGAAGAGCCGCTACCTCTCCTTAGATGCCTTGGACTTTCTCCCGACCTTAAAAGAACATGGACATCCCCTGAAAAAGATATCATGGAAACGGTATCGAAACTCAGCGGGATAACCATTCGAAGCCGCGCTCCGATAAGGATAGGTGCCAGAATGGGACGCCCCGAGAAATCTGATAAGCGCGAGATGAAGCCGGCGCCGCATGTGCTTTTCCCCATAGGAGAGGCTGGAGGGCGGCGCAGGTCACTTCAGAATGCAAAAGATCATGTCGAGGAGGAGGACAACGGCGCCCGGAGGAATTATGAGTTCGGGACAGGGCTGACAGTCCAGAAAGAAAAAGTCGGGACGATAAAAGTGCAGATAGGAGAGCGCTTCTGTCCTTCGTGCAGGACAAGGACTTTCAAGAACAGGTGCACATGCGGGAAGTTCACAAAACCGCTTCTTAAATGCCAGTCATGCGGGATAGAAGTCCAGAAACCTGTGTGCCCGAAGTGCCAAAAAGAGACGTCATCTGTTATGGAGATGGATATTGATTTCAAGTCAGAATGTTTGCTTGCGCTAAAGAACCTGGGGGAAAGGGATAACCTGGTGTCGATAAAAGGAGTTCTTGGTCTCACGTCAAAGAACAAGACGCCTGAGCCCCTTGAGAAGGGGATACTTCGGGCAAAGCACGGTATCGTGATGTTCAAGGACGGGACTGTGAGGTACGACCTTTCAGACATGCCGCTCACACATATCAAGCCGAAGGAGGTAGGTGTTCCAGTGGCAAAGCTCAGGGAACTGGGGTATGATAAGGATGTATATGGGAAACCGCTTGTTGATGAGAACCAGATCCTTGAACTCAAAGTGCAGGATATCGTTGTTTCAAAGGACTGCGGCGAATATTTGCTGAAGACCGCAGGGTTTATTGATGACCTTTTGACGAAATATTATAAAGTCGATCCATATTACAATATCAGCAGGATATCGGAACTTATCGGGAAACTGGTAATAGGGCTTGCGCCGCATACATCGGCTGGGGTGCTTGGCAGGCTTGTGGGTTTTACGACCGCGTCAGTGGGCTACGCGCATCCTTTTTTCCACGCAGCAAAGAGAAGGAACTGCTTCCATGGAGATGAAAAATTATTGGTTTACAGAGGGGATGGTTTTGAGCTTTTGACTATCCGTGAACTTGTTGAAAATAACCTTACTGGCAAAACAGAAAAAGATGATGATGGTACTGAATATAAGAAGATACACGGACTGAAAACGTATGCTTTCAACATAAAAACGAAAAAATTCGAACTGGCTGATATTACCCATGTTTCAAGACACATTTCTCCTGAGAAACTGGTCGAAATAAGAACGAAAAGCGGCAGGAAGTTGGTTGTGACTAAAGATCATCCGTTCCCGGATAGATCAGGAGCAAAAGTGAGAGCTGAGGATGCAAGTGAATTGTTGATCCCCTGGAACCTTAAAATACCTCCTGTCGAAAATAAAGAGAATTTTGAAGACCTTAATATCGGTAAAGACGAAAAAATAAAAAGAGTTCCGGACTTTGTTTACGCTCTACCACAGGATAAAATAAGTGAATTCTTGAGAGGTTATTTCACTGAAAATGGATCTTGTTTTTTGGAGAGCGCGTTAGAGGTCAATGTGACTTCAGTGAATGAATGGCTGATAGACGGTGTTTCCTTTCTTCTGATGTTTTCTGGAATTAAGCATTCTATCTACGAGGATAAGATCAGAATATATGGCAGTGAAGCAGGAAAATTCATCGAAAACATAGGATTCCTTGGTGAAAAGCAGGAACATGCTGAGGAATTGCTTAAAAAATGGCTGGCAAAGAAAGGTAGTACGAGAACCAGTTTTGATGAAGATGTTTTCATTGATAAAGTCATAGAAAAAAAAGAGATAACCTCCCTGGATAAATATGTGTATAACCTGACAGTGGATACTCATCACAGCCTCATTTGCTCGGGAATTACTGCCTTCCAGTGCGACGGAGACGAGGACTGTGTGATGCTGCTCATGGACGGTCTCTTGAACTTCTCGCGCTCCTACCTCCCTGACAAGCGAGGCGGTCAGATGGATGCTCCGCTTGTGCTGACCTCGCGCATCGATCCGAATGAAGTGGATAAGGAGGCGCACAATGTCGATGTTCTTTTCCAGTATCCTCTTGAGTTCTATGAGGCGACATTGAAGTACACACATCCGAAGGACATCGTGAAGATCATGGATACAGTTAGCGGGAGGCTTGGGAAACCTGAGCAGTACGAGGGATTCGGCTTTACCCATGACACTACAGATATTGCAGCAGGTCCAAGGAACAGCGCATACAAGACATTAGGGACGATGATAGAGAAGATGGAGGCGCAGCTCGGCCTGGCGCGAAGGATAAAGGCTGTTGACCCGCAGGATGTGGCTGAGCGCGTTATTGAGTCACATTTCCTTCCAGACCTGATCGGCAATCTGCGCTCGTTCTCGAAACAGAAGGTGAGGTGCACGAAATGCAATGCGAAATACAGGCGCCCACCCCTGCGGGGGACATGCCCGAAGTGCGGGGGGAATGTCGTGCTTACGGTGCATGAGGGGTCGGTGAAGAAGTATCTTGAGACCTCTTTGCGCATTGCGGATGAGTATAATGTGAGGCATTATACGAAGCAGAGGCTTGAGCTGCTGGAGCTTGAGATGAAGTCGCTTTTTGAGAGCGATAAGGTGAAGCAGAAGGGTCTGGCGGATTTTATGTGAGGTTTCTAATAAATATATGCTTGTGAGATATAATACCAAATAATTATATAATTCTGGATAAAGAATCTTTATGATGTTACCAATATCATATGATTGTGAAAAAAGTATAGAGGTTTATAATTTATCGAATAAATTTATTGAAGATGGCGAATTTAAAGATAAACTCTATGACCTTTTTTGGATGTATTACAGCATTGGCGATTTAATTCCAGAAACAACTGAGAGTTTATGGTCGTGTCATTTTTTTCCTTGGAATGAATCATGGAAGGAATTACAAATTTCGTATAATCTCTGCTTATTCGGATTTTATAAACAAGCAATGGTAACATTAAGGAGTGCCTTGGAATTGGGGTTACTTTCAATATATTGGAATCTAAATGATGATGGTCATAAGATAATTAGAGAATGGCTTAAATCAGAAAAAAACACACCTTATAATGATGAACTTTGGAAGAAATTAGAAAAACATAAGAACTTCAAATTATTCCAACAGAAGATTGATGTTAAAAATCGAATATTAAACCTGGGGATTTTGCATGATTATGTCCATTCAAAAGGTCGTAAGTATTCAAACTCAATTCAAGTTGTTCCTATATTAGTCCCATCATCGGAAGAAATAAATATATTAATAGTTTCATGCAGGTCTGATCAGCCTCCATGGGTGTTCGGTTAAGCCATCCATGTATCCATCAACCTCTTTCTATTTATGT
>CBFFLL010000092.1:8668-10508 GCA_965642175.1 Candidatus Methanoperedens nitratireducens | reverse complement strand
CCAACCGCAGGCAGGCCGATCATATTCCTGAAAAGCTTCGAAGGGTAGGTTGTGGATTTGCGCCGGCGGTGGATAGAAAACCAGTAATATTCGAGTTCACACAACAGGAGGTGGAGATCATGGCAGAAATGGAGCATGAACGCTGGGTCTCGGAACGGCTGCTGGATGGCTGGGTATACGGTGAAAAAAGAGAGGTTGAAAAGAAAATAAGTCCATATCTTGTTCCCTGGAATGATCTGATAGATGAGGTAAAGGAATGGGACAGGCAGGCTATGCGAGGGCTGCCGGAATTTCTTGCAAGGGCAAAATTCGAGATATACAGGCTGCATTAAAGAAATTATAAGTATCCGAATAATATCACCACGTTCGCTCGGTTCCCACCTAAACTGAAACATATCAAAAACTTTAAGAGCCCCAAAGGGTTAGATAAAAGGCATAATCCATGGTCCACGATGTTTTCATATCCCATTCGTCAAAAGACAAAGCAATAGCAGATGCCGTTTGTGCCGCGCTTGAAGCTTCAAAAATAAGGTGCTGGATAGCGCCGCGAGATATAATACCGGGTGAAAAATGGGCGAGTGCTATTACAAAAGCCATTTCTGGCAGTCGCATAATGCTGCTTATTTTTTCTTCATATTCCAATAATTCTGATGATGTATTGAATGAGCTTTTGCTCGCAAGGGATGCCGGAGCTATTATTATTCCATTAAAAATAGGAGATATACTTCCAAATGGGGATATGGAATATTATTTGAAAAGGACACACTGGCTCGATGCTATGGATCCTCCGACTGAAATACAGATCCAGAAGCTTGTTGAGACTGTGTGCAGCTTCATTAAAGGTGAAGGTGCTGATAGAAAAGAACATAAAGATGTGGCTGATCGAGTAGCATCTGCCCAGTCAGCACCAAGAATAGGAGAAAAAAAGAGGTCAATACCGCTGCAGGAGAATTCGAGTAGTTTCTCGAAAGGTTTCTTAGGGATTGCTGCGATCCTGGGCATTTTAATAATTGGTATCTGGATTATGACATCTGGTTCAAATGATATGTCAAAGTCAATACCTTCACCAACTCTCACGGTTACTCCAACATCCATTCCCCATCAAGTAACACCTACTTCTGCATCCACCGTCTCACCCCTCTCGACAATACGACCAGCGACGCAGCCTATCACCGTCGCTAATGCTGGCTCCGTCGCCCAGGTCCGGTGGGCCAAGATCTTCGGCTCACCTGTCAACCTTGCCCTTTCACCTGACGGGAAGACGCTAGCAGTAGCCAGTGCCTTCAACATTCTGGTCTACGATCTGGACAACCTTGAGGCGCCACTGTTCGAACTGGAAGGACAAAAGACGCTAAGCAGGGTGATGTTTAGCCCCGATGGTCAAATCTTGGCCTCCGCTGGCTCAAGTTTCGACGGTAACATTTGGCTGTGGGATATGCCTATGGGGGGCGTGAAACGCGCAGTATTGGAAGGTCATAGCGAGGCCATATACAGCATCTCCTTCAGCCCTAACGGGGAACTCCTGGCCTCAGGTAGTAGGGACAACTCAGTGCGTGTGTGGGATGTTAAAACGGGAAAAGAGCTATTCTTCTCACAGGAGCATAACAGGGAGGTGCATAGTGTCGCTTTCAGCACGGACGGCGCCACGCTGGCCTCGGGCGGCGCAGACGGCAAAATTCGTATATGGGATGTCAAAAGCAGCCAGGCAAAAACGGTCTTGGATGCTCACCGCATTCAGGTTGACTCCCTGGCGTTCAGCCCTGATGGAAAACTGCTGGCTTCCGCCGGACAGTATGACACTGCGATCCGGCTGTGGGATACGCAAACCTGGCAGCCGACG
>CBFFLL010000092.1:0-8658 GCA_965642175.1 Candidatus Methanoperedens nitratireducens | reverse complement strand
CTTTAGCTTGGCCTTCAACGATAAAGGAACCTTGCTGGCCTCCGGAGGTGGAGATAAAAGCATACGTTTATGGGATGTCAACCCGGTCTCGCCATCCTTTGGCAAAGAACTGGTTGCACTGCAACGTCACTCCGATTGGGTAGATAGCCTTGTATTCAGCCATGATGGGGTGACACTAATCTCAGCCAGCGATCGGGATGGCACCATCCGAATCTGGGAAGTTGGCCCTGAAAGTTGATGACAGCATCTGGAACAAATAGCATGTCGTATATTTCTGAAAAAAATCTGGAAAAATGCAATAATTGCGGATTTTGCAGGCGGGAGTTCCCTGGAATGAAAAGGTGATGCTAGAGCAATCCTGGGCGCCGAGCTGCTATCACGGGTCTGTCGGGAATGGATGGGATTGTCCAGAAATACATTGAAGGACAGGACAGAAAAACGGACGTACTAAACGAAAAATCGAGAAGCTAAGAGCTATTTACATGCCTTGGACTTAAGTCCGGGGTTAGGGGAAGTTGTAGATACTTCTTGTAGCCTGACAAAACAAACTAAATGTCGATGATGAACCCTATTTCCCCAAGGGGCAATCAATCGATCACAATCCTCAAGAAGCCAGTAGTGGCAATCTCAAGAGATAAAAAGAATGCTATAAAAACAGGGATTGAATTTTTTTGGTGTTCAGCCAACCAATGATAGTCCACATTTCATAAACTTCTCGTTTTTACGATATCCTCTTCGATATCATCTATTTCATTTACAAAAGTCTCGGCTATCTCCCGCGCTAGAGGTTTCCAGTCTGTTATCCCAAGCTCTTCAAGCGAAGCCGTCCTGACCTCTGCCGGGGTCCCAACTGTTGTTATGTTTATCCCGCAGTGTATTTTCTCACTCGTTACGCCTGCTGTGGCTATGCTAACCGTGAGCTTTCCTTCATCAACGAAAAGGTCATCGCCATTCCTGGTAGTCTGAATTCCCTGTCTCATGAGGACGTCCCTGATGCAGACAATGAGAAGACGCTGCATGTAGTATGCAAGCCGCATGCTGGCTGGTGAATCGAACCGTTCCACGATTATGTGGACAACATCATCTCCCATGATCGTCTTTCCTGCTTTTTCATCTTCAAGGTCTTTCATATTATCGAAGGTAACATCCATTGGCCCATGGAAGATCACCATTGAGTCACCTTTTATTCCCATACTAAAAGCCCACAGTGGAGATATCTGCGAACCGTCGTATTTTATTTTTTCAGGAAGGATCCTTGATATCATTGCTTCACGTCCCTGGGGTCAGCAATCTTTCCTGCAAGCGCGCTTGCAGCCGCGGTCTCTGGAGATGCCAGGTAAATCAGCCCGCCTGTCCCCATCCTTCCCCTGAAGTTGCGGTTGGAGGTTGAGAGGCATGTTTCACCCTCTGCGAGCACTCCCATGTGCGCCCCAAGGCACGGACCGCATCCAGGAGGCGCGATAATTGCGCCAGCTTTCAGGAGCGCGGCGATTACTCCAGATTCCGTGGCTTTGATAAGAATTTCGCGAGAAGCAGGCAGAACTATTGTCCGCGCCATGACTTTTTTCCCTTTCAGGATACGCGCCGCAGTCTCAAGGTCCTCGTACCGCCCGTTGGTGCATGAGCCTATAAAGACCTGGTCAAGATGTGTTCCTGCCACTTCCCCGACAGAGACTACATTGTCCACTTCATGCGGTTTTGCCACCTGCGGCTCAAGGTCGCCTACATCAAAATCGTACTCTTCTATATATTCAGCGTTCTCATCCGCGAATACAGGTATGTATTTTTCCCGCGCTCTTCCCCTGAGATATTTGTCTGTCTTATCATCAGGCGGCACGATGCCTGCTTTTGCACCCATTTCGATCGCCATGTTGCAAAGCGTCATCCTCTCAGGGATCGAGAGGGCAGATATGGCATCGCCGTAGTATTCTACGGCTTTATAGTTCGCCCCGTCCGCTCCCAGTTTTTTTATTATGTAAAGCGTCATGTCCTTTGCAGAAACACCTTTTGCAAGCCGTCCCTCAACTGTTATCCATATTGTCTGCGGCACACGCAGCCACAGTTTCCCTGTGGCGAATATCTCTGCCATGTCTGTTGCGCCGACACCTGTGGCAAATGCCCCGAATGCGCCGTAAGTGCATGAGTGCGAGTCAGCCCCGATGATGAGCTTTCCAGGCACCGCAAAACCCTGCTCAGGCAGCACCTGATGGCATATCCCATCACCGACATCGAAAAAATTGGCAATTCCCTGTTCTTTTATCCATTGCCTGATACCCTGATGGAGCTTTGCCGCGGTCTCATTATTGGCAGGCGCAATGTGGTCGAACGGTATAATTATCCGTGTCGGATCCCAGACTTTCTTTGCACCCATCTCCTTGAAAGCCTTTACAGCAAGGACGCTCGTCCCGTCATGAGCCATAGCATAATCAATATCAGCGATGACAAAATCCCCTGCGGATGCGGTTTTCCCGGAAGCCCTGCTCAGTATATTTTCACTTATTGTAGGCATCAGGCATTAATTGGGTTTTTAAGATACATAGAAGTTTGTATGGATGAACTGCATACTCTCAATAGTAGAGCGATATCTTTTTGAATATTTAGAGAAATCATATCTTAAAAAAATTCGATTGTCAGGTTGTATGAATGATTAATTCATTCTTGGGACTACCAGGTTTAGGGTTCTTGTTTTTGTTTGTGACTTTACTCATTGTCGTAGCAATCAAAATTATAATAAAAAATAAAAAAATGGGTCGAATCTTACTATGGGTTGGAGGACTTTATGGTATTGTGGTGGGACTGTATAGTGCCTTTGGGCCTACTGGTGAATTTCAAGGAACTACTTGCTATTCTAATGGAACATGTTTTACAAGCTCAGGCTATACGACAATGGTACAAGTAGAGGGATTTCCAGTTGCGATTGCTGTCGCAGTTATTGCTTTATTGCTCTTTGGTGGGTCAATAGTTCTGTTAAAAAAGATGAGATTGGGTCTTATGGCAGGCTTACTTTTAGTTCAGGTAATCATGGAAACAGTGAGCATTCTTAGCCTGGGGATCAACTTTATTCCTGCAACCATATTACTAACTGTTGCAACTATTCTCTGCTCAAGGGAAGGTAAGGTGAGGAATAAAAATGAGTGAATACCCATGTGCTTCGCATATTTATTCTCAGCATAAAGCTAGCGCTACGTCTGAGGGTAGGTCATGAATATCATGAGGGGATTGATCGGGGAATTGATAAAGAAGTTGTAGCATTCCTGGGCAGACCAGAGAAGGATATATGAGAACCTTACAGAGGTTCGAAATTTTATTTTTTTTAACATCCTCAATAAACCATAAACCTTTTATTCAGAACATTCTTCTTAGCATATCATGGCGAGTCACGAGGAGATCGAAGAATATTACAAAAAACTTGAAGGGAAGCTTACACTCGACGAATTCAAGTCAAAGATCGAAGAAAAAATAACGTTCATGAATGGGCTATGTGACATCAAGACGGCTGCCATGCTCGTATCCAGCGAATTGGGAGTCAATGAAGCCGTCAAAATAAAGGATATGAGTCCCGAAAGGAGCAATGTGGTCTTCATTGCAAAAGTCCTCTCAGTGAGCGATATTCGCGAATTCTCGCGCGATAATGACACGATAGGGCGCGTTGTGAACCTCAACCTTGCAGATGACACAGGTTCGATAAAAGCAGCGCTATGGGACGAAGCATGCGACCTTGTGAAGATCGGGGATATCAAGCCAGGGCAATCCCTGAAAGTAAAGGGATATGTCAAGGAAGGGAAAGGCGGTCTTGAGGTCAATGTGGGCAGGGGCGGGGGGATAGAGCATATTGATAAGGAAGTTTCCGTGGACATAAAACCCGTAAAGATAAGCGAAGTAAAGAACGGCATGAACTCACTCAATATGATAGGTAAAATAATTGATATGGGCGCTGTCAGGACATTTTCCCGAAAAGACGGGACAGCAGGCAAAGTCAGGAATATAACCCTTGGGGATGACACGGGTAAGATACGGCTGACTTTATGGGATGCAAAGGCTGATGCGCCGGAATTTAAAGCTGGAGATACCGTGGAGGTCATGAACGCCTACGCACGGGACAACTCATTCAGCAACCAGACAGAATTGCAGATCGGCTCAGGCGGGAGCATTGTTAAGAGCAATGCAGCAGTTGATTATTCAGAGCCGCTCACGCCTATCGCTGACATAGGGATCAACACGTCCTACAGTGTTTCGGGTCATGTATCAGGGCTTGATGAGATCAGGGAGTTTGATCGGGCTGATGGGACAAAGAATAAGGTTTCGAATATCTACATCTCTGATGATACCGGGCGGATAAAAGTTGCGCTCTGGGGTGAGCATGCCGATATTGTCAATGGACTGGATATCGGGAGTGAGATACGCATCATCGATGCCTATGCAAAGTCGGGGAGGAATGAGGAAGTGGAGCTAAGCGCAGGGGCAAGGACGAACATACAGATATTGAGGAAGTAATTATATCCCCAGCACTTTTTTCAGGTAATACCCCGTATAAGACCCCTCTGTCCTCGCCACCTTCTCAGGCGTCCCTTCTGCAACTATCCTCCCGCCGTTATCCCCACCCTCAGGACCGAGGTCAATAATGTGGTCAGCCACCTTGATGACATCCAGGTTATGCTCGATGACAACAACGCTGTTCCCTGAATCCACAAGCAGCGATAGCATATCCAGAAGTTTCTGTATATCAGCAAAATGCAGACCCGTTGTTGGCTCATCAAGGATGTATAGCGTCCTTCCCGTGCTCCTTTTACTGAGTTCAGTAGAAAGCTTGATGCGCTGCGCCTCACCGCCTGATAGCGTTGTTGCAGGCTGCCCGAGCCTGATATATCCAAGACCCACGTCAAACAACGTCTGAAGCTGCCGCTTGATCCTGGGAATATTCTCAAAGAACGAAAGCCCCTCCTCCACAGTCATATCCAGAACCTGGGATATGTTCTTTCCTTTGTATGCTATCTCAAGCGTCTCGCTGTTGAATCTCTTCCCGTGGCACACCTCGCACGGCACGTAAACGTCAGGTAAAAAGTGCATCTCTATGGTGATTATTCCGTCGCCCTTGCAGGCTTCGCATCGACCCCCCTTCACGTTAAAGCTGAACCGTCCAGGCAGATATCCGCGAGCCTTCGAGGACTGAAGCTTTGCGAACATATCTCTTACCGGCGTAAAAACCCCGGTATACGTTGCGGGGTTTGAACGAGGCGTCCTGCCGATAGGTGACTGGTCGATTATTATTGCCTTGTCGATATTCTCAAGCCCTATTATGCCCCTGTGCGCCCCAGGCTTATCCTTTGCATGGTAGAACCTCCGCGCAAGGGCCTTATACAGGATATCATTAACGAGCGTGCTCTTTCCTGAACCTGATACACCGGTAACGCATGTCATCACGCCAAGGGGGATATTTACATCTATCTGCCTCAGGTTGTTCTCACCTGCTCCAACTATCGTTATTTTGCCATTCGACCTTCTTCTCTTGCCAGGGACTGCTATCGTTTTTTCGTGGCTCAGGTATTTCCCGGTAAGTGAATTTTTACACTTAATGACATCATCCTGGCTTCCCGTGACAACAACTTCGCCCCCGTGTACTCCAGCGCCCGGTCCCATGTCCACGATAAAATCAGCACTTCGTATCATCTCTTCATCATGCTCGACCACTATAACCGTATTCCCCAGGTCTCGAAGCTGTGTGAGCATGTGGATCAGCCTGCCGTTATCCCGCTGGTGAAGACCAATGCTTGGCTCATCCAGGATATACAGAACACCCACAAGGCTGGAACCGATCTGCGTGGCAAGCCGTATCCTCTGGCTCTCGCCGCCTGACAGGGTGCCGGCAGCCCTGTCAAGTGTGAGGTAATCAAGACCCACGTCCATCAGGAACCCCAGCCTCGCCCGCAGTTCCTTCATAATTGGTTTTGAGATTATCGCCTCTTTTTCAGAAAAAGTGATGCTGTTAAGGAACTCTATCGCCTTTTTGACTGACATACGGGTCGTTGCGATAATGGACTTCCCGGCCACTGTTACTGCAAGACTGGATGGTTTCAGCCGCTCGCCATTGCACACCGTGCATGGTTTGATGCTCATATACTGCTGTATCCTTTCCCGCCCCTCCTCAGATTGCGATTCCCTGTATTTGCGCGCCAGATGCGGGAGTACCCCTTCAAAAACGCTTCTGTGCTCCCACAGCCCGTCCCTTACCCGCGGAACGTACCTGAAAAGCACTTCTTCGGTGCTTCCATGCAGTAACACATCCACGTGTTCGGGTTTCAGTTCAGAAAAAGGTGTATCAAGCGAGAAACCGTAGTGCTTTGCCACAGACTGGAGCATCTGGAAATAATACCCGTGCTCGTATCCCCAGGGTTCAATAGCTCCCTTACCCAGGGATTTACTCTTATCAGGTATTATGAGGTCAGGGTCGAACTCCATCGTGCTCCCCAGCCCCTGGCAGGCAGGACACGCACCGCGCGGGCTGTTGAAAGAAAACATGTTGGGCTCAAGCTGCTCAAAGCTTATACCGCATTTCGTGCATGCCGCATGCTCGCTGAAAAGAAGCTCTTTGTTCCCGATCACTTCAACGACGACAATGCCGTTCCCCTGCTTAAGCGCCGTAGCAACTGAATCCGCAAGTCTCTCCTCTATCCCTGGTTTTACTGAAATTCGGTCTACAACAACATCAATATCATGTTTCTGCTGCTTGTTAAGGCTTATCTCCCCGGACAACTCATGCATCTTCCCGTCCACACGGACACGGGCGAATCCCGATGAGGCAAGTTCTTCGAATATCTGTTTATATTCGCCTTTCCTCTGTCTCGCAATTGGAGCAAGCACATGAAGTTTTTCGCCTTCAGGCAGCGACATGAGCCTTCTTACTATCTGCTCCACTGTCTGCGGAGTGATCTCACTTTTGCAGTTGGGACAGTGCTGCCTTCCGATCCTTGCATAAAGCAGGCGCAGGTAGTCGAATATCTCTGTGACCGTACCAACTGTCGAACGGGGATTCTTGCTCGTGGATTTCTGTTCAATGGATATGGCAGGTGATAAACCTTCGATGTATTCCACATCAGGTTTGTCCATCTGACCCAGGAACTGGCGGGCGTATGCTGACAGGGACTCCACATACCGCCTCTGTCCTTCTGCATACAGGGTATCAAAAGCAAGCGATGATTTTCCGGAACCGGAAAGCCCTGTGATCACTATCAATTTATTACGCGGAAGCTCAAGGTCTATGTTCTTGAGGTTATGGACGCGTGCGCCCTTTATCACTATTTTATCTGCTGACATTTCCCCCTCACTTTATTCTTGAAACTCCCTGCCTCACTTTGAGGAGCAGCTTATCAGGCACGTGTTCAAGAAGTTCAGGGTCAAGATACACTGCGCGAATCCATGCATTTGCCGATCTCTCAAAACTACCCAGATCATAATACACGCTCCCTATGCCGTGATACACTTCGGGGAGTTCAGGGTCTCGATTAAGAGCTTCCTGGAATTCCCTGAGTGCTTCCTCATGCCTGCCCTGCCTGGCATAGAGCCTACCGAGGCTGCTGCGGGCAGGAAGATGGTCAGGGTCGAGCTTTAAGCTTTCCTGGAACTCCATGATAGCATCAGAAAGTTTTTCCTGTTCTGCATAGACATTCCCCAGATTATAGTGAACGAGCACATTTTTGGGATGTAGCAAGAGCGCGGCTTCAAATTCCAGAAGCGCCTCCTCGTACCTCTCTGCTGATGCATAGATATTCCCAAGGTTGCAGTGAGCCTCCGGATATCCGGGTCTCTGCCTGAGCGCCTCCTTGAGCCTCTCAATTGCTTCATCGAACAGCCCCATCCTGTGATTCGTGACTGCAAGATTATTTAAGACCTCAATATATTCAGGGTCAAGCCTGAGCGCTTCGTTAAATTCTTCGACAGCATTCTCATACATTCCCGCCATGTCGTATGCCATCCCAAGGTTGTTATGGATATTATGGGAAAGACCAATTCCTGAAGTAACATGGAAAATAGAATAATACTGCGCTATGTGCCTGGATGTTTCATCATCAGATGCCTGGTTTTTAAGGTAGTAATTGTTTTCTTTCTGTTCATACAGCCTGGCATCTATCTCTATTATGGAATCAATGCTGAAATCCACGAAGATCATGGAAAATGGTGTGAACCCATCTATTACGATAAAGACGTGAGGACCTGAACTTGCAGCCTTTGCATTATGGACGAACCTGCATAGAATAATAAATCCAAGCTGGGTGATGGCCGCGCAGGATGCCAGGAATTCCTGTTCTTTTAGTTTTTCTTCATTTGAGATACGGGATTTTTCGATGACCGTAAAGATATCCTCCCCCACTTGATTCAATCCATTGACCAGGAGCTTTATCAGCCCTGTGGGGTAATCAGGGCGGTATATGCCTTTGTTTTCAAGGCGCTTCATCAATTCTTTCAGTGTGTTGATAAGACATGCCTGATCTTTTGCATCTATGGCTTCCCGCGCTTTCTGTTCAAGTTCATCAAACCCGATACCTCTTAATAAATTGTCAAGTTCATATTCGATATTCAGTATGCTCGTTTCATTGTAACCGAGGTGCAGGAGCAGTTCATGTATATCCGGGGAAGTGTTTTGTTGAGTCATTTCTTTCTGGT
>CBFFLL010000091.1:10058-10517 GCA_965642175.1 Candidatus Methanoperedens nitratireducens | reverse complement strand
ATCTACTTACAACAGGATCAAGTCCAGCAAAAGCAATCAATTTCTTAGCGGTCGAAAACCGGTCAGCATCTCCTATTTCACCAAGTATCATAGGCCCTAAAGTATATCCAATACCAGGTATTGACATTATTTTTGAATCAACCAGTTTCATCATCTGTTCAATTCTTTTCTCAATCGATCGGATCTGTTCACCATATAACTCAAGTTCTGTGATCAGAGTCTTAATTTCAACAGAGATAATCGAATCGAGTTCAGGTATAGTCAATATATTCCCTGCATGAGTGTATATTTCCTCAGCCGTCGTGCGAGATATTTTCGAATGACTTTTCTTTTTGACAAGTTCATAAAATTTCTCAAAGGATTCAGCCCTCACTTTTGAAGGTACAGAATACTTTTTCAGGATTGCAATTGATGTAGCCCCTGTAGCTCTTTTCATAACACTTGAATAATCAGGCCAGA
>CBFFLL010000091.1:0-10048 GCA_965642175.1 Candidatus Methanoperedens nitratireducens | reverse complement strand
GCTGCACTTTACAAACAGTTTGCTTATCTATGAGACGATCACGTATCCTGACCAATTCCCTCAATTGATAAAGGTTCAAATCCTTGATAGGATTAACTTCAGGTGGTTCAGAAAAACGAAGCATATCTGTTAGGATAGCTGCATCTATCGGGTCAGTTTTTGTCTTTCGAATATTGATTTTTCGAAAGCCATTGGTTTGGATTGGATTGTATAACTTGACCTTATGTCCATCTCTCGTCAGGGCTGAATATAACGGCAAAGAGTATACACCGGTTGCTTCCATTCCAAAAACCACATCGCTATTTCCCGGTATTTTTGATCTTATTCTTTCAATTGTTTCATACAAATGTCCTAAATCTGCTTTTTTGTTTGCGATTATCAATCGCTTGATCAAATCGTTCCCCAATTTATCTTTAATGCAGATGTCGGACTTGTCTTTAGAAACATCTATTCCGACGTATAATATTGTTGGTGCGTTCATTTTAGTTCGATCTCCTTTATTAGATTAAGTTTCGGATTTTACCTTGGGCATTTTTTTCTGGATCTCATCCAGCAATTGTTCGTCTGTTTTGCCCTCGGTCGATATCCCGAGATCTTTCGCCATCTGTTTAATTTTTGAGGGTCTATTTTCCTCAGGGGTCTCTTTGATAGATCTTTCAACATCCGTAAGTTCGCGTTCTATCTCTTGTTTTCCCTTTTTAAACTCCCCTGTTGCCTTACCGAGTGAGCGGGCAAGTTCCGGGATCTTTGCTGCACCAAATAATATAATTATCACCACAACTACCAGCGCTATTTCCATCGGTCCAAAAGCCATATTATACACCTGATGTCTTCATATCTAATTTCTCCTTCGATCTGATCTTAAAACGTATTTCCTCAACAAGTTTTTCAGAGCTTTTATCTTTTACATCTATACCCATTTCGATCGCCAGATTTTGTATCTTTATATCTTTATCCTCCGGCATCTTATTTAATCTATTTATATCAAGCTCGGTTTCCTTCTGCGCTCTCTTGAATTCCCCTGCCGCTTTTCCCAGGGACCGTGCCAGTTCAGGGAGTTTTGAAGGTCCAAATAAAAACAACGCAAGAATCAGTATCAATATCATTTCTTGAGTTCCTATCATCACTTATCACTTTGGTTTTTTATTATTTAACCTTTACCTTCATGCAGTTCGTCCAGGAGTTCATGTTCTGAAACCAGGAACCCTTTTGTTATTTTTCCGATGCCCCTGTAGAAATCATTGGTGCTTTTTTCACAGAGTTCATCGCATAATGCCGGGACCCATTTTGAAAGATGGTCTTTTAAGAAATCACCCTGCATTCTAAGTGATCGACTTGCTCCGTTCATGCATAGATTGCTCATAAACCCGAGTTCCATGGCAATATGGTCTTCTGGTTCATGATATTCCTGCGCTCTCAAAAGCTCTGCCTTCCTGTACTCTTCTTTGACCTTAAGCAGTGACTTTCCCATCATTGAACCATCAATAAACGTTGATTCATACGGGAACATTGCAGGCACGGGACCTACAAAAAGACGGGTAAATTCCCTGCACAGCTTTTCATGAATATCTGCTGCATCATTATTACCCTTTGCGAATTTCTCAAAGAGAGATAGTCCTTCAGAAAAATCACAATTGTTCGAAGTTGTTTGCGGGAACTGGAATTTTCCGCTTGCAATATCTTCTGCCAGTTCATAAGGCGGCTCTTCAACGAACATCCTTGACAGGAATGCATAGAAATTTGCTCTTGCTTTAAATACTTCATCTATCATGCCAGCATCTCCATTTTTAATATTGCTTTTGTGGGTCTGCAATTTTCACAGTATCTGAGCAGTTCTAACTGGTTTTTAATAAGTTCGACCTGCTCCTGTGGTTTGAGGTCGCCTCTTACGTTCTCAATAAATGAACATGTGATCCTGTCAAAAGCAGCCTGAGTCATATAGGGTTTATTGCATGAAGCGCACACCTGTTGTTCGGATTTGAACAGAGTAGTTGGGGCGGCATTGAGCAGTCTTTCCATGTCAAGCACCCTCCGTATTTTAAGCGCTTTTTCAGGACACGCCTTTTCGCACAGCCCGCAGGCTATACAGTTCCCGTATACGGATGCTATGCTTCCGTTATCCTTTATGAGCGCGCCAGCGGGGCACATGGATGTACAGGCTCCGCAGATCGTGCATGATGCGCCTATGGAAATTTCTGCAAAAGGCACTGTAGTATCCTCAATAACTGAGGTGGGAACTATGCCAGTTTTTGCAGACAGCGAGGCGATAATTTCAAGCATGATCTGGTGGTTAGAGGTGTTTATTAATTTAGCAGGTTTATGCTTCTTTATCGGGCTGGATGTGATGCGTTCACTGAACTGTTCCAGGGATTTCGTCAAACCTTTCACGTCATCGTTATTCCTGATCACACTGATGCGATCGCCGAGTTTGAACCCGTCAAGTATCATACCCGTAAGTGATAAAGCCTCTTCGCTGACATGCCCCATACATTCGCCGCATCCCAGCATTATTACACCGTCAGCCCCAAGGTCAAAAGCCCTCAGGATATGTGATCCTGCAATGCTATCAATGCCCGGTACAAAAAGCGGAAGAACCGGAGGATACTTTATCTTCTGGGCCCCGGCAGCATCAAGCAGAGGGATGCTATGTGCACAGGTGAACATGAGTATCTTATGATCTTTTACGTTTCGCCTGGAATTCGCAGGTAAATATCCGCCAAGAAGAGATTCCATCCTGCCGTAAATATCATCTTCCATCCTGAAAAGCGAGAGAGGACAGACTGAAGCACACGCACCGCATCCTGTGCATGATATTTCATCGAATGCGATATTATCGTCTTTTCGTATTATGGCGCCGTGATGGCAGGCTTTTTCACACATGGTGCATCCCTGTAAACCACTCTTTCCTGCCGCGCAACCTTCCAGCATAGCTTTAGCAGGTGCATCCCTCTCTATACCGCCTATATTCGCTATGATCTCCATGGCAGCAGGAAGGGCAAGACTGACCGTTCCTTCGACATCGTTACCAATACTTGTAATATAGAAACCTTTTTTCTCATCAGGATAAATGGCATTTTTCCCGATAGCCAGCACCTGTCCGGTTTTCAGGGTTGTGATATTATCCTCAAGGTCGATAGCCTGCGAGGGACAGATATCATAACATTTTCCGCACCGGTCGCATTTTTCGCTTATGGAAAAAACAGGATACCGGTCTATGGCATTTATGGGGCAGACATCGAGGCATTTCCCGCATGAAATACATTCCTCGCTCGAAACAGGATTTTTAAGGATATTTATCCTGAAATCACCGGGACCGCCTTCTATATTATTAACCCTGCCTGTCAAAATATTGATCCCCGTATTAGTGGCCAATATATTTATCCCCGTATGATTAGTTGCGCCTGAGTCGCAGGGTTCAGTTATCAGGAGCCGGATGTTTGCGCACCCGGACATGTGCTGCGCTATTTGAATGCCGGGTGATGCTGGTCCGATGATAAGTACATCCTTTCCTGGATCTATTATTCTCTTCCTTCCATCCTGAGGACAATTGATCGCTGCGCTTATGAGAGCGACCGCTTTTTCTGTAGCTTTCTCCTTATCGTGCACCCAACCGCATTGCTCCCTCAAGTTAATAAAGGAAATATCAAGGTCAAGCGCTTTGAAAACCTCTTTCTTTGAGGTACAGGCGACAAGAGCACTGGATAATCCCTTACTTACAAAGACCTTTTTTATTTTTTCAGGTTCCTGACATAACATTTCATGAATTTCAATTACATCAGCACCTGCTATACTCTTGAGTTTCTTGAAATCAATGTCGATCGTTCCACTACATGTGCATAAAAAAACTCCATTCTTCATTATTTCCTCCCACCTGCATTGTATCAGTTAGCTTCCCTGCGATTCCGTGTGATAATGCCGTAAAGCAATGCTCCCAGATTCACGATCACAAAGAGAAGCGCAATATTGATCCCTATGGTCACGAATACATCGACAACAGGGTTCTGTACCTTCAATATCGCGACTATGAAGCTGATGTAAATTATTGCAACTACAACAGCCCCGCTATACTTTATTTTATTCTGCATCAATCTTATCGCCTCTCTGTATTTCTTCATGCCATTGTGGATACCTTTCTTTTACTTCTTCTTCAGGTAATGAGCCTGTGAAAATGCACCTGTCTATACGGAAATCCTCAGGATTGAAATGAACCATGTAGGAATGGAAGGCTACACCGCATACGCTTACCACTGCAAATCCGGCATGGATATATCGAGCCATGAGCAGGTACTGCGGCGGCATGAATGCCAGGGACTGCCACGAGAACCATAATATGCTTCCTGTTACCAGGAATATGGCAGCCTCTCCGAAAAAGCTCCAGAATTCGGCTTTTGCTATCCAGCTGTATTTTCCGTAACCGGGCTTATCCTTAGACAGCCCAAGCAAATGTTTAGTGTCTTTAATAGCATCCTTGATATCTTTTATCTTCAACCATATATCTGTAAAAAATGACTTCCCTACAAAGGCACCGTATAGCGCTTGATATATTAACAGATAAACCCCTGTTGCTATAAAACCTACAGCTGCTATCCTGTGTAATAACATTGTCACAGTATAGCCTCCGAGGAGAGCCGGTATCCAGCCAAGCTGGTCAGGGAATGTGATTGGCAGCCCCGTGATGTAGAGGGTGAGTATACTGAAAGCGCCAAGAGCATGGATCGCGATCTGGCTTATGCTGAAACGTTTGATCTCTGCCATATCTATTTCTCCGTTCTTTTTGATCCGTGGAATAGACCGAATGTGGAAAGTCCTGCTATGAAGAGAATCGCCAGTACGATCACTATGGGCATGATGAAAATTATAATGGAGTTCAATGTCACACCCTGCGAATATATCTCTTGTACTGGAATTCGGTTTATGCCAGATGTTTTTATCGATAGCAATAAAACAACTGCTGCAGCCAGGATAATCAAAGATACAGCTAATGAAGCCATTATGACTTTTTTATCTTTCATCTGAACCATGATACACCTTAAGCCACATCAGGCACGGCTCCAGTAGGTAACTTTCCCGCGATCCGTTTCCTGTATACTTCCGTTATCTCATCGATATCTCCCGCAAGCAGTCCTTTCGTTCCGCAGAAGGCAGCACATCTGGGTTTTGCCTCGCGCTCTATCAGCTGCCCATCTTCGCCTTTCTGGTTGAAAGGTTCAACGCAGAAGGTGCATTTGTCCATCTTGCCCTTAGAACCGAAGAGACCTGTATCAGAGAACTGGGGCGCACCGAACGGACATGCATACAGGCAGTATCCGCAGCCTATGCATTTGTCCTTGTTAACAAGCACCACACCGTCATCTCTTTTGTATATGGCGGTCACAGGACAGGCAGATAGGCACGGCGGCTTTGTGCAGTGCATGCACGGCATAGGGACATTGGTCTCGCCTGGCACGCCTTCATTGATCGTCACCACACGAAGTCTTCGAATGCCTTTTGGAACTTCGTTTAACTGCTTGCATGCTGCTTCGCAGCCTGTGCACCTTATACATCTTGAAGTATCGAGTAAAAACTTATTTGTTGGCATGTTCTAACCTCCCTGCGCCTTATACACTTTGCAGAGCCCGACCTTTGTCTCCTGCATCGCGGTGATCTCATCATAACCGGGCGAGGTCACTATATTGCATGAATCCCCGAGCGCATATTCAGCAGTCCCTTCAGGATACCTGTTCTCATAGCTCGTCCCTTCGAATACTCCTGCCCAATGATATGGCATGAACACGGTCTTATCATTGACGCGTTCGGTTATCTTCGCTTTGACCTTAACTTTACCCTGGTTGGATTCAACCCATACCATCTCACCTTCCTTCACACCTATATTTCCGGCAAGCGAAGGATTGATCTCAACGTACATGTCAGGCTGGATCTCAGTAAGGATCTTGCTACCCCTTGTTTGGGCGCCGCCGCCCATATGCTCAACCTGTCTTCCTGTTGTGAGAATGATCGGGTATTTCTCTACAAGATCAGATCTCTGTGCTGTTTTGAATTCACATGGTACACGGTAGAAGGTCTTGTCCTTATCTTCGTATGTGGGGTATTTTGCTATCAGATCGGGTCTTGGACTTTCGATTGGTTCCCTGTGCTTTGGCACAGGGTCGGTCAGATCCCAGGTCCAGAACCTTGCCCTGCCCCTGCCTGTGGGCGGGTCTCCGGCTGCCAGCGCAAGTTGTACAGCCTCGCCAGTTAGATCATATGCATATCCAACGCCTGCAGTATTGGTGTACTGCTTCTTGCCACCCTCTGCTTTGAGCATGCTTTCGCCCACATGCAACTTGAACTTGTTATCAGGCACCTTATCGCCCCACATGGCGCGGAAATCATGCCCGCCTTTGCTTACAGGTTTGCTGTCGTCCCAGAGGATCGGTGTGCCCGGATGCTTCTCATCCCAGCAGGGCCACGGGAGACCGTAGTATTCACCGTCGCACGGCCCGCCCCTTGCCATTAAATTCTCAGGATCGAATGTCCCGCTGTTCTCCATGTGCTTCCGTATTCTCTCAGGAGTTTTTCCCGTCAAACCTATGCTTCTAACACCCTGGCAGATTTCTTTGGTGTAGATATCATCAACGCTGTTGTATGTGAAGTACTGCCCGAAACCCAGTTTATCAGCCATGAGTTTCATGATATCAAGGTCTGACTTGCTCTCAAAGAGCGGGTCTATGACTTTATATCTCCACTGCGCTGACCTGCCGCTTGTTACTACCATCCCTTCCTTCTCAATCACGGTCGCGGCAGGAAGGATTATTATGCCGTCCTTGCGCTCTGGGAGTGAGGATGCCATGGTGGCTCTCGGGTCTATGTTCACTATCATCTCAACTTCTTCAAGACCTTTCTTTTGCTTCTTCATCTCAGAGATGGAGTTAAGACTGTGTCCCCAGACGATGACCATCTTGATACGATTTGGCTGGTTTATGTCGTCTCTGATAGCGCCTTCGTACCAGCGTGAATCTGTCATTCCGCTCCTCAGCATGAGTTCTTTGCTTGCGAACTTCTTAATCATGTCATCGTATGGGATTCCCCAGACGGTACACCACATCTTCCAGGCAGCTTCTGCACTCACACCCAGATACCCGGGCAGGTAGTGCGACAGGCATCCCATGTCAGTGCTTCCCTGCACGTTGTCATGACCCCTTAATGCAGCGCATCCGCCACCTGATTTGCCAACATATCCGAGCAGCAACTGGAGTATAGCGTAACTTCTGATGTTCTGGCTCCCTACTGAATGCTGGGTGCCGCCCATTGACCACAGGATGGCCATGGGGCCGTTCTCCTTAAATATCTTAGCTATCTCTCTGACCTTATCTGCAGGGACCCAGGTGATGTCCTCTGCCATTTCAGGCGTATAGTCCTTGCATACTTCCCAGAATTCATCAAAACCGTGTGTCCTTGCATCGATGAATGCCTTATCGTGCCACTTGTTATTGACTATCACATTGCATATGGAGAGGATGAAAGGTATATCAGTACCAGGACGGAACCTGATATACAGGTCTGCCTTTGATGCTGTCCTTGTGAATCTTGGATCTGCCACAACTATCTTAGCACCTCTTTCCTTTGCGATCAATACATGCTGCATCGCGACCGGATGCGCTTCTGCAGCATTCGAGCCTATGAAGAAGAGACACTTTGAATGCCGAAGGTCATTATAATTGTCTGTCTGCGCACCGTGCCCCCAGGTATTCAGAAGCCCCCCAACAGTTGTGGAATGGCATATCCTTGCCTGGTGGTCAACATTATTTGTACCCCAGAATGCCGCGAATTTACGCTGAAGGTAGGATTCATGAAGAGTGGTCTTTGCCGAGCCAAGGAACATGACAGAGTCAGGACCGTATTTTTCCTTTATTTCGTTCATCTTGCCAGTGATCTTATTTATCGCATCGTCCCATGAAATGCGCTTCCATGCTCCGCCGCTCTTTTCCATTGGATATTTGAGACGCCTCTCAGAGACTACGATATCCTTGATGGTCGCTCCCTTGGAGCACATGCCTCCTAGGTTAAGGGGATTATCAGTCCATGCCTCCTGACCCACGAACACGCCGTCAACGACCTTTCCGAATGTCCCGCATCCAACAGAGCAGTGAGGACAGATTGTTTTCACAAGCTTTTCTTCTCCCGCCGCAGCCGCGCGCGCGGTCACGAACAGATTTGCTGGAGAATATTTCGTAATTCCTGCATACCCTCCAAGTGCAGCGGCAGCTCCGAGAGCAACAGCGCCTTTTAAAAAACTTCGACGTGTTGCCTTAATTCCAGTTATTGAATTATTCATTTATTTTTGCTCCTTCAACCATTTCATGATTATGCCGTTATTCAGTAATCCGGAAGGATGCCTGAAAATGTCATCCCTGCCAGAAAATCCTGTACCATTTTTCCCCGTTTTTCAAGTTCATCTCATTAGTTTGAACTATTATGATAATAACCATGCACGGCTAATATATATATTTATCTATCAGTTAAATTTAATGCCGTCCATTTTTGTTCTGTCCTGATGCAGGCACTCATTTCCTGCAGGATCCGGTAAACGACCCTGCAAACCCTGTATACGATGCTGCATGCAGGTGCGCGTACGCTGCCATGGTATTTTGCACAAGGATGCCGTCAAGCTCTCCCTTTATGCCGGTTCCCCGTTCAAGCTTTATTGCAAATGCGGCATCATCCGGGATATCCACGATCTCTGAATGGTGGAACTCATGCCCTATGAATGAAGTTCCTGCCTTTCCTATGACGTTATCCTTAACAAAACTCCCCACATTGTAGCTCACGACCCTTTTGTGCCCCATAAGCGTTCTCCCTGGAAGCGCCCCGGCCATACTGAACGTTCCCTCTTCCATCTCTGCGATATGATGTTTTCCAGTCCCGATAATATCGGTCTTTATCTCCTGCGTCAGATACATGAGCCCGCCGCATTCTGCATATATAGGTAATCCCTCGGCAGAAGCCTGATGGACGGCGTTTCTCATGCTCTCATTGTCTTCAAGTTCCTGCGCGAATAATTCAGGGTAGCCACCGCCGATATACAGACCATCTACCTGCGGAAGCGCGCTGTCGTTCACTGGACTGAAATAAACAAGCTCAGCGCCTGCAAGTTCAAGCAGGTCAAGGTTATCGCGATAGTAAAAATTGAACGCCTCATCAAGCGCCACTCCGAGACGTATAGTGTCTTTTGACGCCGCTGGTTTAAATATGTCTTCTTTCGGCTTTATCAACGACTCCGAGGTGCCGGCAAGTGATAACAACCTGTTGATATCGATGCCTTCCTTTATTATATTCTTTATCTTTCCGAGATTCTCATCAAAACCAGCCACCTTCCGCCTTCCCTCAAGCGCGGGGATAAGACCAAGATGCCGCATTGAGATCTTCATGGAATCGTTGCGGGGAATCTCACCGATAACTGGAGTGCCAGTATAAGTTTCGATAGCCTCCCTGGCTTTCTCGGCGTGCCTGCTGCTTCCGATGTTGTTCAGTATCACTCCGACAATATTTACCTCAGGGTCAAACGACTTATACCCTGAAACAAGCGCAGCCGTACTTCGCGTGATGCTTCTTGCATTGATAACAAGAATCACAGGGCAATCAAGCAGCTTGGCTATCTGCGCCGTGCTGCCAATGTCGCTTGTGGCGGAAAGCCCTTCATAAAGCCCGCGAACGCCCTCGATGATTGCGATATCAGCGCCATTGACAGCATGGGAATATACCTCCAGTAGCGCATCCTCGGACATCAGGTAGCCATCAAGGTTTCGAGAATACCTGCCCGTAACTTCAGAATGGTAGCTCGGGTCGATAAAGTCAAGTCCTACCTTAAAGGGCTGCACCTCATACCCCATATCCCGCAGCGCCGACATTATGCCGATAGAGATGGTGGTCTTTCCGGCTGAAGAACGGTCGCCTGCTATGAGTATTCGTGGGATGTCGAGTGAGTCGGTCATATGCGGTAACCCCCCCGATTTATAGACTTTAACAATGAACTGATACGAACTCGTACGAACTCTGAACTGTGTTGGAT
>CBFFLL010000090.1:0-10532 GCA_965642175.1 Candidatus Methanoperedens nitratireducens | reverse complement strand
ATCGCTCTTTTGAAATCTGGTTTTTTACCAAAGTTCAACAAAAGCCCGATTTCTTTATTGGTAGCTTTTAGATAATTGATCAACTGAGCCTTATTTTCGTCTCTGAGCCCCTCAGATGCTTTTATTTCTAAAATTATCAGGTCATTCACAATAATATCTGCGAAATAATCTCCAACTACCTGATTTTCATAGAAAACTTTGATATTTTGCTGCTGCAAAACCTTGAATCCTGCACTTTTTAATTCTATCACCAGGGCATTTTCATAAACTTTTTCCAAAAAGCCATAACCAAGTACGTTATAGACTTTGTAAAACGAATTGATGATTTTATCTGTCATTTCTGGGGAATATCACCTTACTCTTGGGAAACTTCAAACAGGCGCAGGCCGCGCAAAACCATTAATTTCGGACTATATTCTGGTTTATAAAGGAAGAAAACTTGCACAAATAGAAGCAAAAAGTGATGAACAGGAAGTCGGGGAAGGAGTTGCACAGGCAAAAAATTACGCCGAAAAACTTCATCTGCAAACCACTTTTTCAACTAATGGCAAAGAGATTTATCAAATTTGCATGGAAACAGGAAAAGAAGGGCTAATAACTAATTTTCCTACGCCTGACGAATTATGGAATAAAACATATAAAATCCAGAACAATTGGAAAGAAAAATTCAATGCAATTCCAAACGGCGGTATTTATGAACCCAGATTCTATCAGGAAATTGCAACAAATAAAGCTTTAGAAGCTATTGCCGAAGAAAAGAATCGATTGCTACTGACCCTGGCAACAGGCACAGGAAAAACCACCATTGGTTTTCAAATTTCCTGGAAACTTTTTCATGCTCGCTGGAATTTAAAGCGAGATGGCGCAAGAAGACCGCGAATATTATTCCTCGCAGATAGAAATATTCTGGCAAATCAGGCGTTTAATGAGTTTTCCGCATTTCCTGAAGATGCGCTGGTCAGAATTAAGCCCGATGAAATAAGAAAGAAAGGTTCTGTTCTGACAAATGGCAGTATATTTTTCACAATATTTCAAACTTTTATGAGTGGTCCAAATGATACCCCCTACTTTGGAGAATACCCCAAAGACTTTTTTGATTTGATAATTATTGATGAATGTCACAGGGGCGGGGCAAATGACGAAGGAAATTGGCGCGCAATAATGGAATATTTCTCTCCAGCGGTTCAATTAGGTTTAACTGCCACCCCAAAACGAGAAGAGAATGCTGATACTTACAAATATTTCCAAGAGCCACTTTATGTTTATGTTTCTGATGATGAAATTATTGAAGGAGAAGTAGAAGAAGGAAAAATCTACACTGGAGCCGACTGGAATAAAATAATTGAGATCAAAGCAAGAGAAGCATATAATGTAAAATTACTTTTAAAAGAGATCAATCAAAATGAAAAAGCCATTACTTTTTGCGCAACCCAGGATCATGCGCTTGCGATCAGGGATTTAATTAATCAAAATAAGAAAAGCACAGAACCCAATTACTGTGCGCGTGTTACTGCCAATGATGGGAAACTTGGCGAGCAATATCTGGCAGAATTCAGGGATAATGAAAAAACAATCCCGACAATTCTTACTACCTCGCAAAAGCTCTCAACCGGCGTCGATGCAAGGAATATCCGCAACATTATTTTAATGCGACCAATAAATTCTATGATCGAATTCAAACAAATTGTCGGGCGCGGCACCAGATTATTTGAGGGTAAAGAATTCTTTACAATATATGATTTTGTTGGCGCATATCATCACTTTAGCGATCCTGAATGGGACGGCGAACCATTAGAACCTGAACCATCAACCAGATCAAAACCAATGAAAATAAAAGAAACACCAGCGCCTTATGGCCCTGAAGATGAACCAAAAAAGAAGAAATTAAAAATAAAGTTAGGGGACGGAAAAGAACGTGAAATTCAACATACGATGCAAACTTCATTTTGGAGCGCGGATGGAAAACCAATTTCAGCAGAAGAATTTTTGCATAGCCTTTTTGGAAAATTGCCTGAATTTTTCAAAGATGAAGCGCAACTTCGTAAAATATGGTCAAATACGTTGAAACCGGCATTGAAGAGCTTGGTCAGGAGAAACTGCCAGATCTACTAAAAATTAAATATTCTGCAATAAATGATGCAACTGAATTGCTTGGCGGTGTTAATAGAATAAGAGCGACATTTTTTAATTTCCAACAGCATTTATTTGCCACGGCATAAAATTGATGGAATCTCAAGCTATCCTGAACATCCTGCCTTTCCAGCGGCTGTCCAGCCTATTCAAAAAAATAATCGAAGCTGCCACCATAGCAACTCCAAGACCTGCTATGTAAATCGCCGAAGTATTACTGTTTACCGGATAATAGAATGACAGAAGCGTTTCAGCCAGCAATACAGGAACCACTGCCAGTGAGAACTGCAGCAGGATCTTCGCGTCAAGCAGATAGCTGTTCGGGAATAATCCTGTGAGATAAGCAAGTACAGAACCCACGTATGCTGACACTGTGAACATTATGAAAAGTCCTCTCCAAAGCAAGTCCATCTCTCCTTTCAGATATCCTATTGCTGCAAGATAAGGCACTGCTACGACACATATAAAGAACAGGAAAAGTATCAATTTTGTCCTGATCACATGAGGCATGGACATAGGCAGGGAATTGTAGCATTCTGAAATGTCAATGTTGGAGAGCCAGCTATAGAGCAGGGTGCAGAAGAAACCGACCATGGCAGCATAGAATAGCAGGGAAAAACTGAAGTTCCAGAGCATGACAGATTCGACGAACCATGTAACCGCATATAAGAACAGAAGCGGCGTCAGGAAAGTCAGTATGACAGGGAATATAATGCCGCTGCGTACAAGGTCTAAGATATCCTTGGACAGCATTGGACCATATTTCGATACAAGTCTGGAGGTCAAACGCATTGTTCTCATGAACGCCTCTTTTGCTCTGCGCTCATGGGGGGTGGGCACCTCTTTTATGAAACCTGAGGATAGCACGCCGAGCAACAGTGAGGTTATCAATATTCCGATCACGATGTAAAAAGAATGGGAATGGTAGTACACAAGTGCGGGGAGTTGAGCTGCGACCACTTTAATATCGATCCCTGTAAACCATAGATAAAATCCCCCTGCCGAAGCTATGGCAAGCACTGCGGCGCCCAGGCGCGCAATTACCGCGAACAGCAGTACACTTATGCTTATTCCGATGAGGAAAGACAGGGTCAGGGATACGAAGAGATAAAAGAGGGACGAAAAAGAGATAGGCACGAACACTGACGCCAGCGCGAGTCCCATTATCATCGGCAGGATAGTGAAGAAGATATAGTAAATGGTATCCTTGATGTAGAACAGGAAAAACAGCCGCCTGAAACGTATGGGCAGGGTATAGCCGCTGCCCATGAGAAGGCTGACGCTTCCAAAGCGCCGCTCAAGGATGCGGTCGCCGAACATGGCAAAACCGCCAACGCTAAGCCCGTAGAACAGCAGCACCCAGTGCGCGACGAGGAGTAAGTCATCTATCGCAACGGCGCGGCGCAGCATGGGAAGGGTTACTCCCATTATGAATGTGAAAAGGACGATAGTGAGGGATGAAAATAGAAAATAAGAGTGGTTGAAGAAAGATGCCTGAAGCCTGAACTCTTCCTTGAACATCAGTTTCAGGATATTCAAATCGAGCATGGGTTCCTCCTAAGCCGAAACAAGGCGCACGAAGATCTGCTCAAGGTCCTCGCCCACGGTTTTGCGAAGTTCTTCCATGCTGCCCACAGCTATGAGTTTTCCCTTATCAATGATGCCGACACGGGTGCAGAGCTTTTCAGCAAGCTCCAGGATGTGGGTGCTCAGGAACACTGTACCGCCCCCGCTTACGAAGTCGAGCAGCCATGATTTGAGTTTCCTCTGGATGAGCGGGTCAAGGTCAAGGAAAGGCTCGTCCATGAAGAGCATTCTGGGTTCGTGAAGTAGCGCCGCAGACAGGGTGACCTTTTTCTTCTGGCCTTTGGAGAGGCTCATGCACATGGTCTCGCGCTTTTCATCAAGACCGAAGAACTCTATCCACCTGTCCACATTTCCGTTCTCAGGCAGTCCCCTGACAGATGCTGCAAAATGCAAATATTCTTCAACTGTAAGGAAGGAGGGAGGGTATTCAATTTCTGGAACTATGCCGATGGCGGCTTTTACTGAGATAGGGTCGGATGCGACATCTATGCCTACCACTTTCGCTGTGCCTGAGGTTGGGAGTATCTGACCGCTTAGCATTTGCAGGGTGGTTGTCTTGCCTGCGCCGTTTGGGCCGATGAAGCCGAAGAGTTCTCCTGGCTGGATAGTCAGGGTTAAGTTGTCCACTGCTGTCAGTTTGCCGAATCGTTTTGTGAGGGAGTTTATTACTACGGGAAGCATTGGGATCGCCTGTTCGTACCAGTTTAGTTGGAATAATATATTATCATTGTTCTTTAAATAGTTTTGTTATGGGGAGACTGTGCTGGTTTGAGGTGGTTTATTATAATTTTTGTTTCTTCATTACTAAAATTCACCTATATGGGGCTGCGGAAGTATTAATATAGATAACTCTAAACATACTATTGCATTCTATGGAATTTTAGCCAACAGGGAGAAGATCCATACAGAAAATAAAAGGTGATTAATGTGGATGATATTGAGAGCCAGATATATGAATGGGCAAAAGACTACGCAAATAAGAACGGCCTGAGATTAAATACTGATTACGACATCGTTGTTCTGGCAATAAAAGGACTTGCCCAGAATAAAAGAGAGTATGGGATACAGTACTGCGGCTGCCGTCAGGTAACGGGTGACCCTAAAAAAGATAAGGACCTGATATGCCCATGCATACACAGGACACTTGACATTCAAAAAAGAGGTTCATGCAAATGCGGGCTTTTCGTTAAACCGGCCTGAGAAATGTATTTTATATCTGGACTTCCATGTTAGAACCCCATGTCCAACTTCCCATCCAACCAACCAGTTCTTGTAACCTGCGGTCTTCCTTATGCCAACGGCAAATGTCACATCGGGCACCTTCGCACCTACATACCCGCTGACATCTTTGTCCGCGCCCTGCGCAAACAGGGGCAGGACGCTGCGTTCGTCTGCGGCTCGGACGCCCATGGAACCCCCATTGTAGTAAATGCAGAAGAACTCAAGATCAAACCTGCTGAACTTGTCAAAAAATATCATGATCATTTTGAGAATATCTTTAAGAGAATGGAAGTTGAGTTTTGCATCTTCGGGAATACAGACTCACCCACAAATCATGCGCGGACGAACAGCATCGTAGAGGCGCTGATCGACAAAGGGCTTGTTTACCCGCAGGTCATCAGGCTGGCTTACTGCCCGCACGACGAGCGATTCCTCCCGGACAGGTTCGTGGAAGGCACGTGCCCATTTTGCGGGAAACCGGCGCGCGGCGACGAATGCGACCAGGGCTGCGGGAAGCATCTTGAGCCAGGTGAGATAAAGAACGCAAAATGCAGGATTTGCGGCAACCCGGCAGAGTACAGGGAGCAGGAGCATTTCTTTTTCAAGTTATCAGAATTTGCAGGTTTTCTGCAGGAATACCTGAAAACGCTTGGCGGCACTTCCAATGCTATAAATTATGCGAAAGAGTGGGCAAAGGAACTAAAGGACTGGTGCATCACAAGGAACCTTGAATGGGGTGTGCGTTTCCCAGGTCATGACGACCTCGTGGTTTATGTCTGGGTGGATGCGCCAATTGGATATATCTCATTCACAGAGGATTGGGCGAATAACACTGGCGGCGACTGGGAGAAATACTGGCGCCGGGATTCGCGAGTCATACATTTCATTGGAGAGGATATCACCTATCATCACTGCATCTTCTGGCCCGCGATGCTAAAAGGCGCGGGTTACACGCAGCCCTGGGCTGTTGTGGCATCGGGCATGCTGAAGATAGATGATAAAAAGTTCTCAAAGAGCCGCGGCTATGTGGTGTGGGTGGATGAGGATTACCTTGACCACGGTTTCCATCCTGACCTCTTGCGTTACTACATCGCGAATTATACATCTCATACAAAAGAGTTAAACTTCTCATGGAAGGTATTCCAGGATAAGGTCAATAACGAGCTTGTTGGAGCGCTGGGCAATTTCCTGCACCGGACTGTGCATTTTACCCACAAGAACTTCGGAGCGATACCTGAGGGAAAGGTCGATAAGGAGATTTTTGACAAAATAGGATCGACTATCAACACAGTCATAGCAGCATTTGATGAATATGAATTCAAGAAAGCCACTGATGCCATGATGGAACTGGCGTCTTATGGGAACGCGTATTTCCAGTCAAACGAGCCCTGGCAGCTCATCAAGAAAGATCCTGAGGCATGCAGGCATGTGGTGAAGAACTGCCTCCAGATAGGGAAGGCGCTTGTCTTGCTGTTCGAGCCGGTATTGCCGGGAAACATGGAGAAGGCATGGACGCAGCTTGGGCTTACGGGCGATGTTCACGCCGCAAAATTAGAGGAGGCTCTTGTGGAGATAACCGCAAGCAAGCTTGAAGCGCCTTCGATACTGTTCACAAAACTTGAGGATAAGAAGATCAAGGAAATGGAAGTTATCCTTGATAAGAGAGTGAAGATAGCAATGGAGAACGAAAAAAAGCACGCAGAAGAAGTTAAGGAAGATAAGACTGAAATTACATATGAAGAGTTCCAGAAGCTTGATATCAGGATCGGCACTGTGCTATCGGCTGAAAATATCAAGGGTTCTGATAAACTTCTTAAGCTGCAAGTTGATATCGGTGAGAAGCGACAGATAGTTGCAGGGATCGCCAAGTCCCACAACCCGTCCGAGCTTGTGGGGCGTCAGGTGGTTGTGATGGTGAACATGAAGCCAGCGAAAATGTTTGGCGTGGAATCAAAAGGGATGGTGCTCGCAGGGGATGTTGAGGGGGCGGTGCTGCTTATGCCTGAGAAGAAGGTGAAGGAAGGGACGAGGGTAAGATAAATCCGAAACAATAACATCATGATGTCATAACTTTTAAATATCTATGACATCATAATGTAATTCATGCAAATAGAAGACCTTGAAAGATTCAATCCCTGGTGGAAAACAGGGCACGTAAAGGAAGGCTGGCTCAGGGAATACAGAAGAAAAACCTATTTCGATATAGCAAAATACCTGGACAGGAGACAAATAATTCTGATATGGGGTTTAAGGAGAGTTGGAAAATCAACCCTGATGTTCCAGATAATTTCAGACATCCTGAAAAAGACCATTCCAAAGAACGCGCTGTATTTCTCTTTTGATGAAATAGCCTTTGACCTGAAAGATGTCCTTGAGAGTTATCAGAAACTCATCCTGAACCGGACATTTGATGAAATGAGAGAACCCGTTTATGTATTCCTTGATGAGATACAGAAAATCCCGGATTGGGAGAACGGGCTCAAAACATACTATGACCTGTATCCGAACATCAAATTCTTCGCATCAGGCTCTGCTTCAGTTTCACTACGAAAAAACTCCCGTGAAAGCCTTGCAGGGAGGATACTGGATTTCTTGTTAAAGCCGCTCTCATTCGAAGAATTCCTTGAAATGAACGGCAGGGACGTACAGAAAATAAAAGAGGATCCTGATATCTGGAAGCGCGAGATGCTTCCGTTGTTTCATAGATATCTGAAATACGGCATGTTCCCAGAACTTGTTAAAGAAGAAGATGAGGAATTCGCACGAAAGTATATCTTGAATAATATTATTGAGAGAATAATATACAAAGACCTGCCTGAAGAGTTCGAGATCAAAGACGTGGAACTCCTAAAAAACCTGATCTACCTGCTTGGAAAAAATCCCGGTATGATCGTGAATTATAGGGAAATTTCCAAGAATCTCGGAAAAGACCAGAGGACTATTGCGAAACACTTTGAATATCTGGAATTCGGGCTGCTTGTAAGATTCGTTTTCAACTATCGTGGAAGCCCAATGGCAAGCATGAGGAAGCTCAAAAAAGTTTATTTATCTAATCCTAATATCGCATTCGCTTTTGATCAGGATATGGACAGGATACTTCCATATCTCCTGGAAAATATTATCGCCTCTGAAACTGATGCAAAATTCTTTTACAGGAACGGTTTTGAGATAGACTTCGTATATCCTGAAAATAATGAACTGATAGCAATAGAGGTCAAAAAGACCGAAAAGGATATCAAACAGATAAAAAAATTCAGAGAGGAATTCAAAGGCAGGGTTAAGAAGACAATGATCATTGATATGGAAAAAGAAGGAACAATCGAAGATATAGAGATAATCCCTGCATGGAAACTCCTCCTCTTCAATGGAGAAAACAAATGAAAAGGGGGCATTTCGGAAACATCGGAGGGGATGGATGCGATGGCCGATTGCCCCATGATGTAATTGTCTCTCTTTACTAATAAATATTTTCATCATGTTGTCATAATGTAGAGTGTGAATGTCACCGCACCAACTATTTATCATAACACCGTGTTATATCCACAGACATAACACATCAATATTTATCTAGAAGGGTGAAACCTGTATGAATTTTCTTGGAACATATGCTGGTTTTCTGGCTCTTCTTGGAGGAATAGCGTTCGTGTCCAACAGATTTATCAAAAAAACACGGGCTCCCATGAGGATAATTTTTTTATTCTGGGCGCTGGCCCTATTCCTGGGCATAACACTCTATATAATGCACTATGATTTTTGATCATATCATGATTTTTGGGTCTTGATGAGAGGGAAAAACTGGGTAGCAACAAAAGGCTTAAATGCAACAAAACCATTAAAGCGAATCCCGCAAAGTCCGGATAGTGTAGCGGCCTATCATGAGGGCCTGTCGAGCCCCCGACCCGGGTTCAAATCCCGGTCCGGACGTTCTTGTTTTTAAACCAATACGCTTATGCGTATTGAAACACAACTTTACAGCGGAGGTTATTTTTTGCAGAAAAGGAAGACATATTCTGAAAAATGTCCAGTATGTGGAGGAGATCTTCATCCGCTTGGCGACCAGACCGTCTATTTTGACGAACTGCCCCCGAATACCCCTGTCCTTGCTGAGGTAACGTCAGGTCAATGGGTAAAAGTAGTGGAAAGAAAGCCTGCAAAGACATAATAAAAACATAAGCATTATTAGTGAGTATGATTACCTTGGGGTATGGTCAGAGTAATTGGCATAGACCCGGGGACAAAAAGTTTTGATTTTTGCGGTCTGGATGACGATGAGGTGATCCTTGACAGGTCTGTATCGACAGGGGATATACTCAAGGAACCAGACCTGATCTCGGATATGATAATAAAGACCGGGGCAGAGTTCGTGGTTGGCCCCTCTGGCTACGGCATCCCGGTGACAGCAATATCTGATGTCACACAGAGGGAGCTGTTCCTGATGTCACTTATCAAAAAAGGCGATAAGAAAAGCTTCCTTGGCATGCGAAAATCTGTTAACAGGCTAAAGAAAAACAGGCTTCCGGTCTATTTTATTCCAGGGGTTATCCATCTTCCTACAGTTCCTGATCATCGCAAAATAAATAAGGTGGACATGGGCACGGCAGACAAGCTGTGCTGTGCTGCGCTCGGGGTTCGGGATCAGGCATTGAGGGATAATAAAAATTACAGTGAGACATCGTTCATTATGCTTGAGATGGGTTTCGGATACACAGCCGCTATCGCGGTAAAGGATGGAAAGATAATAGACGGGATAGGGGGAAGTTCTGGTAATATCGGATATCTGTCCATGGGGAGTATGGACGCAGAGCTTGCTTATCTGCTGGGCGGATTTGATAAGGAACTTATCTTCAGGGGCGGCGTGGCGACTATCAGTCCGAATCCGGACAGTTTGATGGATAATAGCGATGCATTGAGCGCATACCTGGAAGGCGCGGTCAAGGATGTCCTGTCGCTTACTGCTTCGGTAAGACCAGAAGAGATCCTTGTTTCGGGCAGGATGTCAAAGGTGGGCGGTCTTTTTGATGATTTGAAAGGACGTCTTGAACCCTTTAATGTACGAAAACTTGAAGGCATAAGCGACGTGAAAGTTAAAGAGGCCGCGCAGGGCGCCGCCATAATTGCCAATGGTCTTGCAGGGGGAAAGTATGAGGAGCTTATAAACCTGATGAAGATCCGGGAGGCTAAGGGCACATCACTGGATCATATCCTATTGCCAGAGATCGAAATAATAAAGAAAGAGTACAGGATATGAAGGAACTGGTATATAGCATCCAACACCAAAGCTTTTTAAATAAACAAGACATCTTGAGGTTTCGCGCTGGGCTCGTGGCTTAGCCTGGATAGAGCGCCGGGCTTCTAACCCGGATGTCGAGGGTTCAAATCCCTCCGGGCCCGCTTAAAAATATATCCCGGCAAAAAATCAAAAAAAAGCGCCTCGGTGGCTTAGCGGTATAGCGCGTCCTTGGTAAGGACGAGGTCGAGGGTTCAATTCCCTCCCGGGGCTTAACATTTCAGGTTCAATTCTCTCTTTTTTAGGATTACTTTCACCTTGCTCTCCGAGGGTTTAAGAGAATGGAACGGAGTGTGAAGTAAGAATG
>CBFFLL010000089.1:10208-10903 GCA_965642175.1 Candidatus Methanoperedens nitratireducens | reverse complement strand
GACACACGAACAACAGATGTACGTTTAGTTGCTTTTCCTGGTTTTTTGCCTTCTGCGCTCTCTGTTCCCATATATCCGAATAAATCATCATCAATATACTTTTCTGGTTCTTGTTTGGTTGTTGCTGCTCCTTTTGAAATCGATGCAGTAACCCCTTCGGATAGTTTTTCTTTTCCCAATATTACTTCCAGTTGATTTCTCAATGCTCTTCTAACAGCCTGAGATGATACATACGGGAATTGTTCTTGACCAACTGATATTTTTTTAATATTTGATATATTATCTGCTTCTTTATCTGATCCATTTAACGAGGCAAATGATACCGGCGTTAAATATGTCAATGTCAATGCTTTTGCGGTTTTCATATTTTTTCCTCCTTATTTTCTATTTTAGCCCCTTTATTTAGTTCATCTCGATTTTCAGCATTAAAGGTGTTTAGAGCTGCAATCATACAGAATTGCTTAAATTCTAAAAAATTTTCTCCAACAGCCTGTCCTTTATTATATAACTCAGCGGTGACTAATGTACCATATTTCATCTGAATCCTATTAATTTCATTAAGAAAATCCTCTGGTTTTCTTGTCTTCCTCAATCTGAAAAGGTCACCTTTGCCTTTCTTTCCAGATGGACCAACACTTTTTCCAATAGTTTTTCCTAAGCTAACCGCCGTATCGATTATTTCCTGATTCATTTTG
>CBFFLL010000089.1:0-10198 GCA_965642175.1 Candidatus Methanoperedens nitratireducens | reverse complement strand
CCTCCTTCTTCATTTAATACTTTCTCATATAATATAACGAAATCATTTATTGGTTTAATATATTGAATTTTGGATTTATTAATCCTAAAAACGTGTTGTTCTGCGAGTTTCACTATACTTTGCTTTTTTAGAATCCGTTCACAAACTCTATTTCTTAAAATAGTTTTATTATTTTCTTGTTCATGATCAATCAAAATATTCATTAATTCATTAATATTTATTTTCTTTCTTTCTATGAAATCAAATAATCTGGACAAATAACCAAGATCCTGAAATTGCCACATTATCTTTCCTATTTGTGTTTCTCCAAGAGCTTCAGTGTTCATCACAAAAAATTCAAGAGGCGCTTTGGAAAGTGTAATGCCATAGAGTATTTCATAATCGAGTTCGTAATTTTCATCCGTTGAATTTATAGAAGATTTTCTTGTCATAACAATTCTATATATTGAATAAAAAAAAGCAAATAATTGCTCAAATGGATTTGGATAATAACCGCTAAGCTGATTTTTAAAATTTCGAATTAAATTTGGCTCTTCTATTTTAATTGCATTCAGACTGCTAAATACATCATTCATTTTTTCTAAGCTTGAGGAATAAGGAAAATACATATGATAACTCTTATTATTCATCGTATAGAAACCATTCATAGGCGTAAATTTACCAATAAAATCACATTTCCAACAGACCTTTTCTGGTTTACCACCACCCGAATTGAATGATAAAATACCTGATGATCCTGTAATCAATGGAAATACTGTACTCCCTATTTCATCTATGGAATTATCTCCACAAAAGAAACATTTTCCTTTGGATTTTATTTTACCCTGTTTTATATTAATTTCAACAGAAGGCATTATCGTGTTAGGACCATCGATAAGTAAACTTGAAGTGTCATTTTTCAATTTTGTCTCAGAAAGAAAGTTATTGAGCCACTCTTGTAAATGTGCATATTCGGGCGGCAGAAGTTTAGATTTTATGTTTTTTCCAGACTCATCTTTTATTTTAATATATTTTACTTCACTTTTAGTAGGTTTGTACCCTGATCCTTTACTAAAGATTAATCCGGCTATACCCATTGATTTTACTTTTGGAAAACGAACAAATTTATCACTTTTAGAATCATAGTAAAATCCCGCATTTTCCTCCTTTTGCTTCTGAGTGGAAGTATTATAATATTGAGCCAAAAGTGAATCATATGTTTTATGGAAAAAAGTCTCTAAATTGGCTTCAGTTCCTTTGAATAAAACTCCATTGTCGCTTAATTTTATTTCCACACCCACTTCGTCTGGTTTTTCATCTTTTGCGATCCTGTATAATCCCAGTAATCCCGAATCCATCCAAAAATGATTTAGTTTTGGAAATTTGACTTCTATTAAAGCTTCATTCAATTCTTATCGCCTCAATCACTTCCCATCACCCTCCCTCCACACGCTCTCCCGCCCCCTCATCCTCATCCCCGCCCCCATCGGCGCGCTTTACACCATAAGTTTCGATACCTGAATTCAATCTATCATCGCCAGTCACCCTACTTTATGCAGTCGCAGTGAACCCGTTTTTACGCGGCTGCTACTTCATGAACCACTTATCTCCTTATATATCTTTTGAAAGCGGCGTGAAAGTGTTTTTACACAGGAATTAATATCAGCCGTGCAAGTGGTATCTGCGTTCATCCGCGTTCATCTGCGGTTTATAATTCCAATATACTGAGGCTGCATCAATTTCCTATTGGCGCCGCAACAGTTAAAATATTTAAATCATAGTTCGGGTGGATGCGATATACCCTTATCTTCTGAAAATCTGAATGATATCGAATTTACGATCCCTGTGTCCAGGCAGTATATCTTTTTAGGTATCGATTATAACTGACGATTTCAAGGACAATCGTTAGTTATACTCTACGATTCTCTAATTACCTTTCCCGAATCTTGCCTTACACCAGAATGAGCTATAACCCAAAGAACCCCTTGCTCTTTAGCTTCTCCCCGCTAATCTCTGCGAACTCCTGCAGGAGTTTTTTCTGCCTGTCGTTCAGCTTTGTCGGCACCTCTACCTTTACCTTCACAAGCTCGTCACCTTTACCTGACCCGTGAAGGCTGGGAAAACCCTTGCCCCGGAGGCGAAACACATGACCGTTCTGTGTCCCGGCAGGGATCTTCATAGATGCTTTTCCGTCCAGCGTTGGTACATGGATCTCATCACCCAGCGCTGCCTGTGCGAAACTGATGCTTGCTTCCATGACAACATCATTTTCATGGCGGGTGAAGATCTTGTGGGGCTTGACATTTAACTCCACATACAGGTCACCCGGAGGTCCGCCTTTATGTCCCGCTTCCCCTTCGCCTGAAACACGGAGCCTCGAACCAGAATCAACGCCAGACGGGATCTTGACTTCCAGTTTTCGTTTCTTCTGCACAATGCCTGAACCATGGCATGTCGTACACGGAGAATCAATAACATTCCCTGCGCCCCGGCACGTCCCGCAGGTCGAGGTCGTCATGAACCTGCCAAATGGTGTGTTCTGCGCCCTGCTCACCTGACCTGTGCCGCGGCATGTGGTGCAGGTCTTCGGGGATGTTCCCGGTTTTGCGCCGCTTCCTTTACATACATTGCAGGTCTCATTCCTGGGGTATTCAAGATCGACCTTTTTTCCTGATGCCGCTTCCTCGAACTCGATAGCAAGTTCATAGAGCATATCAGACCCGCGCCTTGGTCCTTCGCGTCTTCCACCTCCACCGCTAAAGAACGAATCAAAAATACCGCCACCCCTGCCGCCCCCACCTCCAAAACCGAAACCCTTTAAGATATCTTCAATGTCAGGAGCTGCGCCCCTAAAAATATCTTCCTGCGAATACCTCTGGTCTATACCCGCGTGACCAAACTGGTCATACTGCTGGCGCTTGGTCTGGTCTTCCAGTACGGCATAGGCTTCAGACATTTCCTTAAATTTTTCCTCAGCGTCAGGGGCTTTGTTCCTGTCTGGATGATACTGCATTGCAAGCTTGCGGTAAGCTGATTTGATCTCATCGGCCGATGCTTTTTTATCCAAACCGAGAATCTCGTAGTAGTCGCGTTTAGTAGCCATGAATTGCACTTATACTGACCTTTCAGGCAAAAAAAGTTTGTTTTTCTGTGGAGAAGGTTTTACCTTCTCCGATCACTTCTTGTCCTCATCCACTACCTTGTATTCAGCATCCGTTACTGTCTCATCTTTCTTTTCTTCCTGTGGAGGTTCTTGCTGTTCTGAGTTTCCTCCCGGCTGGCCCTGTTGCTGAGCCTGCTGCTGATAAAGTATCGTGGTGATCGCATGCATTTCCTTTGTGAGATCTTCGATCGCAGACTTTATCCTGCCAATATCCTCGCTCTTTAAGGCATCCCGGGTTACTTCTATGGCCTTCTCGACCGTCTGTTTCTGGTCGCCTGTAACCTTATCGCCAAGCTCCTTAAGCGCCTTTTCTGTTGAATATATCAGAGTATCTGCCTGGTTCGTTACCTCGACTTTCTCTTTCCGCTGTCTATCCTCTTCTGCGTACTTTTCGGCGTCCTTGATCTTACGGTCTATCTCATCCGATGCCATCTTCAGGGGAGCAGTTATTGTCATCTTCTGTTCTTTGCCTGTTCCCATATCTTTTGCAGTCACATGCAGTATCCCGTTCGCATCAATATCAAAGGTAACTTCTATCTGCGGGATCCCGCGCGGCGCCGGGGGTAAGCCTACAAGGTTGAATCTGCCAAGGGTAACGTTGTCGTATGCCATGGCTCTTTCTCCCTGGATCACAACGATCTCCACCGTAGTCTGGCTGTCAGCAGCGGTTGAGAATATCTGGCTTTTCCGGGTAGGAACTGTTGTATTCCTGTCTATGAGCTTTGTCATGACATGACCAAGTGTCTCGATGCCAAGGGTCAGGGGGGTAACATCAAGCAGCAGGATATCCTTAACTTCACCTGAAAGCACTCCCGCCTGGATGGCTGCGCCCATAGCTACACATTCCATCGGGTCAACACCGCCTTCTACTTTCTTTCCTGCATAATCCTCCACGAATTTCTGGATCACTGGCATCCTGGTAGGTCCGCCTACAAGAATGACCCTGTTGATATTATCCTTTGTTAATTTTGCATCAGACAGCGCCTGGTCCATGGGAGCGCGGCATCTGTCGATCACAGGTCTGATCACTTCTTCAAGTTTCGTCCTTGTAAGCGTCATTGTGAGATGCTTTGGGCCGCCTGCATCTGCTGTTATGAATGGCTGGTTTATTTCTGTGGAAAGAGTTGTGGATAATTCTATCTTGGCTTTTTCAGCCGCATCGCGAAGCCTCTGGTTCGCTACCCTGTCTTTTCGCAGGTCAATACCGTGCTCTTTCTTGAATTCCTCTGCGATATGATCCACGAGCTTGTTATCCATGTCAGTCCCGCCAAGCTGCGTGTCGCCTGCTGTGGATTTAACTTCGAATACCCCGCCGCCCATTTCCATTATGGTCACATCAAGCGTCCCGCCGCCAAGGTCAAAAACAAGTATCTTCTGATCTCCGGTCTTATCAAGACCATATGCAAGAGAGGCTGCCGTGGGTTCATTGATGATCCTCACAACTTCAAGTCCTGCTATTTCCCCGGCATCCTTGGTAGCCTGCCTCTGGTTATCGTTGAAATATGCAGGCACAGTAATGACAGCTTTTTCGACCTTATCACCTAAAAATGCCTCTGCATCCTGTTTTATCTTCTGGAGCAGGAAAGCTGAAAGCTCCTGGGGCCTGTAATCTTTTCCACGGAGAGAATATTTATAATCTGTCCCCATTTTTCTCTTGAATGCATAAGCCGTTCCTTCGGTATTTGTTACATTCTGCCTGCGCGCAGGCTCGCCTACAAGTCTCTGCCCGTCTTTTGTGAAAGCCACATATGACGGAAAGGCTTTGCCCCCAAGGGAAACTCCTTCCGCGCTCGGTATTATTACTGGTCTATTGCCCTGCATCACGGCAGCGGCTGAATTGCTTGTACCAAGATCTATTCCTATTATCTTTGCCATTAACTCACCTCATTTTCATTATCTGTGTCTTTATTGTTTGATACTCTTACTTTGGAATATCGAATGACCTTATTGTTCAACATATAACCCCGCGAAAACTCTTCAAGGACGACATCTTCTTCATCGTCATCAGAAGGCGTCTGCATCATAGCTTCATGCTTATACGGGTCAAATTTTTCTCCCAGGGCTTTGATTGCAACAAGACCGTTTTTTTCAAGTGCGGTTTTGAATTGCTTATATATAAGATCCACACCCAGGATCAATTTTTCTTTATTTGAGGATCCCTTTGCGTTCTCAAGTCCCCTTTCAAGAGATTCCATAATATCTATCAGTTCTATTATGAGCTTCTCATTTGCATATTTTACAAATTCTTCTTTCTCTTTCTGTGATCTTTTTCTTTGATTCTCAAACTCCGCGTTCAGGCGAAGGCACCTGTCTTTTTCCTGTTCAAGCTGCTTCTTTAATGTTTCCAGCTCTTTTTCGGAATTACCGGTGACTCCAACCTCGCCATTCTGAGAAGTTTCCAACTCTTCCTGTTTGACATTAACAGGTTTTTCTTCAGTTTGTTTTTCTTTATTCTTATTGCTCTCTCTATTCAATCTCAGACAGCTCCTTTCTTCGTTTGGATTAAAAAAATAAAATATTAAATCATTCTATTTAATATCAGTCTTCACCGACATCGGGAGCCTGTATCCCATCGTAATAATCCGCAGTATGTTCTGGTTTGACATCCATCAAGCCTGTTTCCTTTGCGGTCAGAATATCATCGATGCGCAGGATCATATTGGCAGCATCGGTAGCAGATTTGATAATCTGCGTCTTGACGCGCAATGGCTCAACTATGCCAAGTTCAAGCATGTCCTCTGCTTTTCCTGTGAACACGTTGAGACCTGCTGTCTTTTTGCCCTTGCTGTGCGCGCTCCTCAGTTCTGCAATAATATCTATCGCATCAAGACCTGCATTCTCAGCAATACCTTTTGGTATCTCCTCAAGCGCTTCGGCATAAGCTGTTATCGCAAGCTGCTCTCTGCCCTGAAGGGTAGTAGCATAACTCCTGAGCTTCATAGCAAGTTCTATTTCCGGAGATCCGCCTCCTGCTACTATTTTTCCATCCTCTATCACGTCGGCAACCACACGCAGCGCATCATCCAGCGCGCGTTCCACTTCATCCGCTACATGCTCTGCGCCGCTGTATATTAGAATTGATACTGCTTTGGGGTTCTTGCATCCTTCGACGTATATCATCTTGTAATTGCCAACTCCACGCTCTTCGACCACGTCAGCATACCCGAGCTCATCTTCTTCAACCCCGTCAACCTTGGATACAACGCGTGCTCCTGTTGCCTTAACGATTTTCTTGATCTCTCCATCCGAGCATCTCCGGACTGCGAAAATACCCTTTTTTGTCAGATAATGCATCCCTATATCGTCTATGCCTTTTTCCGTGAATACGACATTGGCTCCACTTTTTGCAAGCGCTTCAACTTTCTCTTCCACAAGCTTGCTTTCTTCAAGCCTTGCCTCAGAAAGCATATCTGCAGAGGTTATATGGATCTTTGATGTAACTTTTGTTTTCTCAACTTCTATGCCGGTGTCAAGGACTGCGATCTTTGCCTTCTCCACTCTCTTTGGCATGTTCTTGTGCGCCCTTGCCTTATCAATTACGACACCGTGGACGAACTTTGTGTCTTTAATACTTCCGCCACGCTGGTGGATTATGTTGATGTTCTCTTTTATGTTCACCCTGCCGCTTTCTTTGATCGAAAGGGCTGTTTTCACACACAGCTCGACCAGGGGTTCAAGAGCCATGTCTGCGCTTTTTCCCGTGAGTGCTGTCCTTGCGATGTTTTCAAGAACGTCATCTTTAGCTTCTATTGCCAGTTCATCCAGTATCTCAAGAGCTTTTACCTGGGCAAGACTGTAACCCCGCGTGATCACTGTTGGATGAACATTCCGTTCTACAAGGATACGCGCTTTGTTCAATAGTTCTCCTGCAAGAACTACCGCGCTTGTCGTTCCGTCCCCGGCTTTATCTTCCTGTGTCCGGGCTATCTCAACCATCATTTTTGCAGCGGGATGTGTTATGTCCATCTCCCGCAAGATCGAGGCCCCGTCGTTGGTGATTACCATGTCGCCGACCGGATTAACAAGCATCTTGTCCATGCCTTTCGGGCCAAGTGTTGTCCTTACCGCGTCTGCGATCGCTTTTGCTGCTGTGATATTGTATCCGAGGGCTTCCCTGCCCTGGGTTCTTGTTTTGTCTTTGTCTAATATAATGATAGGCTGTCCGCTTAATTGTCCTGCCATAATGAATTACCTCCAGGCTTAAAGATGATTCTAAGTGTTTGTGGTTCTATAAATAATTTTTGCCAGCAAATTATCCATATCATTTCCTGAAATATCTCCACACTTCCTCAGCATCCTTTTTCCTGACCCCCGGCACCTTTCCTATCTCCTGCACATCAGCCACCCTAATCTTCTCCACAGACCCAAAATACCGAAGCATCGCCTGTTTCTTCTTCTCCCCGATACCATAGATCTTATCCAGTTCCGACTCAACGATCCTTTTCCCCCTCAATTTCCTGTGATATCCAACTGCGAACCTGTGCGCTTCATCCCGTATCCTCTGCACAAGTTTTAGCGCAGGAGAACCCTCTGGCAGAATGACCGGGCTCTCCCTTCCTGGAAGGAAAATATATTCGAATTCCTTGGCAAGTGCAGCCACATCAAGAGACAGCCCCAGTCTGCCAATTGCGGCATGTGCGGCGTTCAACTGCCCTTTTCCCCCGTCGATCAATACAAAGTCAGGCATCCTTTTCCCTTCCTCTTTCTTTCTAGCATATGCCCGTCCAACTACTTCACCCATCATCGCAAAGTCATCAGCACCCTCAACAGTCTTTATTCTGAACCTCCTATAGTTCTTTTTGTCAGGCATCCCGTTCTCAAAAGAAACAAGCGAACCCGTGGCGTCCGTGCCGCTGATGTTCGAGATATCAAAAGCCTCGATAACTAACGGCGAAGCAGGCAGAGCGAGCGCTTTCTGGAGCGACAGCAGCGCCTCATTTTTACCTTCGTGAAGCAGTTCCTGTCCAATGAGCATCCTTGCGTTCTCGTGTGCAAGGTTCATAAGACCTTTCTCCACTGCGTTCTTAGGGGTCTTGAGCCTTGAACCCTTGCCCTCGAGCCACAGCGATATGGATCCATCTGATATCTCGACCGGGATTATTAATTCCTGCGGCGGTATGGCATCAAGATAATACTGTTTAATAAAACTCGATAACATCTCATTCTCATCAGAGCCAGCCATAGCAAGCGTAAATGTGTCCCGCCCCCGAAGTTTTCCTTCGCTTACATGGAATACCTGCATGGCCGCTTTTTCTCCTGCTATTGCATAAGCGAGCACATCCTGTTCTTTTTGCCCGGGCATATTAACGCGCTGTTTTACGGAAAGCTCCTGCAGAGCATTGATCTGGTCTCGGATACGCCCTGCCTTTTCGTATTCCTGCTCCTTTGAAAGTGCCTCCATCTCTTGAGTGAGTGACTGGATCAGCTGGCTGTGTCTTCCTTTGAGGAGTTCTGACACATTTCTAATGATCCCAAGGTATTCCTCCTTTGTTACTGCTTCAATACATGGGGCAGCGCACTGTTTTATATGATAGTTAAGACACGCGGGGCAGGGCAGCTTTTTCCTGCATCTTCTTACACCCAGACTAGACGCCATTTTTATTAGTTCCCTGACAGCCCTGGAACCCGGATAAGGGCCATAGTACGCCGCTCCGTCCCGCTCCCGCCGCCGCGCAATGCAGATGCGTGGGAAATCATCTTTCGTTATCTTGATGAAAGGATACGATTTATCATCCCGCAGTTTCACATTATAGCGCGGAGTGTGCTCTTTTATAAGATTTGACTCCAGCACAAGCGCCTCGACCTCGGTGCCGGTGACGATATATTCAAGATCATCGATTTTCCGAACGAGCATCCTCGTTTTAGGGGAGTCGGATTCCCTGAAATACTGGCTCACCCTGTCCCTCAGGGATGCCGCTTTTCCCACATAGATCACCCTGTTCTCTATGTCCTTCATAAGGTAGACGCCAGGTGATCCAGGGAGTTTCTTTGCGTCTTTGATATCTATGGTCATTTAATTACGATTTCAGATTCCGCTTTATGTTCCCATAATCATTTCGCATTAACAAAAAAGGATATTATGAAAAAAAAACGTTTGTGATTATCAGGCAACCGGAAAGGGCAACGGGGTGATAGAGCCCTTTCGCCGGCTGCCATCTGCGCATGGGTAAGGCAGACATCGACTTTTTCCACTGGTCTTTTGGATAGGATACCACCACCACATCCAACCCGCCTGTCTATTAATCGACAAACTTTACTATTAACTCAATGGTAATTAATATTTTCGGTCAAGTAAGTATAAAATAAATGCAACTTACATATTAAATTCGATGTTATCCTAATAAAAACACAACTTTCAAACCCATAATCCAGTGATTCGAAAAAAAGATAATCTTATATAATATTAAGATAACAGTATTATTAATATGGAAAATCCTGGTTTCCTTGAAAAAATATTTGGCAATACAGCGCAGCTGACTGTTTTGGAATATTTGCTTAACAATAAAGACAACGACACCTACCTTTCCGGGATCGCTGCAGATACCGGTCTATCACATTCCACGGTATCCAGGGTCATTGAGCCGCTTCTGAAAATAGATCTGATAACCGAAAGACCGCTCGGAAAACAGATAAGGGTTTTCAGGTTGAATCAGGACAACGAACTTACAAAATACCTTATAAAATTCAAGGATGGCCTGAAGCATATTATTGATAGGGGGGGGTAAATAATGAACAGAGATGCCATAGATGACAGGATCCTTCAACTGATAAAAAAGGACAGTAATATCTCAAATGATGAGATGTCAAGGATAATTGGCATTCCGGAAAATGAAATTGCAGCGCGGATACTGAACATTTCGGATACCAGGCCAATAATTCTGATAGTTGACGATGACATGGATTCGCTCCTGCCTTTGAAGCGGTCACTTGAACGTGAGAATTACAGAGTTGTTGAAGCATACAGCGGCAGGGATGCACTCCATAAAGCAACAGCAGAGACGCCTGATGTAATACTTCTCGACCTTATGATGCCGGGAATGGACGGTTATGATGTGT
>CBFFLL010000088.1:9538-10948 GCA_965642175.1 Candidatus Methanoperedens nitratireducens | reverse complement strand
TATTTGCATATTGTCGAAAAGCAGATCAACCTTTAATTAAGCTTAACCCATTCGTATACAAAGTACTTCGTATATTGATTCCAATTTGATAATATAGACGATAACTCCTTTTTTCAATTGGAATGGTTATATCCAAACAGCTTATAGTTTGCGCCTATTTTCCGTTTTGAAAAAAGTTTTTATGGATTCGTATCGCCCTATACGAGCATGAGATCATCCTGCTGAAGTCACTACGGTATACCCCGTACAAATGTTACGAGGCCTGTAGCTATCGTTTTCTCTATTTCCCCCTATTATATTCATATACATGTTGCTCACGAATATACTTTTCCACGACATCCCAGCCATTCCCAACCATCTCTACACAGGTTTTACAAATTATCCCCTCGCATATCATCTCATATTACCACCATAGCTTTCACAGGTTCATCCTCAAATATAAACTCAGGGCAAGCGGCGCGAAAGTATTCTTCTCTTGTAATCCATTCTTTCTGTCCGAAAAATCACACTTCAAAGTAAATATTTATACCTGTTAATGCTGTCAAAGGGTGCAGGAGGATAATCCATGGTTAAAATATTCTATGACAAAGATGCAAATTCAGAGGTTTTGAAAGGTAAAACTATCGCAGTTATCGGTTACGGCAGCCAGGGAGCAGGTCAGGCCCAGAACCTGCATGATTCAGGGCTAGATGTGGTTGTTGGCGTCAGGAAAGGAGGCGAATCCTGGACACAGGCAAAGAATGACGGTCTTACGGTCATGACAATGGCTGATGCCGCTAAAAAGGGAGAACTTATCCAGATGCTAGTCCCTGACGAGATACAGGGCGCAATTTACACTAGCGAGATAGCGCCGAACCTGAGCAAGGGCAAGACGCTGTGTTTTTCACACGGCTTCAATATTCATTATAACCAGATAGTGCCGCCAAAGGATGTTAACGTCATAATGGTCGCCCCGAAAGGTCCGGGTTTCCTTGTCAGGCGCACCTACACCGAAGGTATCGGCGTGCCAGCGCTTCTTGCGATATACCAGGACGCTACCGGAAATGCCCGCGATATCGGAATGGCTTACGCAAAAGGCATCGGCGCAACCCGCGCAGGAGTTCTTGAGACAACGTTCAAGGAAGAGACAGAGACAGACCTCTTCGGAGAGCAGGTTGATCTTTGCGGCGGCGTGACATGCCTCATGAAGGCATCGTTCGAGACGCTTGTCGCAGCAGGCTATAAACCAGAGATAGCATACTTTGAAACATTCCACGAGATGAAACTTATCGTTGACCTTATACATGAGGGCGGCCTGAGCAAGATGTGGTACTATGTATCCAACACCGCAGAGTACGGAGGGTTGACGGTCGGACCAAAGATCATCAACGAGCAGTCAAAGCAGGCTATGAAAGAGGCGCTTCGCAGGAT
>CBFFLL010000088.1:0-9528 GCA_965642175.1 Candidatus Methanoperedens nitratireducens | reverse complement strand
CGCAAAGGAGTTCGTGCTTGAGAGCAAAGCGAACAGACCTGTATTGAACGCGCTTGAGAGGCAGGAGAACGAGCATCAGGTCGAGAAGGTCGGAAAAGAGCTAAGAGCGATGATGCCCTGGCTGAAGAAAGATTAATACTCTATATTTTTTTTCTTTTTTATCTCCCCAGATCAGCATGCGCCTTCGCCAGATGCCTTGCCGCAAGCGCGCCGATTAGCGATATCTCACCAGCAAGCACTGCCGTCGCCACTATCTCAGCAAATTTCTTTGAGTTGGCGCCAGGCGGATCGCCTCCTCCCGCAACTCCTAGCATCGAAAGGCATTCATGCTGCGCTCCTATGACTGTTCCGCCGCCCACTGTCCCCAATGCAAGCGATGGGAGAGTGACCGAACAGTAAAGCCCATCGTCAGTAAGCTCCATCAATGTCATGGCGTTACTTGCCTCCACTACATGTGCAGGGTCCTGCCCGCATGCGATGAATATGGCTGCCACTATGTTGGCTGCATGGGCGTTGAAACCCAGCGAACCAGCACGGGCCGAACCGACCAGGTTTTTCCTGTAATTAACGTCAGTCATTTTTTCAGGCGTTGTTTTAAGTTTTTCATTGATTATTTCATTTGTAAGAACAACATCTGCTGATACTGTCTTTCCCTTTCCGGTTATAGCATTTATTGCCGCCGGCTTCTTATCAGTGCACATGTTTCCTGAGAGAGCCACAAGTTCAGCCTTGTTTTCTTCGAGTATCATATCTACTGCAGCGTCCGTTGCTATTGTGACCATGTTCATCCCCATAGCGTCCTTTGTGTCATAGGCAAACCGCAAAAATACGTTCCTTCCTGCCACAAATGGTTCTATCGAAAGCAGTTTCCCGAAGTGCGTTGTCCCCTCTGCTTTCTCTTTCAGGCGCATGAAATTCTCTTTGACCCATTCCACAAGTCTCTGCGCCCCTATGACGTCATTAACCCTGAATACAGGAGCACGGGTCATCTTGTCATCGAATATCCTGACGTTCGCCCCCTCGCACGCTGTGATGACAGAGCATCCCCTGTGCGCGCTGGCGACCAGGGCGCCTTCTGTGGTTGCAAGAGGAATATAGAAATCTCCCTTCGCATATTCGCCTTTTATGAGCAACGGTCCAGCAACGCCAAGAGGGACAGCCACGGCACCTATCATGTTCTCAATATTGCGCTTTGTTACTTTTTCAACATCAAATGAATAATTCGTAATGTGACTGAACTTTGTTCCTGTTAGTTCCGAAACTGCGGCGCGCCTGAGTTCGATCGCGGCGCTGGTATCAGGTTTATTATCGATCTTATGAAAACCCACCTCGCCTATTTTTAGTTTTTCAAGGAGTCTCCGGTCCATAGGCACTAATTGTATTTAATAGTTAAAAAGATTTCATGTTTACAGGTTTATCACGAGCTGTCCTTCCTCACAGTATTTGAGCATCATGTCTGCTACCTCGTAGGACTGGACCATCTCCACCCCATCTATCAGTTCGTCTATACCAAAGCCTATCATCCCAGAAGCCAGTTCGCAGCATTTGAATTCCACTCCCAGTTCTATGCATTCCCTTACGCGCTCATCATACGGGGGCGTGCCGTGTTTGCCTTTTTTTGCAAGGATGACGCCCATCGGACCCCAGAGCACGACCATCACATCCAGTCCTTTCTTGCGATAGTATTTTGCGAAACGCAGGATCTCCATGGGCGAAGTGCTCTCGTACACCATATTCTTGAGGAAGAGAAGGACCTTTGTGACTTTTTGGGGAGGCATTGGATATCATATATTCTGAGGACAGGGTATTTTAAGGTATCTGCGAGAGGGGGAAAGCAGGTTGATATCTCGAAAAGCTTAAGATGATCGAGAATATTTGCGCCCTCAAGCTCACGAACCGCGACGAGGTTGCCAGACTCATTGCTTCTAAAGTTCAAGATGAGAGCCAGATCCTATTGATATGCACCTCGCTTTCCTCATGGACCCTGCTGAACGGGAAGTCGGGGGATGTGATCATACCTCCTGAGGTCATTTCACAGCTCATCGATTCAGCGGAATGACTGCATAGAATTTGTATTCTTTCGTCGTCGTTCAAAAGAAAACCATGAAATAGAACACGGATGCCCTTCATCTACAGATCAACTTCCCCAGGAATTTAGTGTACATAACCAGATCATCCACCCTTATATTCTCATCATCCGCGTGCGCATTGCTCTCCATCCTCCTCCCTATCCCGAAGCAGCATGCCGGAAGCCCTGTGACTTTGACGGCATAAGCAACATCAAGGCTTCCCTGAGCGCCGGCGCACCTTACATCCCTGCCCGCGACTTCTTCCGCAACCCTCTTGACCTCTTTCACCCATGGATGGCTCGCATCAGTAAGCATGGGCGCATAGATCTCATCGCATGTCATTTTGAGATCGATTTCAGGATATTTCCGTTTCACCTGTTCAACTGTTCCCTTCATCTCTCTGCAAACATCTTCGAATTTTTCCTCAGGGATATAACGTCTGTCCCCTTTGAGCGTGCACCTGTCAGGCACGATGTTCTGTTTTACCCCGCCGTTGATAACGGTTATATTGAGAACTGGCATCAGGGTATCTATGCCTGCATTTCGGCTTATTGCCATGCTCGCGGGCACTTTTGAGCGCCCTTTCTCCACTTTTGCCTTGAGTTCCAGAAGCCCGTTCATCACGGGTACGGCTTTTTCAATTGCGTTAACGCCCAGGAAACTGCTCCCGCTGTGGTACGATTTTCCAAAGATGTCTATCTGCCAGTCCACGTTCCCGTTCGAAGCTATGGTGATATCATCGCTGTCCCCGTCCATGCTCAGGAAATAGTCGGCTTTGAGCTTTCCGAGGTCAGCAAGGTAGCACAGACCTGAATATGGACCCATCTCTTCGTCAGTGGTCAGGGCAATGTTTAAGTTGTACTTCGGTATGATATTGAGTTCATCCATGGCTAAAAGCACGGTAAAAAGCGCAGCTACGCCGCCTTTTGAATCAGCTACTCCGCGTCCGAATATTCGTCCGTCCTTTTCCGTGCACTCAAACGGTGGCACGCTCCAGTTGGCGCTTGCGGGGACAACGTCAAGGTGAGTGTTTATCAAAAGCGTCTTATCAGCGCCAATATCTTTAGTTGCGCTTATGTTCACACGCTCACCATGCAGGTGGGCAAGTCTGGGGTTTTTCTTCTCGAACAAACCGCGGGGCATAATAAGCGTCTCAACCCCAAAATCCAATTCTTTTAGTATCGATGCGGCATAACCCATCGCCTTTTCGTAGTTTTCGCCAGGGGGCACCTGAGTCGGGATGCGCACAAGCTCATCCAGTGTTTTAATAGTTTCATCGGTCTTTAACCCAAGATGATCTAATAAGTCCAACATTTGTGTCCAGAAAGGTTCTTTTCACCCAAATGCTTTTTGCCTTGATATTATCTATTAGAGCCGATGGCTCTGGAAGAAGAATTAAAGGCTATTGAAGAAGAAATATCCAAAACTAAGTATAACAAGGCTACCGAAGGTCATATAGGGCGCCTGAAGGCTAAACTTTCAAGATTGAGGGAGGAAGTGCAGAAGAGAGCCTCGGCTAAATCAGGCGGGGAAGGATTTGCAGTAAAGAAATCAGGCGACGCATCAGTAGCGCTCCTTGGATTCCCGTCGGTAGGAAAAAGCACGCTCCTGAACAGTATTACCGGGACAAAGTCTGCTGTCGCCTCATACGAATTTACCACGCTTGATGTGGTGCCGGGGACGCTGGATTATAAGGGCGCCACGATCCAGATACTCGACGTGCCCGGTATTTTGAAAGGGGCAGCATCAGGTAGGGGTCGCGGAAAGGAAGTCCTTGCTGTGGTGAGGAACGCCGACCTTGTTCTAATCATTCTGGACGTTTTCCAGCTTGTCCATTATAATGTGCTGCTTGAGGAATTGTTCGCCTCGGGCGTCCGCATTAATACAAGACTGCCCGAAATAACGATCCGAAAAAAGTCGCGCGGAGGCATAAGCGTGAGCAGTACGGTAGAAGTAAGTCTTGACGAGGACACCATAAAATCCATAATGGGCGAATACAGAATACACAATGCTAACATCGTGATACGTGAGAATATCAGTATCGACCAGTTGATCGACGCAATACTGGGAAACAGGAGATACATCCATGCTATCGTGGTGATCAATAAGATAGACCTTGCGGATGAATATATACTCAGGAATTGCAAAGAAAAATTCCCGGATGCTCTCCTTATCTCTGCTGATAAGAAGACCCATATTGATGAACTAAAAGAGCTGCTATACGAGAAACTGGGTTTCATCAGGATATACATGAAACCGCAGGGAGAGCCTGCGGATATGGATGAACCGATGATAATCAGATACGGCTCTTCAATTGGCGATGTATGTGACAAGCTTCACCGTGATTTCAAAAAACGGTTCAGGTACGCCCAGGTATGGGGGGATTCTGCAAAGCATAAGGGACAGCGCGTGGGTCTTGAGCATACGATGTATGACAGTGACATACTTTCGATAATATTGAGAAAATAAGATGAGAAGAAATGGAGCCGCAGATGACAGCCAACAAAACCGCCCGGAGTCAAGCCCCTGAAGGACGTGTCCACGCATGGCCAGGCCATGCATGTGCACGGAGTCGAGGGAACCCAGAGTTGCGCCTCTGGAGGGCGCATCCACGTCAACCGTTGCGCCAGTTGACGTCGCACACACGTATGGCTCACCGCCATACGTGGATATCGCTGGGCGATATGCCCCGCAAGGGCATACGTGTTGTTTGGGAGTCGAGAACCGTTAGGTTTCGGTCTGGAGAACCCGCAGGGTTTCGGCATGATGAACGCAGATTTATTCCTGTAACACCACTTCTCACAGTCGATACTCTGATCATATATAAAGAAAAGATCGTCCTCATAAAGCGTCAAAACCCCCCCTTCCAGGGGAATTTTGCGCTTCCCGGAGGCTTTGTGGAAGTGGGTGAGACCGTTGAAACAGCGGCTGTCCGTGAGTCAAAGGAAGAAACCGGGCTTGATGTTGAACTTATCAAGCTTCTTGGCGTGTATTCTGAGCCTTCGCGCGACCCCCGGGGGCATACAGTTTCTGTTTGTTTTCTTGCTCTGGGGAGCGGAAACCTTAAAGCAGGTTCAGATGCTTCTGATACAGGACTTTTTGGTATTAATGAAATACCAGAACTGGCATTTGACCATAAGAAGATAATAGAGAACGCCAGGAGTGATATAAATGGAATTCTGTCCGAAATGCAAAAGCATGATGATGCCCGCAAATAATGTTTATAAATGCAGGAAATGCGGGTTTGAAAAAGATATCAAAGAAAGTGTTGTCTCAAAGACCGAAAGAAAGGAGCGCGAAGTAACCGTACTTGAACAAAGGGAAATGGGACTGCCCACCATAAGGGCAAAGTGCGAGGACTGCGGCAACGATACAGCTTACTGGTGGATGCGACAGCTTCGCTCTGCTGATGAAAGCGAGGTCAGGTTCTTCAGGTGCACCAAGTGCGGAAAGACCTGGAGAAGTTATAATTGACATTAAATTTTTACAATAGATAGGTTTAAGTAAAAGATACAAATATTTTGATTGATCATGTTAAAAGACGTAAAAGAGACTGCTGTCTGGGAAAGAAAAAAAGGTGAATTTTCTGTCATTGGAGTGCCTGCCGTCATAATAAGCATTGAGACTTTTTTGCATCTGCAGAAAGATGCGGAAAAAATACTTGGCATAGACGGCGCAGCCGTCCTCTTTTATGAATCCGGTAAGAATGCGGGCGAGAGGTGGATAAACCGCTTCAGGAAGGATTGGGGTTTAAATGACCAGAAGTTCATCGAAGCCGTTCAGAACTTTTATTCAGAGCTTGGGTGGGGCAGGTTCGAAGTCAAAGAAGACAATGGAAAAGGACTTGTGGTAAGGGTCGAGAACTCATTCATAGCGCTGGGTTATGGGGATTCTGAAGTTGCGGTCTGTCATTTCCTGAGGGGATATAACGCCGGACTGGCTGAGGTGCTGAAGGGCAAAGACATAGATGCCGAAGAAACAAAATGTATAGCAAAAGGCGACGATTGCTGCGAATTCGTGATGAATCAGACGGATCAAAACTGAGCTTGTCCTTGACCTTGTAAGAGATAAATTGACCCGGAATATCTCCACATCTTATTTCAGTCATCGCCCAACTCTTTCTTCATTTCGTTATAAAATCTGATCAACATCCTTGAGGCTTCACTATCTTCATTCATGGCAAAAGTACGCATATGCTTCCCGAGCTTTCTCTCAACAACGACCTTATTCTTCAGGAGCGGCTCAAGCACCCTTGCCACGCTTGAATTGTACAGTCCTGTCCCTTCCGCTATCCCTGAAAGATAATTGATCTCGCTCCTGTTCTTAATAAGATATTCCAGCACTGTCAGCTGCGCAGTCTTTCCGAATAATTTTTCAAGCGGGCTCATACTTCTTCCCATTTGTTGTTTTTTCATGAAATATCTTTCCAATTCTATGTATCAAAGCAATAATTGATGTAATTATTCATATAGTTAATGCATATATTAATGTTACTTACTGTTTTAATACACCATACTTGACGATAAATCGAAATGTTTATATATCAAGAATTTCTAATAGGATATTGAGGTTTGAAATCCAGACCCACAAAAACCGGACTATGTTTATTAACAGGAGGTAATAATATGACACAAATAGCGGATGCTGCAAGCGGTCTATCAAAAACCGTCGGTGCAGACAGAATAAATGAATGTAAGATCATGAGGACTACGCACAGGATCAGGATATTACTGCTCATCACCTGCGTTTCTGCATTAGTCGGAACAGCAGGGGCAACTATTGAGATCGTGGATATCTTTTCGGATTTCACAAGCAGCGATGTCACCATAAAATCAAACCGGGACGTCCCGCACGGCACAGCGGTATTTGAACTGATGTATGAAGGCAAAGTCGTGGAATCACAGGAAGTCCCGTTTCAACTAAAAGCGGAAGAACCTGTATCAAAAGTAGTATCATGGCAGGAAAAGCCGCAGGGAGATTATTATACTGCCAGGGTGAACATTTACAATGGCAGCAATCTTTTTGACAGCAAGTCCTATCAGGTATCCTACGGCACTATTGCCATGCCAGGCTTCCATGTCGTGGATATCTCACCATCCAACAAAGGTGTGCAATTGCTACTGAGACCTTTTAATCCGAGCGTTGTTGATGTAAAGATCGAACTTCTGGATAGCAATGACATTGTATTTACAAAGACAACAGAAGATGTATCACTCAATTCAAATACAGAGTTGAAGATTGACTGGCCTTTTCTTTTGAGCAATGGTGAGAAATATACCGTTCGCACAAAAATACTCACGCACAGGCTTTATGCAGAACCACTTGTCAATACATACATCGCCTCTTTCACAGCAGGTGATGATGTCGAGATCCTGTCTGATGATGTTGAAGTGGACGAATACGGCGCAAGTGTAACACTGCGCGGTAATTCTCAGGTGCCGTTCGATGGATTCATTGATGTATCAGCAATTAACCGGGTGACAAACGAGATCAAAACATATAGACAGCAAGTCGAAGAGATACTTGTCACCGGAAAAGAAGATACAGCAGGAGTTGTATGGAAAGAACTTGGATCCGGGACATATGATATCAACATACTGGCTGTAAATAAGGACAATGTAGCACTTGATAAATACGAAACAGTACTTCGCATTCCCGAAACGGATGTAGTTTCTGAAACACCTGCGGGATCGAGCACTCCTGCATTGGCAGGATTAGCGTACTATTAACACTTTCGGTCAATACTATCTTAACGGCGCTGGGGTTGCGACCCCAGACCCCGGTGAGGCGCCGCCTATGGCGGGGTTCAATATAAGATATCCTTGGTTGCATAAAATCAATAGCTACAGGTGAGTTCACTGTTTTCATCATCTATTTACTTTCGCCATGACCACAGAAATCCGTGCTTGCACATAGTAAATTAAATTAGATAGTATCCACTATCCGTTTGTTTGGTCTGTTCCCGTTCAATAGACTAAAATTAATTCGGTTGCGGTTGATATTCCTTATTATTCTTCAAAACCGAGTAAACTATCCTCAATAATTTAGCAGCTATCGCATTCAAAGCAGAAAAATGATGCTTTCCTTCGCTTCTCTTCTTATCATAAAACTGTTTCAAAACATCATCATTCATCCTTGCAACATTTGCTGCCAGGAACAGAGCCTGTCGAAGCAATGGAGAACCTCTCTTGGATATCTTCCCCGTCATATTTTGAAATCTTCCTGATTGGATTACAACAGAATCAAGTCCAGCAAAAGCAACCAATTTCTTAGCACTTGAGAATCTGTCAATATCTCCAACTTCACCCAGAATGATTGGACCCAATGTGTCGCCAATACCAGGTATAGACATTATTTTTGAATCAATCAGCTTCATCATCAGATCAATTTTGTCATCAACAGACTGAATCTGCCCATCATATAATTCAAGTTGAGTGATCAGGGTTTTAATTTCAATACTAACGATTGGTTCAATTTCTGGTATAGTCAATATATTCCCGGCATTAGCATATATTTCTTCAGCTTTAGTGCGAGATATCTTCGATCTACTTGCCTTACGGACAAGTTCATAAAATTGCTCAAAAGATTTTCCAATCATTTTAGAAGGTACAGTATATTTTTTCAATACCATTATTGATGTAGTTCCAAAAACCTTAGGCATTAAACTTACATAATTTGGCCAGATCATATCGATATTACGGATCATTTGTATTTTACACACAGTTTGTTTTTCAATAAGACGGTGCCGAATCCGAACTAATTCTCTCAATTGATACAGGTTCAAATTCTTGATCTCATTAACTTGAGGTTGTTCTGAATTACGCAGCATATCAGCAATAATAGCTGCATCGATAGGATCAGTTTTAGTCTTGCGGACATTCATTTTCCGAAATCCATTGGTTTGGATAGGGTTGTAGAGCTTTACCTTATGTCCATCTCTTCTCAAGGCTGAATATAAAGGTAAAGAGTAGATACCAGTTGCTTCCATTCCAAAAACAACATCACTATTTCCTTGTGTTTTGGATTTTATTCTTTCAATTGTTTCATACAACTTGCCCAAATCTGCCTTAGTGTTTGTTATCTTGAATCGCTGGATCAAATCGTTCCCTGATTGGCCTTTTATGCAGATATCGGATTTGTCTTTTGAAACATCTATTCCGACATATAATATTGTTGTTGTGTTCGTGTTCATTTTATCGACCTATTTTATTTTGGTTTAAGTTAGGTCAAGAGAGTCAGGTCCCTCCTTGCATCCTTCAGTACACAAGTTCGCCAGTTATGCGTGGAACATTTATATATGTCCAAAACGTACTTATTCGTGTATTCAAAGGATGAGAGGGCAACAGGTTAATCCACGGGAACGGATCCCAAACAGAATTTTCGTTACCCTCTCGACCTACTTTTATGTAGGTGCAAGAATGCTTAATTATTCTCGCAAGGATGTAGTATATACGAACAG
>CBFFLL010000087.1:4402-11018 GCA_965642175.1 Candidatus Methanoperedens nitratireducens | reverse complement strand
TGTCCTTCTCGATACCGACGACCTCTCAGAGATAAAGAAGGTCATGACTATCAGGGATAGGTCAGGGATGGAAAAGATACCCCTTATAAAAGCCCGCGTGACAAAGGTGAAGCAGGTGGGCATGGGCGACCGCGTGTGCGTGGATACCGCATCGCTTATGGTCCTGGGTGAAGGGATGCTGATAGGTTCACAGAGCAACGGTCTTTTCCTGGTACATTCGGAATCAGAGGAGAGCCCTTACGTGGCAGCACGTCCTTTCAGGGTTAACGCAGGGGCGGTACATGCGTATATCAGGGTTGGTGAAAAGACCCGTTACCTCTCTGAGCTCTGCGCCGGGGATGATGTCCTGGTGGTTGACTCAGGCGGTGAGACGAGGCCTGCTGTTGTGGGAAGGGTAAAGATAGAGCGCCGACCGCTTATGCTTGTGGAAGCCGAGGTTGAAGGCGCAAAGATAAAGACACTGCTCCAGAACGCAGAGACCATCAAACTTGTCGGTGCTGACGGGAAGCCTGTGCCTGTGACCGCGCTTAAGGAGGGTGATGAGGTGCTGGTGTACTTTGAGGCTGCTGCAAGGCACTTCGGGATAAAGATAGAGGAGACGATAATAGAGAAATGATCTAGTATTGAGATGACCCGGGTGAACTTAAACCCTCACAGCCACACCCTTTTCCCCCAGGTACTCCTTTGCCTCCGCTATCGTATATTCCCCGAAGTGGAATATGCTTGCAGCAAGCGCAGCATCAGCTTTGCCGCGTGTGAAAGCGTCATACATGTGCTCAATATTCCCGGCGCCGCCTGAGGCTATTATCGGGATGTCAAGAGCTTCAGAGAGCGCGCGGGTGATGGGCAGGTCATAGCCGTCTTTTGTGCCGTCCCTGTCCATGCTTGTTAGCAGTATCTCGCCTGAGCCAAGCTTCTCCACCTTCTCTGCCCACTGTACTGTATCCATACCCGTATGCGTCCTTCCGCCGTAGATAACCACCTCGTACCATGCTTTTGTCCCGTCCTCAAGCTCGATGATGGTCTTATCCTTATTGTCCTTAATATTGGAATTGCGTTTGCAGTCGATCGCGGTGACAATGCACTGGGAGCCGAAAATATCGGATGCCTCCCTCACAAAATCAGGGTTCTTTACAGCAGCGGTATTGACTGACACCTTGTCAGCGCCTGCGCGCAGGATGCTCTTTATGGCATCTGTGGTGCTGATGCCGCCTCCCACAGTGAGGGGGATGAAAACCTCGTCCGCCGTCCTCTCGATAACGTCTATCATCGTGCCGCGGCGCTCATGCGAGGCAGTAATATCAAGGAATACAAGCTCGTCAGCCCCCTGTTCATTGTACTTCTTTGCAAGTTCCACAGGGTCGCCTGCCTGTTTCAGGTTCACGAATTCGATCCCCTTGACCACGCACCCTCCTTTCTTATCAAGTGTTACGTCAAGGCAGGGGATTATACGTTTGGTTAGCATGGCTGCTCTTTAGTTGTTATGGAATGAAATAGTTTTGCCCTGCCTCAACTTATGCCTATAGAAACACTCATATAATAATCTTTATCAACATGATAGGAGGTGAAAAAGTATGGAAAAAGTCGAGGTTTCACAATTCCAGGGTCTACTGGTCGGCCAGATCATCGCCTCTGCCGTCGGGGCTCTCCTGCTTGCAGTAAGTGACTTTGGAGGGTACTATTATATGAATTATTATGCTGGGATCAGGGTCTGGGGATATATCTACCTGGGATCAGGGATTCTGGCATCCGTTATGATTCTTGCGGGCATGGCTGGTCTTCTGGTTGCCCTCATGGCTGCTGCAGATAGTCTCAAGGCAAAGGGAAATCTGACTGTCGATATATAAGCAAAATACCCGCAAGTCTATTATGGCCGCAGGTTTTACAGTATCACTGGCCGTGCTGGGAGCAATTATCTTCGCAGTTACCTCAATTATTCAGGAAACCGACTGGTGGCTGGATTCAGGATTCTATGGGGCTTTCATGGGGGTATATTAACTGTTTATTTTGGCATGATGATATCCTTGAGAAAGTGAAAAGTATTCACCTGAGCCAATAAAACCATGAAGTTTCCCTATAATTTCCAAACGCAATATGCAGCGTGTGTCCACCAGGATGAAAATCCCGTCATGAACAGCTGCTTCCAAATGAGCTCCTTATATCAACATACCAATATGAACTGTCTGCTGTTGCATACATCAGGTTAATATAAGACTCGGTTAAATATTAGTAAATAATGATAAATAGGTGTAAATTATGAGTTTTAATACCTGGGCAAATTCAAAAGCGAAAAAATTAGAATGGGTGGATGTTTCGCTAGTAAAAATCAGTGCTGCAGCCTTTGTTTTGATGGTAGCAAAACTATGGACACCATTGCTTAGTTTAGATTGGTATTGGTATGCTATGATTTTTGTGATATCTGCAATAAAACCAGCGTATAAAGCATTAAAATAATAGCGACAGCATTGTGCAGAGTATCGTCAGCCACCGCCCGAAACAGCAGGTGAAACAAAAGACGGCAGCCTGAGAACTTTGAGGTGGTGATTTAATCCATCAACCCCCGGGTTGTGGGAACTATTTCAAATGTGGCACTGTGAAGAGATCGTTCGGGGAGCTTGATGGGTATATCAGGGGACTGAAGGCTAAGAGGCGGACTCTGAAAATCCTTGTGTTCGGAATACATCCTGCTGAGTTTGCCAAGGTTGGGCTGGTTTCACTTTCTTCAATACTGGATGATACCTCCTGTAAAGGGATAGGCCGGACGAAAGCCGTGTACGGGAAATCCGTCCGTGCAGTTTGATGAGGGGATGGAGGCTGGAAGGGCCTCTGCTTTACTCTACTGCAAACGATAGGTTTCATGCTAGGAAAACAGTTATCCTGACTTTCTTATTCCCATTCTCCACATCATAAAGATTTGAAATCAATAAAAATTGGTCACTATCTTAAACATATAATCAATTGGCTCATAATCTTGAATAAATAGTCTCAGAGTTACATTTGTATTATTTATAAAGTATGATTTATCATTTGAATACGAATAACTGCTCCCTGCTTGTTCGAGAATAATCGATTTTTCTTCGAGAATTTGTTCTTCGCTTATGATTTGTCCTTTTATTGAAAGTCGACCATTTTGTTGGTTTATTAGCAAAACATTCAATGATTTAAGCTCATATTTTCCATCACCCCATTCTACGAGAGGTTTCATTTCATTTGATACATATAGAATACCTGAAGGCAATTTTTTGTATAGTTCCTGTTGTAAAATTGTCGGTGAGGGAGTAGGCATGATATCTGTTTCATAAGGAGTTACATCAGTCAAGTTGACTGGATCAACTGGAGAAGAAGTAGGTGTAGGCGTAAATCTCTGCTTTTCTAAATCACTGATTTGCTCTTTTAAATTTTGAACTTCGTTTTCTAATGCATTTAACTTATCCTCATCTTGATTAATACATCCGCTTAAGGCCACAAATATTAAAAACAAAATGATAATAATGAATTTTTCACTTTTCATAATTTCTCCCAAAAGAACAACGGTTTATTTGTACTTAATGTTTATCATTTTCTTGAATACCTTTTATTACATGACTTTCGGACATTTCAATTTTCATAACGGATTAAACTGAATAAATTTAAAATTATATCTGTCCCCATATATATCATTAATTCCCATAGAATTTATACAATCAAATGCAAATTCTAACTTCTTCATGATACTCTCTTGTTTAGTATTTCTCTCAATCGCTATATTTCTTTGGTTACCATCTATCGTCACTTTTCCACGAAGTTCAAAGATTGTTTCAAAAATCTGTTGCAAAGTCATTCTCTCCCCGTTGAAGCACTTTTCAAGCAAATAGCAGCATATATTCGCAAAAGAAATCTTAAAACAAGTCATAATCTGGTCTAACTCCACATCCACACTATATATTTTTTTCTTATCAATGATCCTTGCGAGTTCTGATTTTTTCATTTTTAATGAATTAAATGACTTTTCGTCATTCATTTCAATCGCTTTAATTTTCCGTTTAAGGCTATTGATTTCACTCTGAATTTCCATTAATATTTTTGCATCCAACTCAGGCAATTTTCTTTCACCTTTGGCAACGATAGATCTCTCTCTATAAATTCTCTCATCCTCGATTTTTAATTGTAAAGTTCTTTCAATCCCTTTTATTTTCTTCAGAGGTAACTCTAATTCCTTCTCGATTTCATTTATTGCTTGTTGGAGTTTCTCAATTTTGAGCAAAACTTTTTCATTGTCGATCAATTTCTTGGTAAAACCAACTACACGATTAATATTCACACCGCTTTTCATATCTTTGAAACTCAATTCCTGTGCAGGCCATCTATCAAAATATGATTTGACAACATTATCAGTTGAATAAATCGATTGTGGCAAACTTGTTATGAGAACACAAGTTCTACCATTCTCCCAATTTACCTGAACTGCCCTTGTTGCATAAATATATCCTTTTTCAAGTGAATCCTCCAACTCTATCGTATATTCCGTCAAAAAAGCATCTCCGAATTCATATTTCTTCTTTTCTGACACGAACTTAACCTTTCGGTCATTGATCTGATTGGAATCTAACATCGTGATGAAATTGTAGCCAGATTTTGTCATTTCTCGCAATGTACTGACACCATTACCAGCAGCATCCATTATCAAAATTCTATTCACTGCAAACTGATTTCCTAAATCAGTATTCTTCTCAAGATATTTACTTATTTGATCAACCATTTTCAGAGCATTTTCCCCAAAATCAGCATGACCATTGAATGTTTGGAAGTAAAGGGGGTGCCCCTTCCCATCATGAATGAATACTTGTTCTAGACAATTCATAACTCTACCCAACATCGTAACTTTTCCTTTATGACATGGCTTGGATGACCATAGTGCTTTGGTATTCCCATCTATGTAATAGCATGCAAAAATATTGTCGAATTTAGTTCTGCTGTTCCAGAAATCAATCCAGAATTTTGCTGTTGTTTCGATGAGAAGATTTGACATCTGAAGATATTTCAAATCTCTAATGTGCATATCCAGTGTTGATGCTTTGTAGTTGAATCCACATAAATATTCCAGAGCATTGCCTCTGGGATTGTCTACACTTCTTACTTTTCCATTTGATGTGACTATTGGCAATGAAAAAAGAGCGAGGGTATGTCGCATGATGGATTCCCTTGTAAGACTGAATATCCGCATTGAGTCGAACCTTTTATTGGTGATTTTCTCATCTATCGACTTAAATCTCAAACTACTTACTTGTGGCGATTTATTGTATTCCTTGGTGAACTTACCTTTTATGCGAAGGTCAGAATGATCCTTTGGATTTGATACACTTTCTTTGAATTGTTGTGATTCTCTCATTTTTTCAACAGCGAAGCATATCGAATCTGTTATTGCATCGATTATTCCTGTTTCCATTGCAAGAGCCATTACTATTTCTGATGCTCCGGATTCTTTTATGAAAGAAATATTTTATTTAATGCGAATCAATGTCAGATTGTTTTCTCTTCTGAAGTCATTGATCACTGTGATGGAAATGGATGTCCCGAATTCTTTGTTAATCTCTTTTTCCACATCTTCGGATGTTATAGATCGGTCACGATTTAGGAGTCCTTTTACAAAATTTTTTATCTCTTCAGTGAATTTAAGATGGTTGCCTTTATTTCTTTGGTCGATTAAACCGTCTATACCTCTTTCTTCGATAGCTTTTTTGTAATGATAATATTGAGTTGGTCCAAATGGAACTGTCATCTCTTTAAAATATTTACTGACTGAGAGAGGAGATTTTTCAATGTCTTCCATTATGCGAATTATTATTTCAATGCGATCCTTTTCAGTCATTGTAGTTATTATATATAACTACTAATACTTAAATGTTATTCACTTTAATCTGTTGAAAAAATGGGCTTTGTCCGAAAGTCATGTATTATTGAAATTGAATCAATAGATTCTTCACTTCTTTTTGCGATCTGTATCTGAACGAATCCAGAACTCTCAGCATCTTTCTGATCTTCCTTTTGACCTCTGGTCCATGGTCGCTGACGCGTGCCTTAAACCACAAGAGAGAAAAACCAAACGATATGACCCTCTGAAGAAAACGCCGGAAAAACGCAATATACAGCGTGTGTCCGCCAGGGTGAAAATCCCTCTGTGCGGCTTCCGCATGAAGAGAAGTGCGATGCTGCGAAGCATTGTATAGAGTATCGTCAACCACAACCCGAAACAGCAGGTGAAACAAAAGATGGCAGCCTGAGAACTTTGAGATGGTGATTGAATTCATCAACACGGGGGTTGGGGGAACTATTTCAATGGCGGCACTGTGAAGAGAGCGTTCGGAGAGCTTGATGGATATATCAGGGAACGTTGAGGCTAAGAGGCGGACTCTGAAAATTCTTGTGTACGGGAAATCCGTCCGCAATGTTTGATGCGCATATGGTGCCTGAAAGGGCATTGCCTTACTCTACAGTTCTTCGCGCTTGTTCTCATGCTCCCGTAAGGCGATGAGAAGTTATGCCAACATTTTCAAAACAAAATACATGCGTCCATTTTAAAACAGATTGCTATCAGCCATTGAATTAAAAATCAGGGCAGATAAAAGGAAGGTTTATC
>CBFFLL010000087.1:0-4392 GCA_965642175.1 Candidatus Methanoperedens nitratireducens | reverse complement strand
AGATGATAATTATTATGATGTTAAATCTGGTGTTAAAAAACTGAGATACATATTAAAAATAATATGTAATATTTAAAAGAGGGAATAACTTATGATTAGAATAGTAAAGCGTTCGTTCGTGAGTATAATTGTTGCAATTCTGAATTTGTCAACAATGTTAAAAAACTTGAAATTTGCGCGCACCTTTGCGATATTTAGTCTATCGGCGCTGGTACTTGCGGGTATGGCAGGGACGGGCGCTGCTGTAAGTGGATTGGTAGCTGAATGGCATTTCGACGGCAGCGCCCAGGATACCAGCGGCAGCGGCAACAACGGCACTATCAACGGCGCAACCTTCGTTCAGGGAATAAGTGGGCAGGCGCTTAGTTTTGATGGTGTGGATGATATGGTTGTAGTTCCGCACTCTCCAAGTTTAAGCCTTGAAAAATATACTATGGAAGCGTGGATCAAAAGAGACCTAAATGAAGAATTTGGGCCCCTCGAAACCATTCTTATCAAAAGATACGAACAATCGTGGATGGATAATTATCAATTGAATATTTATCCAAGCGGAAAAGTTTATGCGAGCTCTTATAGCCCTGACATATGGTCATGGTTTAGCCTAGAAAGCGATAGAAATATATCTGCTGGCGATTGGTACCACATAGCAGCGACGTATGACCGATCTACTCTCAAGATTTACATTAATGGTGTTCTTGATAATTCAGTGAACAAACAATACAGCCCATATCAAAATAATTTCCAATTAGTGATTGGAAGGGCATGTTGGGGCGACCCCTGCTTGTTTAAACCTTCTAACCCATCTTTCAACGGCATTATCGATGAAGTCCGCCTCTACAACCGCGCTCTTTCAGACAGCGAAATCAAAGCCGAATATGATGCTTTAATTTCTATTCCCACAACAACCACAGTACCGCCAACTATAGTCCAACCTACAACAGTTCCCCTAACCACAGTTACACCCAAACCAGTCACTACGTCAGGAAAATTCCGCGTAGGTCCGTCTGTTACACTAAGGCCGGTAACCGATGTGATAGAAGCCAACCAGGATGGAATTGTTGAATTGTTTATGAGCAACCCATCATTGAACGATGTGACGCTTAACGTGGATGCACGCGTTAGTGTACCCAGCGGTATACATGTTTACGGTGAAAGTTTCGGACAGGCGGCAGGCGCCGGAGTAGTAGCAGGTACGTTCAGTGTTCCACCGGGCACGTCAAGAACTATAATTCTTACTATAAAAGCAGATAGATCAGCAAGGATCGGCTCACATACTATTCAATTCACGGGATTGTATTATCCCGACGAAAACAAGGACGCCTACAATCCAATGAGCCTTACATATTCTATAACTGTCAAGGAGCCGTCAAATAAACCTGAAGAACCTCCAAAAGAGGCGCAAGCAAATGCGATCCCCTCTAAAACACCGGGATTTGGTGTAATACTTGCGATCTTTGGTGTATTTGCAATTGCACGTCTGCTTTCAAGAAAATAAAATTAAAAAATAAATAGAGATTAGAATGAACCTGAAAACAGTCATATATATATGTATCGTACTTTTTGTTTTTAGCGGAGCTGCAGGTGCCTCCACCGTGCTGTCAAACGCAGGCGGAGGCGTCTGGAAATACCAGAAAGATATCTATGTTATTGAGAATTCAGGAACAAAGCTCACTGATCATCAGGTGATGGTCGAACTGATGGGGATCGATTTCCCGGCAGAGGCAAAGAACGGCGGAGCTGATATCAGGTTCACGGATGCGGGTGGCGTGGAGCTTAGCTACTGGATGGAGGAGTGGGACGGCGCCGGAAAGACAGCGAGGATATGGGTGAAGGTACCTGAGATATTCCCGGGCGGTAATATGAAGATCACGATGCATTACGGGAATCCGTCAGCTACCAGTTCAAGCAATGGAGATGCAACGTTCGATTTTTTTGATGATTTTGAGGGAACAGGCCTGAATACTAACAAATGGCTGGTCCAACAGGTAAAAAGCGAAGACCGGAAATCGCCCCCATTAACCCCTGCAATAGCTGTATCTGGAGGTAGATTGATCGTGGGAAGCCAGACTGTGATCGGGAGTACTGTTTCGTTTTCTTCCCCGATAATATTCGATGCCAGGATATCACTTCCTATTAACCCGACCGGGTTCAAGACCATGTATTCTGCTCAGACAATAGGTAAAGTGGGTGACCATATGGGGTTTGAAACATCCAACTCGAATGAAATGACGAACACGGTGGACTCTTCAGATAAATCCATGAACATAGTTAACATGGATGGCAAGGAAAAGGTACATACTATTAAATGGAGATATGAAGACGTAATATTTCAGAGCTCCTATTCTACTGTTTCGATGCATACAAAGGGAATATCAGTTGATGATCTTTATATCCATTTCATCAACCAACCTGAGGGCAGAAGCGGGGTCAACATAGTCGCAGACTGGGTACGGGCGCGAAAATATGCATTTACTGAGCCCGTCGCAGTAGTGGGGCCATACATCAAAAAGTCAGCTTTCCCCCTGGTAATTAAACCCCAGCAGGAGAGCGAAATTACTGTTTATTTGAAGAACTATGGTGCTTCGGATATCACGAACATCGAAGTGTCTGATTCCCTCCCTGCAAAGATCGATCTCGTGGGCGGTGACTTCCCTGCTCCAAAGAAATTCGATATCCTCAGGCAGGGTGAGACAAAAGAGATGCGCTACACAATATGGTCCAAAGAGACAGGTTTGTTCACTCTGGAGCCAGTCATCATCACATATACTGATAAGGGCGGCAATATCCAGACCGCAAGATCCGAGCCAATTCAGATAGAAGTCGGATCGACTAGCGGGCGTCAGGAGAAAACATCCAGTACTACAGCAAGCGTCAGCCTGCATGGTGAAAAGACTGACGTGGTCCTGGGCGAGGATATATTGCTCAAGCTCTCTGCGGTGAACCTCATAAACAAGCCTAAGATGCACTTACAGGTCATCATAATCCCGCCTTCAGGGATGAGCGTCACCTCTTCGGAGTTCAGCAAATCAGGAGCAGGGCAGTTCACGGCTGATTACGAGCTTGCTCCGGGGGACGGCAGGGATATTGAAGTGAGAATACAATCTAATCAGGTGGGTGATTTCACTGTGAACGGGAGGATAGTTTATTATTTCGGAGATAACAAGGGCACATCAGAGGATTATACACTTGAACTTCCGATAAAGGTACTGAAAGAAAACTCCTCTGCTCAGGACCCTACCGGGAAGGCGGCACCAGGCTTTGAGGCTGTTATCGGGATAAGCGGATTATTATTTGTCATATTCTTAATAAAAAAGGGAGGATAAAGAATTAAGGATACCCGGATTAGAATCAATGAACATCCACGCAAGATACGCCAGACGAAAGCTGTGTATGGGAAATCTATATTTGATGAGGCAGGATTTTCCCGTGTTCATCGATTATGAACTTTATAAAATCACCCACATCTGACTCCCTTCCCTTCTCAAGATAATTGAAATACTCGTATTTTTTTTCAGGGTCAAAAGCAAAGATAGGGTATCCACTCTTTAGCAGTATGAAAGAATGAATAAGTCGTGCGGCTCTTCCGTTCCCGTCTTTGAATGGATGGATAGAAACAAAAAGGAAGTGGAATATCGAACCAAGTATGAGGGGATGAATGTGGCCTTTGTTGAGATGATAATAACTTATAAGTGACCTCATCAAATATTCGATCTCTTTGTTGGTAGAAGGTAATTTCAATTTAGAACCTACAATTCGTTTTGATGAAGAAGCAAAGAATATCCCAGCTTCTTTTATCAATCCGCGCATCAGTATCTGGTGAGTGGTTTTAATAAGATCAAGATCCAAGTCAGTATTTTTATTCACTTCTATTATATGATCCAGAGCCTCTTTTGTGTTTTTGATCTCGATTATTTCCTTTGGTGTTAGGTTGGTGGGAAGGTCGTTTATTATGCGTTCAACATCTTCATTGGAGGCAGTATTTCCTTCTGTAACTGTGGAAGAGTAAATGTGCAGTTTTATGAGTTTATCCATAATCTCCCTTGATCCGGTAATATCTCTTTTGGCATCTAATTTAAAGATAGGATCTTTGAATTTGCTTTCCATATCCGGAACTGGCAGACCTTTCATGGTAAGATACCACAGCGTTACATCATTTACAAGGAACTCAAAAACCATTGGTTTTTGCCGGATCATGTGAATGAACCGGTTATCGATGAGAGCTCTTATATGCTTCCTGAGGGTTTTAGCTGACATTATTGAACTTTGTAAAAGATTCTCATGTGATATATTTTCAAATTTCAGGATATTAAAGATCAGAGCTTCTGTTTTGGGAGCCAGGAGCCTATTGTAGTCTATGCCTTCTTTCCTGCACCAGAGAAGGAAGGAGAGGTG
>CBFFLL010000086.1:0-11147 GCA_965642175.1 Candidatus Methanoperedens nitratireducens | reverse complement strand
CTATCCTGTAGAGTATGCATGCTTCGATCCCTTCGATATCGTACAGGTCATCCAGGATATCTTCAAGTCCTTTTGCCATATCCTTTACGTTCTTCCCTTAAAACCAGCTTGAGGACTTCTGTTGGGTCCTCATCTCGTGTCCAGTTCTTCTGTAATAATTCAATCCTCGCAGACAAACTGTCTCCTATTACTCCCATACTTCTGGTTTTTTCAATAGCATCATTGAACACAGCATCGAATTTATTTTTAGGCTTCACCCTGCCTATTTGTTTATCAGAAGCACGAACAACGATCCCCATTCCCATTTCTATTGTATATGGATAAAGACTATCCCCATGCTTTGAGCCCCTGTGCTTCATGATCCGAAGCGTACGGTCATACAGCTCGCCAAAACCAAGATTCTGCAGATATATCACAGTATCGGCTAAATACAGTGGCATAGCTGAAGCTTCGTGTGTTAGATTACCATTCGCCGGTTCTTCAAGTACTATCAAGGAGGTTCCAATTTTGCGAAGTTCCTGGAAAATGGTGCTCAGAGACTTTCTTATCTCCTTCTCTGTGTAAAATGTTGGATGTGTCAGGGGGTCGATAACGATTTTATGACAGTTGTATGGGATGGAGGTTCTTATCATTTCAGCAAGGTCAAGAGATGGGAATGTTAGATCCTCTCCAAAAATATGGATTATCTTGAGATTTTCTTTTTCTATGTGATCTTTGATTTCACCCCAGCCCATATCCATACAATCCCGCAAAATCTGTTTCTCAGACATCTCAAAAGAAATGAACAACACCTTTTCACCGCGGTTGAGGCTATATAAAGTATATTGAAGCGCGAAGGTAGTTTTTCCAACTCCTGTCCCCCCCCTGATGGCATTGATTGTATTCTCTCGAAAGCCTCCGCCCATCAGGTCATCCAGACCATATATTCCTGTGGATACTCGGTCATTTTTCATTATTAACAATCTTTGTATAGGGTTTCCTAACTTATTTATAGTTTTGCCAGTTATGCAAAGATAAACATTATGCAGACGACCTGAACTAAAATATATGTCCTCTTTTTGGCTCAAATTCAAAAAAAGGTCGTAATATTATATAGTTACCTGCTTCCGGTGTCAATAAACCATAAAAACTTAATAAACTGCAAAAACCCAAGAAACGTAAAAAACTGATCCTGAATATCGCAGGTTTCATGAATACCTCAACGGCTATCTCCTTCGATATTCTCATCCGGCAGGGCAAACTCCTCAGACTTGAGGTTGTTATCTTCTTCAATTAACTTCTCCACTTTTTGCCTGGCGCTTTTTAGTATGGCATTGCACTCCCTGGATAGAGCTATACCATGTTCGAAAAGTTCAAGACTGTCATCAAGTGAAAGCTGTCCCTTCTCAAGTTTCTCAACTATTGTCTCAAGTTCTGCAAGCTTATTTTCAAAGTTTATTTCCATTTGCATTCCTCTTTGTCGTTTACATCACAATTGATCTTTCCATCGTTCACAAGGATTTGTATCTTATCATTCATTTCAACGTCATTGATGCTGCGTATGTTTGTCTTATCAGGAAGTTTCATGGCTATGCTGTAACCCCGTGAAAAAGTACCCAGCGGGCTTACGGCATCAAGTTTACCTGCGCATTCCCTGAACCGCGAAGCCCGGATTTCAAGCAGCCTCTCAATGCAACGCGTCTTGCGCTCATTAATATCATCGATATACTGCATATGATCGGCAAGACGTTCATGTAATAAACAGGGGTCAACGCACTTCCTGAGTTCAGCTGTGTGAAGGGATCTGTCGATAATATCGCGCCTCTGCCTTTCAATAATAATTTCCCTTAACCTCTTTACATGGTTGAAAAGCTCCTGCCTGTCAGGGACTGCCATCTCAGCAGCAGCAGACGGGGTTGGAGCGCGGACATCTGCAACAAAATCAGCAATGGTATAATCTGTCTCGTGCCCCACAGCTGATATGATCGGAATCTTTGAACCAAAAATTGCCCGCGCCACTACCTCTTCATTGAATGACCACAGGTCTTCCAGCGAACCGCCGCCCCTTCCCAGGATGATAAGGTCAACGTCAGTTCTATTTAGCAATTCAATGGAGTGAACTATGCTGTTGGCTGCGTATTCTCCCTGCACCATCGTGGGTATGAACAATACGCTCACAGGGTACCTTCTCTTCAGGACTGTCAGTATATCATGAAGCACAGCCCCGGTTTCAGAAGTTGCGATCCCGATCCTTTTTGGGAACCTCGGCAGCGCTTTTTTATGTTCGGGTGAGAACAATCCCTCAAGCGCCAGTTTATTCTTTAACTGCTCATAAGCCTTATAGAGTTCCCCGACACCATCAGGTCGTATCGCCCTAACCTTTAACTGGTACTGGCCTCTTTGCTCATATACATCCAGGTCCCCCAGGACCAGCACTTTCATACCGTGTTCTGGTTCGAACCTGAGGTTCTGACCATGCCATTTAAACATCACACATTGAAGGGAACTGTTCTTATCTTTGAGAGTAAAATACCTGTGACCTGATGTATGATTCTTGAAATTCGATATCTCACCCCGTATCCAGATATCATTGAACTGCCCGGATGTAAGTATCCCCTTCACAGCCATGGTGAACTCATGCACGGTATAGATACCTTTTTCTTCAAAAAACATAATTGTTAAATATCTCTATACAAGTATCTGCTTTGTGATAGCGGTGTGAAACTAATCATGTAAGATAGCTATCAAGCGGTAATATCCCTTCGATCTCCTCTTTATTTATCGCAGCTTCAGTGATAATGCTTTCTCTCACATGGATTGGGGAACTGCAGCGAAGGGCGATAGCGATACAGTCGCTGGGTCTTGCATCGATCTCAAACTGTCTTCCGTCCATAGAAACGCATAATCTGGCATAATAGACGCCATCATTGAGTTCATCTATCAGTATATCATCTATTTGCGAACAAGTTCGTTCAAGAAGAGAGATAAAAAGGTCGTGGGTCATGGGTCTTGGAGGGATCTCGTGATTGATGGCTGCATTTATTGAAATGGCTTCGGATAATCCAATATATATTGGCATGATCCGTTTAGCTTCGTCTTCAAGCAGCACAAGAGGGACCGGGCCACTGTTTTTTTCAAGTAGGTAAACGCCTTTTATTGTAACCTGCGAGATTGTTCCGTTCATTCTAATTACTATTAATAACAGGGGTAATAAATTTTCCTGTGGTATATAAAAAAACTTAATAATGAGTAAATGAATTAATGATGGGTGAAATCATGTCATCGGTCGGAAATATCTTGAAAATGCTTGTTGGAATTGTGATATTAATAATAGGTATAGTATGGTATATTCCAAAAGAATTTATGGGCTTTGGCTTTCTGGGGGACCTTCTTACTCTTTTGGGTGGAACAATTGGTCTATTCCTCCTGTTCATAGGATTGATCGTGGCATGGATGGGCTACGACGACTACAAGATGGACAAGGAGATGGCAAAAGAGGAGAAAAAAGAGGCAAAATAAATTGAAGCTAAAAAACATCGTAATGGTACTGATAATACTTGTTTCGATCACCCTTGGGTGCATAGGCAGCAAGCCGCAATCTGATACTGCCGCACCCGGGGAAACTGGAAAAAATAGGGTCGCCACTATCGTTACTGAAAAAGGGACGATAAAGTTCGAACTCTATGAAAAAGATGCGCCGATCACCACTAAGAACTTCATTGAACTTGCGCAGAAGGGGTTCTATGATGGTCTGACTTTCCACAGGGTCGAGCCTGGATTCGTGATACAGGGCGGGGATCCGAAAGGGGATGGCACAGGTGGTTCAGAAAAGACCATACCTCTTGAGATAGCGCCAACCCTGACTCATAAAAAGGGGGCTGTCGCCATGGCACGCTCTAATGATCCAAACAGTGCAAGCTCGCAGTTCTATATATGTCTTGAAGATGCGAAATTCCTTGATAAGAGCTATGCAATTTTCGGACAGGTCATCGAAGGTCAGGACATAGTGGAAAAAATCGCAAAGGGCGATAAGATGCTAAAGGTGACGATAGGAGAGACATAATCAGTTTTCCCTTAGCTTTTCCTCGATCTTTTTGCAGCTCTTTCTATCTGCTCCTGCTCAAATATCCCGCCCCCCCCTTCGAAAGTCCCTCTATCCCGTCCATTATCACGAAAACGGGTTCGTAAGCCGCGTTTATTTCAGCTATCATCTGCCTCTGGTATCGTGAGCCGTGAAGTTCGCCCATATAATCATATCCGTCCTCAGGGTCGTACCTTGCAACCATTCCCACGCTATTCTTCAGGGACATTGTAAAATGCCCGCCTAACCTGTGTGTTTTCGGGCAGCAGGTCTGCACCACAGCATCTGCTTTACTGAATACATCGGGAAACAGGAAGCCGTTTTTCCAGTGGCTTCCCTGAGGCAGTACCCTGTTCCACCCGCTCTTGCTTTCGTCCAATACAGCAACATCGAATCCTTTTTTCCCTGCAAGCCATCCAAGAAACTCCCTTCTATTTACTATATATTAGAGTGGAACTCTTCATATATTAACTTTTTTTGCAGAAAATCAGTAGTCAGTTATTGTTCTCTGGCTTTTCCTGGATCTCTCGATAATGTTCTTTGAAGTCTCCCAGGAACTACGGGCAAAATCAGGGAGTGAGCCGTGTTCCCTGACCCAGTTCTCAAGGAACGTTATCGTCTTCCGGTCAGATGGATAGCCGCTCCCTATTTCAGTACCTGCTGTTTTTTCAATGTTCCTGACAAGTTCGTCCCTTCTTACTTTTGCCAGTATGGAAGCAGCAGAGACGATCGGGTATTTCTCATCAGCATTGTGTTCTGAAGTAATATTTAGATCACCGGAATATTTTTTCTTTATGTTCTCCCCGAAACGTTCTGCGATAACGTCAGCCGCATCCACGAAAGCGCTTTCCGGCCTGAGTTCCTCCAGTACTTTCACATAGCATGCGACCATTATCTCGTTCATAGTGATCACTTTCCTGAGTTCATCTATCTGACCTGGGCTGACTTCAAGGATAAAGATCTTATCAGCGAGATTTTTAATTTCAACCGAAAGAGCTTCCCGCTTTTTGGGTGTCAGTTTTTTTGAATCCTTAACACCGATGCGGGTAATATTGTCAAGTTTTTTCTCATCCACCAGTAGTCCAGCAACGCACATGGGACCAAGGACCGGTCCCTTTCCCGCCTCATCTATTCCTGCGATCATGAAAACCGTCTATAACACTTTATCAGATGTTGTTATCCAGGCGCCATAGATGTCCTTCATGTATTTAAGCGCCTGTTCGTGTGCAGCTTCATCTATTGAAGCAACACAGTCATTTGGAACTATTGTTCCAAATCCAGAAAAATAAGCATGACCAACATTTTTCTGGACGCCCGGAATAATGTTGTCATAAATTTATTTAAGTCTTTGGTTTTTTAACTGTAATGGACGTTAATGATAAATATGGTAACGTTTAAGTACATTAATATGAATTAGGGTTTGACATCGTTCTTGAACTGAATGTGAATTTCAAATAACAGCACCGATAAATTATAAGATATCAGACGCGCTGAGGAAAGGAAATCCATTAATACTTGAGTTCAGCGGAGATATTTAATGATAGTTAAGAAAGGAAAATTTGTAATAGAAGGTTTGGAGAATGTCCAGATAAATATTGGCGCGATAGGTGAGGAGGAGGCGCAACTCGAAGCTGAAGGTCCTACACCAAGACCTGAAGTTATCAGCCTTCGCAACTGGGACTACCGTCTCCTGGACAGGTACAACCCCACGTATACACCAACGAGCGACATGTGCGATTACTGCACGTACGGGAAATGCGACCTAACGGGTAATAAAGAAGGAGCTTGCGGTATTGACCTGGAGGGCCAATCTGCACGAGAAGCGCTGAGGATATGCATAACAGGAGCTGCGTGTCATACTGCCCATGGACGTCATCTTTTCAACTATTTTATTAAAAAATACGGAAAAGACCATCCCATAGACGTGGGTCCAAGCAATCTGAAAGCTCCGCTTACCGAGACCATAATGGGCATCCAGCCGCAGACCATAGGCGATTTTCTACCAGTGCTTGAGTACATTGAAGAGCAGTTGACCCAGCTTACCGCTGTCACGCATACAGGACAGGAAGGCTCAGCACGTGATTTTGAATCCAAGACCCTTCATGCAGGCATGCTTGACCATCTGGGAATGGAAGTGGCAGATATACTACAAATATCATGCCTGGGTTTCCCTAAATCAGATGAAAAAGCGCCATTGGCAGAGATAGGAATGGGGATACTTGATCCCACGAAACCTGTTGTGATATGCATAGGGCACAACATCGCTGCACCCGCGTACATTCTTGATTACATGGACAGTAAAGATCTTTTTGATAAAATAGAGATAGCTGGACTGTGCTGCACAGCTCACGAGATGACCCGCTACAACAGGACTGCTAAAATCATAGGCTCAATGAGTAAGGAATTAAAATATATCCGCTCAGGCATACCAGATGTGCTCGTTACTGATGAGCAGTGCGTCAGGGCTGATATATTGAAGGAAGCACAGAAGCTCCATATCCCTGTAATAGCCACCAATGAAAAGATCACATACGGCTTACCCGATAGGTCAAACGACAGCGTTGATGCGATAATAGACGATCTGGTGAGCGGAAAACAGGCAGGTGCCCTGCTTCTTGATTTTGAAAAAATTGGTGAACTTGTCCCAAAGCTTGCAATGAAAATGGGTCCCATAAGAAAAGCAAAAGGACTCACTGCGTTTCCGAACGAGGAGGAGTTCAGGAAACTTGTAGCAAAATGCACAAAGTGCCAGCAGTGCACCCGCGACTGTCCGCAGGGTCTACCGATCTCAGATGCAATGGCTGCCGCAGCAAATGGAGACCTCACGAAGTTCGAAGTGCTCCATGATAAGTGCGTGGGATGCGGAAGGTGCGATTACAGCTGCCCGGTTGATATCCCGATCCTTAACGTCATTGAGAAAGCCGCACAGCGTGTGATACGAGAGGAAAAAGGGAAAATGCGAATAGGAAGAGGACAGATAGGCGACCCTGAGATACGTGAGGAGGGCAGAAATCTTGTGCTTGGCACCACGCCAGGAGTGCTTGCTTTTGTTGGATGTTGCAATTATCCAGACGGCACTAAGGATGTATATGACGTTGTGGAAGAGATGATACAGCGCAGTTACATCATTATTTCTTCGGGTTGCGCTGCAATGGATATCGGAATGTATAAGGATAAGGAAGGAAAGACGCTTTATGAGCGGTACCCAGGAAGGTTCATCAAAGGAAACCTGCTGAACACTGGCTCTTGCGTATCTAATGCGCATATCGCCGCGACAACGATAAAAGTCGCCTCCATTTTCGCGGGGAGAAAGACAAAAGGCAACTGGGAAGAGATAGCCGATTACGTGCTAAACCGTGTTGGAGCGGTCGGGATAGCATGGGGTGCCTACTCCCAGAAAGCCTTTTCTATCGCCACAGGCTGCAACAGACTTGGCATCCCTGTTGTTACCGGACCTCACGGCACCAAATACAGGCGCGCCTTTATAGGAAAACCTTACAGGAAAGAGGACTGGAACGTGCTGGACGGGAGAGACGGCTCGGTAGTTAATGTTGAGCCTGCTCCTGAACATCTATTGATAACCGCAGAGACAAAAGATGAACTGATGCCGCTTTTGGCAAAGTTGTGTTTCAGGCCGAGCGATAACAGCCTTGGAAGAGCTATCAAGCTAACACATTATATCGAGTTGAGTGAGAAATACCTCAAAAAGATGCCTGACGATTGGTATGTATATGTAAGAAGCGAACAGGATTTACCTGTTGCTAAGCGTGAGCAACTCCTGAAGCTCCTTGAGGACAGGGGATGGAAGATAGACTGGGAGAAGAAGAAGATCACTGAGGGACCGCTTCGGAAAGTGGATGTTTCGTTCCAGCCTACGAACGTCCCACGCCTGTGCAAGGAGGCAAAAAAATGAACCAAAAAGCTCCCGGAAAAACCGATCCAAAACCCGCAACTGAAAAGGTCATAGACACGACCCGCCAGGCAGTGCCTTTTGATACGGGCAACATCCCCGGACCGAAAATGGCAAAGGCTGTCATGCCAGCAGTTCCCGGAAAGATGCTTGCAAGAGCAAAGAGGCCGCTTCTGATAGTTGGTTCTGAAGTACATGATAAGGATGTGCTTGCAAGGGCTGTTGCGATAGGAAAAACAGGCATACAGATAGCTGCTGTCGGGAACTCATATACGTCCCTCGGCGACAAAGAGCTCGATGCCCACTATATTAATATGCATGCTCTGGCATCGTATCTGTGCGACCCGGACTGGAAGGGACTTGATGGAAAAGGAAACTATGACCTTGTGGTTTTCTTCGGGATAACGTATTATTATGCATCGCAGGCTATATCTGCACTTAAGAATTTCTCGAATATCAAGGTGATATCAATAGATAAATATTATCACCCGAATGCAAATATGTCATTCGGGAATCTGAAGAATGATGTTTTCATAGCAGCGCTTGATGAAGTTATAAAAGAATTACCGAAAAAATAGTTAAGTCCCTGTATTTCAATACAGGGTATCAGGAAGAAAATATGGCTAACGAATTTCCCTTTGAAATCTCACCCATGTTCGAGGGTGAACGTGTACGAAAAGATGATATGTTTGTTGAACTCGCAGGCCCCAAGTCGCGGGGATTTGAGCTTGTGAGGGCTGCGGGCATTGATGAAATAGAGGATGGAAAATTTACACTGATCGGACCAGACCTCTCAGCGATGAAGGAGGGGTCGCGCCACCCTTATTCGATGATATACCGCATTGCAGGAAAACTTGTGGAAAATGATCTTGAAGCGATCGTGGAGCGGCGTAATCATGATTTCCAGAATTATATCCAGGGCTACATGCACCTGAACCAGAGATATGATGTCTGGGTTCGGATCAACAAGGATGCGATCAAGAAAGGTCTCAACTCATTTGAGCAGATAGCTAAAGCTACGATGATGCTTTTCAGGAACGAGCTCCCCTTCATCGAGAAGATCGAAGCCACGTACATCACAGACCCTGAAGAAGTTGAAAAACAGAGGGCTGAGGCGTTGAAGGTCTATGAAGCGAGGGACGCGCGCACGCGCGGTCTCCATGACGAGGACGTGGATGTGTTCTATGGATGCACACTGTGCCAGAGCTTTGCCCCCACGAACGTGTGCGTTGTTACGCCTGATAGAATTTCTCTATGCGGTGCAATAAACTGGTTCGACGGGCGCGCGGCTGCGAAGGTCGATCCTGAGGGTCCGCAGTTCGCTATCCCGAAAGGTGAGATCATTGATAAGGAAGGCGGGGAATACTCGGGCGTCAATGAGAAGGCTGTGGCGCTGTCGGGCGGAGAATATTCACGCATCAAGATACACTCATTCTTCGAATACCCGCACACAAGCTGCGGATGCTTTGAAGTAGTTGGGTTCTACATCCCTGAAGTGGACGGCATCGGATGGGTGGACAGGGATTATTCAGGTACTACGCCAAACGGGCTTGCGTTCTCCACGATGGCAGGACAGACTGGCGGAGGTAAACAGATCATCGGTTTCCTTGGCGTGGGCGTGAACTATTTCCGTTCGCCCAAGTTCATACAGCCTGATGGGGGATGGAACCGTGTGGTGTGGATGCCAAAGAACCTTAAGGAAAAGATAAAAGCTGACATACCTCCTGAGCTTCTGGATAAAGTTTCCACTGAAGATGAAGTGACCGACCTGAAGACACTGCGGGAATTCCTTGAGAAAAAAGAGCATCCTGTGATGCAGAGATGGACTAAGGAAGAAGAAGCTCCTGAAGCCCCAACTGAAGAAGCTGCAAGCATGACAGGTGCGGCTCCAGGATGGTCTGCGCCCGCTATGAATATGCCTGCAGGAATGCCTATGATGCAGCCGATGGCGTTTGGAGGCGGTGAGGGGCTGAAGATAATTTTCAAGAATGCCAAGATCACCATTGACAGGATCGTGCTGAAAGGAAAAGAGAAGTAGGAAACAAACATCTATCGGAAAAATATAGGACGTCACAATGTTTTTATCGTAACGAATGCAGAAGATGAATTGATGAAAGTAATCGCAATAACAGGAAAAGGGGGCACAGGCAAAACAGCAGTAGCCGGGATGCTGATAAAACACCTCACAGCAGGCAAAAGAACACTGCTTGCCATCGATGCAGACCCCGATTCCAACCTCCCTGACGTGCTTGGAGTCAAAGTCGAAAAAACCATAGGCGACATGCGGGAATTCATGCTACAGGAACGCGATAAAATGGCTCCTGATACCAATAAGGAGGCGCTTCTGGAGTCAAAGGTCTATGAGGTGCTAACCGAAATGCCGCGTTATGACCTGCTTGTGATGGGGCGTCCTGAGGGTTCGGGATGCTACTGTTTTGCGAATAATCTCCTTCGTGGGATAATGGACAGGATACTTAAGAACTATGACCTGACGATAATAGATACTGCTGCAGGGCTTGAGCATCTCTCGCGGCGCATCATCAGGGATGTGGATGAGCTGCTGGTGGTCACGGATGGCTCACGGCGTGGTTTGCAGACAGCAGAGAGGATACGGGATCTGGCAAAGTCGCTGAACCTTAATGTCAAAAAGATGCATGTGGTCGCGAATAAGGTCACGCCTGAGAACCGCGCGCGTATCGAGGAGTATGCGAGGGAATTGAAGATGGACCTCGCTGGTGTTGTACCTTTTGATGAAGTACTTGCAAGCTTTGACCTTGAAGGAAAGCCGCTTGCAGAGCTGCCTGCTGATTCGGCGGCAATGAAAGGGGTCGGGGAGATCGTGCAGAGGATGGGGCTTTAGGAAAAATAAGTTTATAAATACAAAACATTTAAATACATTATAGGTCTAAATGTAATTTATGGGAACCATCACCATAAATGTTAAAGATGATGTTGAGGAAGAGTTCAGAGACCTCGTTAAGAGCAGTCATGGCACAAAAAAGGGAGACCTGGGACGAGCCTTCACCGAAGCTTTGCAGAAATGGATATGCGATAAAAAGCAGGACAAAATCGCGCAAAATGCATTGAAACTCATAGAACAGGATTTCGATTTCGGCAAGAGACTATATAAACACAGGTATGAACTGTATGAGCGATGATTTGGCGCTATTTGACTCA
>CBFFLL010000085.1:871-11188 GCA_965642175.1 Candidatus Methanoperedens nitratireducens | reverse complement strand
GTTTAGAACTATTTTCGGTCTTCTCATCCACAAGAGGCACAAGAATATTCCCATCAACTGTCATTTCAACGTTCTTCATGTTTTATCTCTCCTTTAAAAAAAGGTGGGCACTCTACCGTGCCCTCACCGACTCCAGCGCCTGCTGCACCATCGCCCTGTAGCCCTCCACATCAGTAGAGTAATGCTCCCTCGCCTTCACAGCATCAGGCTCATTGCCCTTCAACCTCTCAAGCCTTGCCAGGGTTAGCTTCGCCGCATCCACGACCCACCTGTCCCGCGTAGCAGCATCCACTATCTGCATGGACTCTGCCCTGATGGATGTGAGGACGTTACCTTCTTTTGTGGTGTATGTCGTGGGCTTCCCGATGACAGCTATGAACTCTGGCGGCGTGGTCTTTGCAAGAACCTGCGCAGCTTCGGGCTGGTACTGTCCCGCATTTACGAAGAACGCGCCAGTGGGGTCAACAATACGCCCGCGCCAGAATTCGGCGTCCGTGCCCACATCGTCCTTCTCGATCAGCGTACCCACAATAAAGACGCGGTTGCACTTTGCGCCAGTCGGGGTGATGAGATACGAGGGAGAATACTGGTCCTGCCCTTCTTTTGCCTGTAAGTTAGATTCCTTGAACTCTGCTGCGAATATGCGGTGTGCTACTTCCCGCACAAATCCTGAACCACTCCATGATCCTGTCCCTGATCCATTTTCAACCATGTTACGCCTCCTGCGCCACAGGTGCCGCACTTCCGAGCAGCCTTATGATCTCCTCTTCTATTGGATTTGTATCCTGCCTGATCGTGTCCACAAGTATGAACCTGTCAAGTTTTCCTCCCGATACGGTGAAATACCTGCCAACGAGCTTGCTCTTTATCACGTCAAGTACCACAGCCTGGTCAAGCGCCTCGGTCGCCATGTCCTTTGCCTGGTCAAGCGTAATGCCGACAAGCGCCTCTGTGACCTCCCTGTTCAACAGGATGTCCTGCACCTTTTCTCCGTCATCCATAACAGCCTTGACCCTGAGGTCATATTGTCCTTCAACCTTTCCGTGCTCTCCGCATGCGCCCTTCACAAGCGCACGGTTGCATTCTGGACAGCGCTTTATAAGACCTGAACCGCTCTGGATATCAACGATGGCTCCGCTGTATTCAATAAGCGATCTTCCCACTTCTATGTCCTCGTTTAACGGGACTATTTCACTTGTCTTATTCAGCTTAACACTGAATTGTCCCTGATATTCTGAGGTTGTGATGTTCTTGAACAGGTAGCTCTTGCCTTCCTCCACCTGCGGCAGCGCAGATTTTGCCCATTTTGTGAATTTTATAGTTCCGGATTCGTCGCCGAGCAGTCCGACCTGTGATACGGATTCATGGTTGGTCTCCCACAACTGCACGACCTTGCCGCGAAGAGTTACCCACCTGCCGTCCTCTTTGATATCTGACGCTTTCACCTGCGGCGTTTCGCGCTTCTCGAAGAACTCTGTTCTCGGGATATTGTGCTGTTTCAGAAAATAGTTGATGACGTTCCTGCGTGCTTCTTCAGGAGGCACTTTGAACTTATTTATCAACTGGTCCAACCTTGTTTCGATTTCACCAATCTGTACTTTTATGCCCATTTCAGAAAATCGGGCTTCTATCTTTGTTGCTATGTCATTCATATTATTCCTCAAGCCTCTTGTTTGATTTGTTAGTTGAGAGGCAATAATACCCTTGCACCTGCGAGAATATAAAGGTTATCAGAGCGGTGTGAAAGTATCATTTCCTGAAATAATTTCCTCATTCAAATGGAACTTCTCCTGTTTTCCATTGGTCTGGAGGAATTACACAGCATAAGATCTGCTTGATGCCATTCTCCGTAAGAAAAAAGCAATTCATGCAGGAACTTAATTACATGAAGTCTACTTACTGCTCAGGGTCGTTATTTTATCCCCTTTCTTAATATCGAAATGATGCCCCGCCATATCCAGTGTCTTAAGGATTGTTTTATTGATCGTATGGATGACACTCTTATCATCAAATTTATGAAATATCCTTATTTCATTTTCGTTAGTTTCCATTTTGTATATCAACCCATTCGTCTTGCATATCTCTTCGATATATGCTGTAATATTCTTGCAGTCCGTATCCTCAACTGATGCACTGTATATAATTGAGATAAGATGGCAGAGATGATCGGAAAATTCTCTGGACTTAAATATATCCATCAATATCTCCCTGCTTAAAATAACGTCCTCGTAATGGTCAGCCTTCATTATATCTACTGCCATTTTCCAGAACCCGATATTGCTCTGGATATCATCCACTATAAACTGGTTTGTTCCGAAATGCTTCATTACTGATCTAAACGCTTCATCTTCACTGATGCAGGGTCCATAATCAACAATGATCAGGTTAGGAGATTGCATGAACTTCTTTGTCTTCAATTTGATGGGATGGTGAGAAAGTAAGCATGAATAGTTTATAACAACACCTTTCAAGTGTTCGGAATTTTCTCCTTCGAACGATATCCTGATATTCCCAAGATCCGGACTCACTTCTATATGCTGGCGATACTGATATCCAAATACGTCAAGTTGAGAGTTGATCATTTTGAGGTAATCGTTAAAGGTAAAATTTTCTATCCCGAACATTTTTGTATACTTTTCCATCATGACCCTGAATGTACCAAGAGGGGGCACACACTGGTTATTTTTAAGAAGCCACTGGAGAAGCTGGTAAGGTACGAGAGCGCAAATCCTGTTCTCGATGATCTGATTTCTCAGCACCATCATTTTTTGCTCGTCACCGGATATCTTGCTCAGATTCACCTTTTCACTGTATTCTTTGATCAAATGCCGAAGAGCATGACTGAGGTTATTACCGTTGGAGTCCAACAACGGTTTCAGTGCATCGAGGTCTTTTTTATCAATGGAAATCGTTCTCCTCATTTTCATGTCATTTCTCCATAACCGCTTTCTGAATGGGTTTTGAGTCTAATATAAACGCTTAAGGTTAAAAGTATTACGCGTAATATTTTTTTCCGAATTTTAGTAATACTCTTATTATAGTTTTGTAATACTTTCGTCATAATCAATTATAACTATAATATGATTCATAGAGAAGAATGCCCAATGCACAGGAAGAGGCATGAGGATACAACCCTGGCGGGTTGGGGAGGGGTGGTATCTCTTGCATCATCTGTATTTTTTTCCTCTCCCATTCAACCCCATTATAAATTTCTGAATTCCTGTGGTATGCAAGATAAACTCCTCGAAACCGATAATTCTATTAATAATGTAAGTTATCAGAACCAGAACTATGGAACTCCCGAAAGAATACGACCCTAACGCTATCGAAGAAAAATGGATGAATACGTGGCAGGATTCCATGTATTACTTTGACTGGGACTCTGAAAAACCCCGGTTCATAATCGACACTCCACCCCCGTATCCTACCGGAAATTTCCATATCGGCAACGCGCTTAACTGGTGTTATATAGATTTTGTAGCGCGCTATAAGAGAATGCGCGGATACAATGTGATGTTCCCTGAGGGCTGGGACTGTCACGGTCTGCCCACAGAAGTCAAGGTAGAAGAGTTAAATGGCATAACCAAGAGCCAGGTCTCGCGTGAGGAGTTCCGACGCATGTGTGTCGAGCTTACGACAAAAAACATCGAACGAATGAGAATGAGCCTTCGCCGCCTGGGTTTCTCCATCGATTGGAGCAACGAATATATTACCATGGACCCGGCTTATTTCAGGAAAACCCAGGCGTCTTTCGTGCAGATGTATAAGAACGGCATGGTATACCAGCAGAACCACCCCGTGAACTGGTGCCCCCGCTGTGAAACAGCCATCGCCTTCGCAGAAGTGGAATACGATGCAAGGGACACGCTTCTTAATTTTCTTAATTTTGACACACTCAAGATAGCCACTTCAAGACCTGAACTTCTCGCCGCATGCGTCGCTGTCGCGGTTAACCCGGATGACGACAGATACGGCAAATACGTTAACACCGAGGTCAAAGTACCCGTTTTCGGACATAATGTAAGGGTCATAGCCGATAAGAGCGTCGATCCCACATTCGGCACCGGAGTTGTGATGATATGCACCTTCGGCGACAAGCAGGACGTGAGGTGGTGGGTCGCGCACAGCCTCCCCTTGCGAAAAGCCATCGACAAGACAGGCAAAATGACCGACATTGCAGGAAAATATGCCGGAATGAGCACGGATGAATGCAAGAAAGCCATAATAGAGGACATGAAAACGATTGGTATCCTCTACAAACAGGAAAAGCTCGACCAGAACGTTGGGCTGTGCTGGCGCTGCAAGACAGCCATAGAGATACTATCAGAGAGGCAGTGGTTCGTTAAGATCATCTCACAAGATATCCTGAACACCGCGAACGAGGTAACCTGGGTTCCAGATTACATGAAGGTGCGGCTTGAGAACTGGACAGGGACGATGGAGTGGGACTGGTGCATCTCAAGGCAGAGGATATTCGCAACGCCTATCCCGGCATGGTATTGCGCAAAATGCGGCAAAACAAAGGTGGCAAAAGAAGAATGGCTGCCCCTTGACCCTACGCAGAAAAAACCCCCGGAAGCGTGCGAATGCGGCTCCACAGAATTCAAAGGAGAAGTGGACGTGCTTGACACATGGATGGACTCCTCCATCTCAGCCCTTCACGTTTCAGGATGGCTTTCCGACCATCCGCTGCTCCTCCCGGCGCAGCTTCGCCCGCAGGGTTATGATATTATTCGCACATGGGCGTTCTATACGATTCTCCGAACAAAAGCCCTGCTTGATAAGAAACCGTGGGATACCATCCTTCTAAACGGCATGGTGCTTGGCGAAGACGGGCACAAGATGAGCAAGTCCCGAAACAACTTCATTGTCCCTGAGGAGGTCATCAAGAAGAACGGCGCGGATGCATTCAGGCAGTGGGCTGCCATAGGTGGCACGACAGGTTCTGACATAATATTTTCATGGAAGGACGTGGTCGCAGGTTCGCGATTTTTGCAGAAGTTGTGGAGCATTGTGCGATTTTCCATGCCTCATATATCTAATGAACCTGCGCCATATACCCCCATCGACCTGTGGCTCCTGAGCAAGCTCAACAGGCTTGTAAAGGACTGCACTGAGAAGATGGACACATACCAGTTCGATGAGACCTTCAAAGCTATACGCGGGTTTGCCTGGGAGATACTGGCAGATAATTATATTGAACTCGCAAAATCAAGATTATATGGAGATGTAGAGGGAAAGAGATCAGCACAGTACACTCTGTTTGTTACTATTGATACACTTTCACGGCTCCTTGCGCCCTTTTTGCCGTATTTTTCAGAGGAAATGTATTCTCATTTAAAACATGTTAGTGTTCACCTTGCTCAATGGCCGCAGGTGGATGAGTCGCTTATTGACGCAGGGGCCGAGGCTACCGGTGAACTTATAAAAGAGATCACTGCTGCCATTCGCCGCTACAAATCCGAGCACGGCATGTCGCTAAATGCACAGCTTGCAGGTATCGAGATATATTCATCCCTGGAAGATGCATCTGATATCGCTGGCGCAGCAAATTCTGAGGTAAGGCTCAAAACCGGGACTCCGGACTTTGAAACAGTGCCGAATGCGCTCAAACCAAACATGAAAGTCCTTGGAAAAACATACAGGAGCAGGGCAAAACAAATTGCAGAAGCGCTTATCAGCGCTGACCCGAAACTTGCAGTATCAGGAAGCATTTCGCTTACCGTGGATGGTGAAGATTTAACTCTTGATAGTTCCTGTTTCACCGTCGAAAAGGAGAGACTCTTAAAAGGAAAAGCAGTGGACGTCATTGAAGTTGGAAGCGCAGTAATAGTGATAACACGGAAATAAGCTATTTATGAAGATGTGGCGCATCTTTCCTGGCTTTGTGCTCGATTGCGGAATCTACAAGCTTATACCAGTAATAAGCCAGGATAACCAGTAAAGCAACTACCGCCATGCCCATAAGATCAAAGAAGATTGTCATTTCTACACTCAGTTTCGGGAGTTCTAATAGATCAAAAAGGTGCAGGATTCTTCTTATAACAATGAAGGCGCCGGCAATGAAAATGAACAACCAGTTCCTTATAAGGAAATTGGGGTCAAGAAAAACCCTGGCTTTCAGTACGTTCTTGTCTAACCGCTTCCAGACAAGCCATATCTTAAGGACGAAAAATAATCCGATAAAACCGATAATAACTGAACACGTTGAAAGGAAGATATTTATCTCATTCTCCATGTGATTGTATTATAACTCTTGGAATAAATAATTTTCCTTTATTACTAATTCAGAAAAGTTTATAGTGAGCCTGAACCCTAATGACATAGGGTGAAATAATGACCTACTCAAGCGAGATACATGTTACAAAAACCATAATGAACGAATTCATGGATGATTTTATAGAGAATATTCTTGACACAGATATTGTCGTTGTTGGCTCAGGACCATGCGGCGTTACGGCGGCAAAATACGCGGCAGAACTGGGACACAAGACCGTGATGATAGAGAGGAACATCTACGGCGGCGGCGGGATGTGGCAGGGAGGTTTTCTTATGCCCAAGAACACAGTAATGGCTCCGGCGCACAAGATACTTGAAGAGTGCGGCGTGAGGCTAAAGGATGCTGGAGAGGGGCTCTATGTCTGCGATTCTTTCGAGATGGTCTCAAAGATGCTGGCAAGCGCATGCGACGCGGGCGCCAAGCTTCTTAACTCCACGAACGTGGAAGACCTTGTACTCAAGGAAGATCATGTTGATGGCGTTGTTATCCAGTGGTTCCCGGTTCAGCAGATGCCCAAGTTCATTACCTGCATGGACCCGATCGCCATAAGGTCAAAAGTTGTGATCGATGCTACGGGACATGATTCATTCCTTGTAAAGCGTCTGAACGAACAAAAGCCAGATGAGATTCCAAAGCCTAAGGGCTGCGGCTCCCTCTGGGTTGACGAAGCTGAAAAGCAGACCGTCGAACTTACGCATGAAATATATCCAGGACTTATTGTAGCCGGTATGTCTGCGACTTCAACTTACGGCGCGCCAAGAATGGGACCGACTTTCGGCGGCATGCTGCTTGCGGGAAAGAAGGCGGCAGAGCTTGCCCATGAAAAGATAATGGGAGTTAAAGCAAAAAGCGCCGGCAAAGTCATGAAGATGGGACATCATGATGTCCTTGTGACCGAATAAGGCTGAAACATTTCATCGGGGCGATAAGCCCCTGTTTTTCTTTTTTATACTCCTATCTTTTTATAGTACGAACTCTAGTTCTAATTATTGGAGGGAAGAATATGCAAATGATGGACTATGGCAGTATGATGTCAGGTATATACAATTCACCCGATATCAGGTATTCTGTATGGCATATGTCCCAGGAAGACCTTAACGACCTGATAGCATATCTTAAAACCCTGAAATGAGATATCCATATCCAACTAAACAGAAAGTTTATTTAATCAATAAAGACAGTAATATATTATATGATACGTCAGCGATTCGTTCTTGATACAAGCGCCCTCACTGATTCACAGACGCGCGAACTTGAAGGAGGAGGGACGCTCTGCGTTACGATGGGTGGTATCCTTGATATTATAGCAGAGGCGCGCCTGCACATAGGGATAAGCTGCTATATCCCGTTCCCATCTGTATATAATGAAATGAGGGATTTTGCAAAGAATAACGGCTGCGGTGATGATACCATTGCAAAGATCGATACATGGCTTGTGAAAAAGACACCTGACAGGTATGAAGTGAAGATACCCTCAAAGATATTCTACGATTATGTGGATTTCATGCGCGGTCGCATCAATAAAGGGATGGACGTGGCTGAGGAGGCGATATGGGACGGAGCGACCGAATGCCTTTTCCGCACTACAAAGGCAAAGTCAAAACGCGACATTGAGCCTGAGATAGAGCGCATCGTAATAGGTGAGATAATCAACAAGTTCAGGGACAAATACAGGGGTGCACTGCGCTACGGTATCCTGGACAGTGCGCCTGACATTGACGTGCTTTTGCTCGCAAAAGAACTTGACGCCGCTGTCGTGGCAAGCGATATCGGGATCCAGAAATGGGCAGAGCAACTCGGCCTGCGTTTCGTGAACGCAAAATCATTTCCTGCAATGATAAAGGAATATCTGAAGCGAACAAAACCAGATAAGGCAGCCAGTTTGATATGACATTTGAGAATATATATTTCATTATCGCAGCATTCGGGTTTGTTTCGATCATGTTCCTGACCCTGAGGGATATACGCATATATCACCGCACAAAGATAGTATCATACAGGAAAGGCGCGCTGAAGGGGATGATGGCCGGCGCGCTGGCGATAATCGGGATGGTCATAACTGTAGATAACCCGCAGATAGGGCTTACGATAACGCTTGTGGCGATCTATTTAAATGGGAAAGGCAAGCGTGAGGATGTGTTCGGGGATGCGCCGGTGGTTAAAAGGGTGCTGGGTGAAACTATCACCAGAAAATGATTTATATTTATATTAAATGGGGTTTCCTAAATCGGATTTCGCAGCATTGACCGAACCGTTTTAAATAATTTATAACATATTGAAATTAATGTTTTTAATTTGGAACTGACGAATCATGCAAAATTATATATAACGAGACATTTCTTTATTCAGCAGTGGTACTAAATGGATTTACTTAAAAAAGCGAAAGGATTTTTAGCTGACCCGGTTAAAGAATTCGAAACATCGAAAGATGAACCCCTGGAAGAGGCTGTAAAATATTACCTGTCTATAGCTGCGGTTTATTCCCTTCTTTCCGCGATAATGACATCGATCATTTATTCGACCGTAAGTTCCATTGTGACCGAGAATGTGGATCCAAAATACATTGTGCTGGAGCCCCGCGGTTTTGCAGAATTGTTCTCGGACTTTTTTATGTCTTTAGTTCTGATGCTGATATGCGTGTTCATCTGGGGCGCGATCATTCATGGAATGGCATATATCATGGGCGGAAGATGGGAGATCCAGAGGACCGTAAAAGTTGCAATGTACAGTTCCACACCCCTTGTACTTCTTGGATGGATACCAATGCTTGGTATATTCGGATGGATATGGGTGGGCGCTCTTAACGTAGTCGGACTCCACCAGTATCAGGACCTTCCTGCAGGAAAAGCGATCGCGGCTGTGATATTGCCGATCGTACTGCTCATAATACTGGCAATAGTGCTTGTGGTAGTCGCAGTTACGACGATCATCCCAATGGTAATGGAAGGAATTTCAGTTTGAAAAATGAAACCAAAAAAAAATCTTAGAAATAGAAATCAAAATACCGAGAGTCGAACAGTCCTTAAATCAAAGATAATTTCCGCGGTCACTGCAGTATTATTCGTTATTGTTATTGCTTATTTTCTCTCTCTTTCGGGTAGTGACAGGTGGAGCGTGAGCAGTGAGGGAGTTCTCTCCTATCCTGAAAACAGAGGCAAAGTCGATGTCGATGTGCTGAATACCGAATCAGGCAGCAACTACACCCTTGAAACAATATCATTTCGGAGTAAAGACTACACTGTGGATGGGCTTCTTCGCATTCCGTCTTCCGGAAAAAAAGTGCCCGCAATTGTCATCCTGCCCGGCGCCACAGTGCCTAAAGAAGGAACTCAGGGAATGGCTGAGATATTATCAGGTATGGGGTATGCAAGCCTTGGCATACAGCAGCGCAATCTGGGAGGTGTGGATATGGAATACGATCTTAAGCTTTTCAGTGAGGGAAAGGAACCCGTAGAGCACAGGATGGTATTAGATGCCCTGCGCGCTGTGGATGTCCTGAGGCAGGATCCGAGGATCGATCCAAAAAAGATAGCTGTTATCGGGGAGAGCAACGGCGGACGGTTTGCGATCATCGCTGCCGCGCTCGACCAGGACCTCAAGGGGGTTATCGGTATCAGCACAAGCGGGTATGATATTGAGTCGCAGAGTGTCAATATCAGGAATAAGACCATGCTCAGGTTTTACAGTTCCATTGACCCTGATACTTATCTCAAGTCCATTTCTCCTCGCAGATTCGTAATGATGCACTCTGTCAATGACAGTATTATTCAGATAGGGTTTGCCGAGAACACTTTCAGGAAAGCTAAAGAACCGAAAATGTTCTATAAGATAGGGACCGGAAACCATGGATTCAGTGAAGGTATGAGGGAGCCGCTTGAAATCGAATTGAAGCTCATGTTCCAGTAAGATATGGCCTGAATATCCCCATCTTTTTTGTTTTCATGTTTCTATCTAAAATATTTTTCATGATATATTTATTTTCTTGACGCAACATTCCCGTCCTGCCATAATTTTCACATCCGATCCATCGCATTGCG